>NZ_JBWKUP010000002.1:0-451891 GCF_059420905.1 Janthinobacterium sp. GW821-FHT03C08 | reverse complement strand
AGCCCGCCCCGCGCGCGGCGGGCAAGAGCCGCCGCCAGGTGGCGCAGGAAGCGCCTGCGCCTGCGCCGGTCCGCACGGTGCCGGGCGCGCCCGCCGCCCCCGCCGCGCGCGCGCCGGCCGCCATGACGTTCCAGACGGAAGAGATCAAGCCCGTCGTCATCGACCTGAGGAAATAAGATGGCCGCGAGTCTGCGCAGTCTGCAAATCCGGCAGACCTTGATCCTCATCGTCCTCACCATCGCGTATCTGTGCTTCGAGCTGGGTTTCAATGCCCGCCTGCTCGACGTGGTGGGCGGCAACGTCCAGCCGGAAGACGTGGAAGGGGTGGAATTCTATGGCCGCAGCCTGTCCGGCATCGCCGCCGCGCTGGTGGTGCTGCAGCTGATGTGGCGCCGCCGCCTGAAGAACGGCGGCAGGGATGGCAGCGGTCCCGGCTGGAAGAAAATCATCGTCTGCTGCCTGGTGACGGCCACCGTCGTCTTCGGCGTGCTGAAGACCACGGTGAACGTGCTGGTCAACACGCGCGACGCGGAATTTCGCCGCCTGGCCTTCACACCACCTTGCTGCAGCGCTCGCTGGTAGGCGGCAGCCTGCAGCTGCAGGGCCTGGTCGATGATCCCACCCTGTTCGCCAAGCCGGAAGGCAAGTCCTTCCTGGCCCTGTTCCCCTTCCTGGCCGTGTCCGTGCGCCATCTCGACGAGCGCATGGAGCCGGCCAAGGAGCAGTTGATCAATTTCAATGTCCGCAAGCTCGCCGGCGGTCCGGCCGGCTACTATGCCAAGTACCAGCAGGCGATCGAGGAAGTGCACGGAAAGTGGAAGTTGTATTCGGGCATTATTCCCGACAACGATGCGGGCTTGCGCCAGCAGCAGGAAGCGGCCTGGAGCGATTACCGGCAAAGCCTGTCGCGCCACGGCTGGCAGCCGGAAACGGTGCCGGCGCGCCGGCGCGCGGCCGTGGTCAATAACGTCCGCAAGAAGGTGCCCGTCGGGGCCAACTGGCACCCGGCCGACCAGTTCTCGTTCCGCCTGGCCGTCAAGCGCCGCTATGCGTCGGAAGCGGCCAGCAAGGGCTTGAACATCAAGGGCGACCGCATTCCGCCCGGCCTGTCCTTCCCCGCCTTCGTCGCGCGCCCGGGCATCCAGGCCGTGCTGCGCGACGGGCCGGACGGCGGCGATGGCAGCGAAGCGGCCAAGGGTTTGCGCTTGCCCAAAGGTGCCGTGGTGCAAGTTGCATATGCCAGTCCGGCCGAATTCAGCCGTTTGTTCGACCAGTTCGCCGCGCGCCAGACGGCGGAACGGCTGGTGGAATACCGCGCCAGCCGCAGCGACTTCGAGGGCGGTGGCAAATACTTTACAGAGGGCAAGGAAGCGGCGCGCGCCGCCATCGTGCCGCCCGTGGCCCTGTTCTTCTCGCTGCTGGGCGCCATCGGCCACTTTTCGAAACTGCTGTACCTGGTTGCCACCGTCGTATTATTGCTGCTGGCGGCACGCCGGGGCGAGCAGGCCGGCGCCGATGGACAACTGAGCCGCCGCTCCGCCTGGATCGCCACGGGCGTGCTGGCGACGGCCTTCCTGGGCATCTGGGGCATGCTGTCGCTGCTCGACAACAACGTCACGCGCAGCGAGCTGTTCCGCCAAATGCTGGACTGGACGCGCCAGAGCGAGCCGGACAGCACGCGCTGGAACATCGCCGGCAAGGCCGCGCTGGCCAATATCACGCACGTCGTGGCCGTGGGACAAGGCTACAGCTACCCCGTCAACGAAGCGATCCGCATCAATGTTTTGCAGGGACTCGAATATGGTTATCACCCGGAAAAAAAATAAGGCGGCCGCACTGGTCTTGCTATTGAGCATGTTCAGCACGGCGGCCCAGGCCGACTGCCTGGGCATGCAGGTGCACGCCCACCGGGGCGCCGGCAATGCGCCGGAAAACTCGCTGAGCGCCCTGCGCAACACGTATTTCGGCACCTGGGACGGGGTCGAGACGGATTTGCAACTGCTGGGCGACGGCAGCTGGGTGGTGCACCACGACTTGTTGACGGGCAGGGTCGTCGACACGGGCGCGCCGCGTACCGTCAAGCAATTGACGGCCGACGACTGGCGTGCCGCCAGCATGAAGAACCGCGGCGTGGCCACGCCGGAAACGCCGCCGTTCGTCAGCGATGTGGCCGACCTGGCGACGGCTTTCCCGAACAAGACCCTGAATGCGGAAATCAAGGACGTCGTGCCCTCGTGCGCCCTGATCGGCACGCTGGTAGCGCAATTGCGCGGCGGCATCAAGCATGGCAACTGGTTCCTGACCTCGGGCGTGCCGAACAACCTCGCCTGCGCGCGCCGCGCCGACCCGCAAGGCTACCTGGGCTTGCTCGTGTTCGATGCGCGCAATGCGCAGGCGGCGGGCGCCAACAAGGTCAGCCGCTTTATCGCGAAGAATGCCCGCCCGCCCAGGCTGGATAAGGCCTGGCTGCAGCGCGTGCAGCAGCAGATCGGCATGCCCGTCGGCGTGCACGTCGATGCGCGCAGCCTGGATGCCAATCCGAATTTGCTGATGGATGCGGCCACCTTGAACATGCCCGTCTTCGTCTACGCCGTCGATGGCGACTCGGCCCTGGCCGCCTCCCTGCGGCGCGCCCGGCAGCGCAGCCACCGCTGGCCCAGCGGCGTCATCCTTGATGGCAATCCCGAGACGTTTTGCGCGATGATGCAGTAGTTTTTTTCTTCTCTGCTGCGTGGCCGTTTTGCCGCGCAGCAGACGGCTGCTCTCCCGCCTGGAACCGCCTGTTTTTGACGCTCGCTACGGCACCGTTTTTGCCTCATTTTTGCGCATTGCAGCATCGATAATGTTTGCATCGGGCGGCTGGCTGGCCTATAAATGTAATCGATTACATTTTATGCAGAAGCCCCATGCCAGCAGCCGTTCCATCCTCTTTACCGATAGAAACTGTCTCCATCAGCGCCGTCGCCGCGCATGCGGGCGTGTCGGTGGCCACCGTTTCGCGCGTGATGAACGAGCAGAGCGGGGTGCGGGCGCCCACGCGCGACAAGGTGCTCGCGTCCGTGGCCGCGCTGGGCTACCGCATGAACCATTTGGCGCGCAGCCTGCGCACGGCCGAGAGCCGCATGCTGCTGACCATGGTGCCGGACATGGGCAACCCCTTTTATGCGCAGATCGTGCGCGGCATCGACACGGTGGCGCGCGAACACGGCTACTTCGTCCTCCTGTGCGACACGGGCGCCGACGCGGGCCGCGAGCGCTCGTATTTCGACTTGCTGCGCATGCACCGCGCCGATGGCGCCATCTGCCTGGACCCGGATACGGTGCAGCATGCCTTGTCGCATGAGTCCGCCAGCCTGCCGTGGGTGGCCTGCTGCGAATTCGATCCCGGCGTGGCCGTGCCCTATGTCGGCATCGACAACCACCGCGCCGCCTCCGACGCCGTCGCGCATCTGCTGGCGCGCGGCCACACGCGCATCGGCCTGATCAATTCCGATGAACGCTATCTGTACGCGCGGCAACGCCAGCAAGGCTATCTGGACACCCTGGCGGCCGCCGGCCTGCCCGTACAGCCGCAATGGGTGCGCACGGTGCAAAGCCTCGACTACGGAGCCGGCACGCAGGCGGCGCTGGACATGATGGCGGGGCCGGACGCGCCGACGGCCATCTTTGCCGTCTCCGACACCCTGGCCATCGGCGTCTTGAGCGCGCTGCGCCAGCTGAACAAGCGCGTACCCGAGGACGTGGCCGTGATCGGCTTCGACGATATCGCCATCGCCGCGCAGATCGATCCCGGTTTGACGACCATCGCGCAGCCCATGCGCGAGCTGGGCGAGACGGCGGCGCGCCTGCTGCTGCAGCGCTTGGCGGACCCGGCGGCCAGCGTGCCGGGCGTGTTGCTGGAACATAACTTGGTCTTGCGAGGGAGTGCATAGTGAGCGTTGCCGTCGGTTTCGAGGGGGTGTGCAAGGATTTCGGCCCCGTGCGCGTCCTGCATGGCGTCAGTTTTGCCCTGTCGCCGGGGCGCGTGTATGGCTTGCTGGGCGAAAACGGCGCCGGCAAGTCGACCCTGATGAAAATCCTCGCCGGCTACGAGGGCGTGAGCGAAGGCCAGCTGCTGATCGATGGCCAGCCCCGGCGCTTCGCCAGTTCGCGCGCGGCGGAGGCCGCCGGCATCGTGCTGATCCATCAGGAATTCAACCTGGCCGAGCACCTGACGGTGGCGCAAAACATGTTTTTAGGCCACGAAAAGACGCGGGGCTGGTTGTTGGACGAGGCCGCCATGCGCGAGGAAGCGTCGCGTTACCTGAAGCAGGTGGGGCTGGACGTGTCGCCCGACACGAAGATCCGCGACCTGATCGTCGCCGAGAAACAACTGGTGGAAATCGCCAAGGCCCTGTCGCGCCGCGCCCGCTTCCTGATCATGGACGAGCCGACGGCCACCCTGACGTCGTCGGAAACCCAGCGGCTGTTTGCCGTCATGGCGCAGCTGAAAAGCGATGGCGTCACCATCCTCTACATTTCCCACAAGCTCGACGAAGTGGAACGCAACACGGACGAGGTCATCGTCATGCGCGACGGGCGCTTCGTCACGCGCGAGCCGACGGCCAGCCTCACGCGCCAGCAGATGGCCAACTTGATGGTGGGGCGCGAATTGTCCGACATGTTCCCCGCCAAGGTGGCGCTGGCGAAAGAAGCTCCTGTGTTGCTGAAAGTCGAGGGGCTGACGGTGCCGGGTTGGTCCAGGGACTTGTCCTTCGAGGTGCGCGCGGGCGAAGTGCTGGGCTTTGCGGGCCTCGTGGGCGCGGGGCGCACGGAATCGTTCGAGGCCTTGCTGGGCTTGCGTCCGCGCAGCGCGGGGTTGATCCATCTCAATGGCCAAGCCGTGGATATCCGTAGCCCCAAGCAAGCCATGCAGCACGGTATGACGTATTTGAGCGAAGACCGCAAGGGAAAAGGTTTGCATGTGAACCTGGGCTTGCGCGAAAACCTCACGATGATGACGATGGAGCGCTATGCGCGGCCGTGGCTCGATGTGGCTGGCGAGAAAGCCGCGCTGGCCAAGGCCGTGCTGGACTTCAATATCCGCACGGGCGACCTGGACAGCCGCGCGCGCATGTTGTCGGGCGGCAACCAGCAAAAGCTGGCGCTGGCGAAATGCCTGCATTCGGACCCGCGCGTCGTCGTGCTCGACGAGCCGAGCCGTGGCGTGGACGTAGGCGCCAAGCGCGACATTTACTTTTTGATCCACCGCCTGGCCGCCGAAGGGCGTGCCGTGATCGTGATTTCCTCCGAACTGATCGAATTGATCGGCCTGTGCCATAGAGTCGCCGTGATGCGCGCCGGCACCTTGCAAGCCACCCTGTCTGCTGACCACCTGACCGAAGAGGAGTTGATTGCCCATGCAACCGGCACGCACTGACACCACCGTATCCCCGCTTGCCTCTACCGTTGCCAGCTTCGGCGCGCGCATCAAGGGCTTTGGCCCCGTGCTGGGCTTGCTGGCCCTGTGCATCGCGGGCACCTTGCTCAACGGCGACTTCGCCACCGTGGACAACCTGATGAACGTGCTCACGCGCACGGCTTTTATCGGCATCATCGCCGTCGGCATGACCTTCGTCATCATCTCGGGCGGCATCGACCTGTCGGTCGGGTCCATGGCGGCCCTGATTGCGGGCTGCATGATCTATTTCATGAATGCGCTGGCGCAAGGGGCGGGGGGCAACCTGGCGCCGATCACCATGCTGGTGCTGGGCATCGCCATGGCCTTGATCCTCGGTGCCGGTTTCGGCTTGATGCATGGCTTGTTGATCAGCAAGGGCAATATCGAACCGTTCATCGTGACCCTGGGCACCCTCGGCATCTTCCGTGCCGTGCTGACGTATTTGGCCGACGGCGGCGCGCTGACCCTGGATGCCACCCTGTCCGAGCTGTACAGCCCCGTCTACTACACGAGCGTGCTGGGCGCGCCCATCCCCATCTGGATTTTCCTCTTCGTCGCGGCGGCCGGCGCCGTCATATTGAACCGCACCACCTTTGGCCGCCACGTGCAGGCGATTGGTTCCAACGAGCAAGTGGCACGCTATGCGGCCATCAACGTCGACCGGGTGAAGATCGCCACCTACATGCTGCTGGGCGTGTGCGTGGGCATCGCCACCGTGCTGTACGTGCCGCGCCTGGGCTCGGCCACGCCCACGACGGGCTTGCTGTGGGAGCTGGAAGCCATCGCCGCCGTCGTCGTGGGCGGCACGGCACTGAAGGGCGGCGAGGGACGCATCGTCGGCACCGTCATCGGCGCCATCCTGCTGTCCGTGATCAGCAATATCCTGAATTTGACCAGCATCATCAGCGTCTACCTGAATGCCGCAGTACAAGGCGTGGTGATCATCGCCGTCGCCTTCCTGCAGCGAGGCCGCAAATAAAACCAGAGCGGCGTTCTGAAAGGGCGGCCACCGGGCGCCCACAACCTTGGAGGAGAGCAGCATGAAGAGCTTTATACGGGTAGCAGGGATGGCAGTGCTGGTGATGCAGGCGTGGGCGTTGCCGATGGGGCCGGCGCAGGCCGCTGACAAGCTGGTCGTCGGCGTCGCCATCCCCACGGCTACGCACAGTTTCACTTCGGGCATCGTCTGGTGGGCAAACCAGGCCAAGGCGGAGCTGGAAAAAGCCCATCCTGGCGTGAAAATCATCGTCAAGACGGCCGCCACGGCGCCCGAGCAGGCGAACCAGTTGCAGGATATGTTGACGGTGAACAAGATCAACACCCTGGTCATCTTCCCCATCGAATCGGCGTCCTTGACCCAGCCCGTGGCGCAAGTAAAAAGCAAAGGCGTCTACGTGACGGTGGTGGACCGCGGCTTGACGAACACGCAGTCGCAGGATGCGTATATTGCGGGCGACAACACGGCCTTCGGCAAGCTGCCGGCCGAATACCTGGCGAAAAGTTTAAACGGCAAGGGCAATATCGTCGTGCTGCGCGGCATGCCGACCACCCTGGACAACGAGCGCTTTGACGCGTTTTCCGCCGTCATGAAGGGCCATCCCGACATCAAGGTACTGGATGCCAAGTATGGCAACTGGAACCGTGACGATGCCTTCAAGGTCATGCAGGATTACCTGACCCGCTTCAAGCACATCGACGCCGTCTGGGCCGCCGATGACGACATGGCCATCGGCGTGCAAAAGGCCATCGCGCAAGCCAAGCGCACGGACATCAAGCAAGTGTTCGGTGGCGCGGGCGCGAAGGGCGCCGTGAAAAAGATCATGGACGGTTCCGACCCGCTGATCGTGGCCGACGTGTCCTACTCGCCGAAGTTCATGTACGACGCTATCAAGCTGACGACGGAAGCGCGCCTGAAAGGTGATAAATTGCCGGCCAACACCATCATCCCCTCGGTGCTGATCACGCGCGAGAACGCCAGGCAGTTCTACTTTCCGAACTCGCCTTTTTAACCGAACCTCCTCCAGGGCCAGTGTCCTGGGGGTTAAAGGATACCCATGAAAACCATCCAGGGCCCGGCCATCTTCCTGGCCCAGTTTCTCGGCGACGCGCCGCCGTTCGATTCGCTCGAGCACCTGGCGCAATGGGCGGCCGGCCTGGGCTACAAGGGCTTGCAGCTGCCCACGGCACCGCGCCTGTTTGATCTGGAACAGGCGGCCAACAGCCAGCAGTATTGCGACGAGGTAAAAGCCCTGCTGGCGCGCCACGGCTTGCAGGTGACGGAGTTGTCGACGCATCTGCAGGGCCAGCTGATCGCCGTGCATCCCGCGTATGACGCGCTGTTCGACGGCTTTGCGCCAGAACAGGTCCGCGGTGATCCGGCCGCCCGCACGGCCTGGGCCACGCAGCAGTTGCTGTGGGCGGCCACCGCCTCGCAGCGCCTGGGATTGACGGCGCACGTGACGTTTTCCGGCGCGCTGGCCTGGCCGTATCTGTATCCGTGGCCGCAGCGCCCCGCGGGCCTCGTGGAGACGGCGTTCGCCGAGCTGGCGAAACGCTGGCGGCCCATCCTCGATGCGTTTGATGCTGCCGGCGTGGACCTTTGCTATGAATTGCATCCGGGCGAGGACTTGCATGACGGCGTGACGTTTGAGCGTTTCCTGGCCGCCGTCGACGGGCACCCGCGCGCGTCCATCCTGTACGACCCCAGCCACTTCGTGCTGCAGCAGCTCGACTACCTGGCCTTCATCGACATCTACCATGCGCGCATCAAGGCTTTCCACGTCAAGGACGCGGAATTCAGGCCCAGCGGACGCCAGGGCGTGTATGGCGGCTACGGCGACTGGCAGGACCGGGCCGGGCGCTTCCGCTCGCTCGGTGACGGGCAGATCGATTTCAAGGCCATCTTTTCCAAGATGGCGCAGTACGATTTTCCGGGCTGGGCCGTGCTGGAGTGGGAATGCTGTCTGAAACACCCGGAGGACGGGGCGGCCGAAGGCGCGCGTTTCATCCGCGATCACATCATCCACGTGGCCGAACACGCGTTCGACGATTTCGCGGGCAGCGCGGTTGACCAGGATCAAATCCATCACTTGCTTGGCTTGAAATAAGGAAACGATATGCAGCGACGCTTAAGGCTGGGCATGGTAGGGGGCGGGCAGGGCGCGTTCATCGGCGCCGTGCACCGCATCGCGGCGCGCATCGACGACCAGTATGAACTGGTGGCGGGCGCCCTGTCGTCCGACCCGCAGCGCGCGCGCGACAGCGGTGCCGCGCTGCACCTGGCGCCGGAGCGCTGCTACAGCGATTACCGCGCCATGGCGCAGGCGGAAAGCCAGCGCCCGGACGGCATCGAAGCGGTGGCCATCGTCACGCCGAATCATTTGCACGCGCCCGTCGCCACGGCGTTCCTGGAAGCGGGCATCCATGTGATCTGCGACAAGCCGCTGGGCATCTCGCTGGCGGAAGGCCAGGCGCTGGCGGCGTTGGCCCAGCAGAAAAAGCTGCTGCTGGCCCTCACGCATACCTACAGCGGCTACCCATTGCTGCGCCATGCGAAAGCCATGGTCGAGGCGGGCGAGATCGGCGAATTGCGCCTCGTGCAGGTGGAGTATTCGCAGGACTGGCTGGCCGACGCCATCGCGGCTGGCGGCATGAACGAAGGCAACTGGCATAACGACCCGCAGAAGGCCGGGCCGGGCGGCACCCTGCTCGACGTGGGCTTGCACGCCTACCACCTGGTGCAGTTCGTCAGCGGCTTGACGCCGCAGCAGGTGCTGGCGGAATTGTCCACCTTCGTTCCGCACCGCACCCTGGACGACCACGTGCAGGTGATGCTGCGCTACGCCAACGGCGCCAGGGGCACCCTGTGGGCCAGCCAGGTGGCGACGGGTTGCGAAAACACGGTGCGTTTGCGCCTGTTCGGCAGCAAGGCGCAGCTCGACTTTGACCAGGAACAACCGAATGCACTGTGGGTGACGCCGCAGGGCGGCAACCGCCAGCTGCTGCGCCCGGGGCGGGTCGACAGCGCCGCCGCGCGCCACGCCACGCGCGTGCCGGCCGGCCACCCGGAAGGGTATCTGGAAGCGTTCGCCCAGCTGTACCTGGATGCGGCGCTGGCCATCCGCGCCCTGCAGGCGGGGACGCCGATACCGGAAGCGGCGCGCTGGCTGCCCACCGTCCATGATGGCGTGGCGGGCCTGGCCTTCGCGGAGGCCGTGCTGCGCAGCCATGCGCAGGGCGCTACCTGGACCACCCTGGCGGACTGCTAAACTGGGCGCATGAGCGCGCCCCTGACCATCCCCACCTTTACCGTCACCATCGTCCCGCAAGGCTGGCAATTCCCGGCCGAGGCGGGCACCACCATCCTGGCCGCCGCCGAGCTGGCCGGCATCCGCCTGCTCAGTTCCTGCCGCAACGGCACTTGCCGCACCTGCCTGTGCCACATGGCAGAGGGCAAGATCCGCTACACCGTGGACTGGCCCGGCATCAGCCCCGATGAACGCCTCGATGGCGACATCCTGCCTTGCGTGGCGGTGGCGGAAAGCGACCTGACCTTGCAGGCGCGGGCCGTGCGCAAGTGAGTCCCCTGGTGAGAATCTGTTAGATTTTCAGAATAATTCCCATGTTATAAAGATGACCAAAGTTTCAAGCTCACCTCTATCGTGGAGGAAATGAAACTCAACATGGACATGGAATGACGACTTTCTTGCAAGAGCGGCTGCGGGCCGCTGCCTGGCCTTTGACGATGCTGGGCGCACTCTCCCTTACCGGCTGCGGCGGCGGCGAATCGCCGGAACAGGCGATGGATTTGTCGCAGGTCAGTCTCAATTGCGTGCAGCAGCCCGGTGAAAGCTGCAACAAGGTCCAGGCGACCGTGATGCTGTACGCCAAGGTGACGGACCAGCGTCCGCTGTGGGACGAAAAGCCGGCCGGCGGCACCAAGGTCTTCGATACGGTGAACCGCATCAAGCAGGCCGATGGTTCCTGGCTGATGGATTTCAGCGTCAAGCCGGGCCTGGCCGAAGGCACGTACACGGGGACGGTGGACTTTGCCGTTGCCGTCAGCCCTTTCCCCGGCACGCCCAATTTCCAGCCCCGCACGGCCAGCTACAGCATCACGGTGGCAGGCATGAAGGGCACGCTGTCGCCCCTGCGCCCGCTGTCCGGTGCCGCCGACTGGGAAGGCTACAACGGCAATGCGGCGCACACGGCTTATGTGCCCGTCACGCTCGACGCCAGCAAATTCACGCGCCGCTGGTCACGGAAGGGCACTGTCAACGCCAGCGGCGTCAGCACCAGCATCAGTCCGCTGGTCGCGGCGAATGGCTTCGTGTATTTCAATGAAGAAGTGGCGATAGACGACACCGCCGAGCGATTCAAATACATCTACACCTACCGTTTGTCGGCCCTGTTGGAAACGGACGGCGCCGCGGCGTGGCAAACAGAGCTGAAGCTGGGCGACGTGCTGGGCGCGCCTGGCGTGGCCGGCAACCGGCTGGTCATGGCAGGGGTGAACGATGCCTATGCCTTCGATGCGCTGTCCGGTGCCCGGCTGGCCGTGGCCAGGCAGCCCAATACCAACGGCCTGCTGGTGGCCGCCTCGCCGATGACGGCGCCGACCTTGTTCGGCGGGAATGCCTATCTCGGCGGCAATAATGACGTGATCAGCCTGGACGCGACAACGGGCCAGAACCGCTGGTCCACCAGCCTGGACTTGCCCAAGCTGGGCAATGTGGATGAGTGGACGCCGGCCGTGAATGCGAGCACCGTGTACAGCAATGCGGCAGGCACCTTGACGGCCTTCAATATTGCCGATGGCAGCAAGCGCTTCAGCGTGGCCGTGCCGGGCCAGGTGCTCGGCGGCACCGGCAAGAGTTCCTTGCGCCAGGCGCCCGTGCTGGTCAATGACAACACCGTGCTGCTGCTGAACCAGCGGCCATATCCAGGCAAGTCGGTCGACAACAGCCTGAGCCTGGTCGATGCGGGCAGCCGCAGCGTGCGCTGGACGGTCAACGGACGCTTCACCACGCAGCCGGTAGTGGCGCGCGGCGTGATTTATGTCGGCAACGACAGCGGCAAGGTAATCGAGGCGCGCAACGTCAGCGATGGCGCCGTGTTGTGGACCTGGCCGCTGGCCAGCGTGGGCGAAGAGGTGCTCAATGGCGACTTGATCGTGACCAATAACCTGCTGTTTGTGGCGGGTGGCAGGAACACCCATGCGCTCGACCTGGCCAGCCGCCAGGCAGCATGGAGCTATCGCCTGAGCGGCACCCTGTCGCTGTCGCGCAATGGCGTGCTGTATATCCGCTCGGCGCAAGGTGCCTATGGCAGCAATATCGGCTATGTGACGGCCATCAACCTGCAGTAAAGGTGGCGCGGTGGCCCGTTAGGGCTGGCCACCG
Organism: Janthinobacterium sp. GW821-FHT03C08; assembly: GCF_059420905.1. NCBI lineage: Bacteria > Pseudomonadati > Pseudomonadota > Betaproteobacteria > Burkholderiales > Oxalobacteraceae > Janthinobacterium > Janthinobacterium sp. GW821-FHT03C08. The sequence goes on along the minus strand of NZ_JBWKUP010000002.1, from coordinate 440,050 downwards.
CCCCGCAGGCGCTGCAGCAGCGCCTCCACGCTGTCGCCCACGGGCAAGCCGTGGCGGCGCAGCAGCTGCACGTGCAGCACGAGGTTTTCCAGCACCAGCTTGGCCGCCACGGCCAGCAGGGCCAGGTTGCGGTCTTCCGGGCTGAAGCTTTCCATGGCGTCGGCCATCTCGCACAGGTGGTTGGCGATCAGGCCGCGCAATTCCTGTTCGTTGAAGGGCAGGTCGGCAAAGTCGATGGGATCGGCCACTTCCACTTCCTGCATCAGCACCGCTAGTTCTTCCGGGGTAATCGTCATGCCTGGCCTCCTTGTGTGCTTGCCCTTATTTTAGCCTTATCGCCGTTGCATCGTCCGCAAAGCGGACTAGAATGAGTGCAGGCCGATGACGTCGAAGGGATCATGGCGCACCTGCATTTCACCCGGCAACTGGCACGCTTCCTCGACGTCCCCACGGTGGACGTGGCGGCGCCCTGCCTGCGCGCCGCCCTCGATGCCGCGTTTGCCCGGCATCCGCGGCTGCGCGGCTATGTGCTCGACGAGCAGGGCGCCCTGCGCGCCAACGTGGTGATCTTCATCGATGGCGCCCGCTGCCGCGAGCGCCGCGTGCTGGACGATGCCCTGCGGCCCGACAGTCAAGTCTATGTCTTGCAAGCACTTTCAGGAGGTTAAGCATGGGAGCAGGCATGGCGCAACGCGCGTATCTGGGCACCCGCAAGGGCCTGTTTCAAGTCGACTTGGCCGATGACGGCGCCTGGCAGCTGGCGCTGGTGCAGTTTGCGGGCGACCCCGTGTCCATGCTGCTGCACGACAGCCGCGACGGCACCCTGTACGCGGCCCTGAACCTGGGCCACTTCGGCGCCAAGCTGCACCGCCGCGATGCTGGCGGGCAATGGCAAGAGATCGCCGTGCCCGCCTATCCCGCGAAGCCGGCGGACAGCGGCGACACGATCGACTGGACGGTGCGGCAAGTGTGGTCGCTGGCGGCCGGCGGCACGGACCAGCCCGGCGTCCTGTGGGCGGGCACCCTGCCTGGCGGCCTGTTCCGCTCCGGCGACCGGGGCGACAGCTGGCAGCTGGTGGAATCGCTGTGGAACGTGCCGCAGCGGGCACAGTGGTTTGGCGGCGGCTACGACGTGCCCGGCATCCACAGCATCTGCGTCGATCCGCGCGACAGCAATACCGTGCTGGTGGGCGTGTCCTGCGGCGGCGTGTGGCAAACGCTGGACGGCGGCGCCAGCTGGGCCTTGAGCGCGACGGGCATGCGCGCCGACTACATGCCGCCCGAGCTCGATGAAAACGAGGCCGTGCAAGACCCGCACCGCATCGTGCGCAGCGCCGGCGCGCCGGACGCGCTGTGGTGCCAGCACCATAACGGCATCTGGCGCTCGCAGGACGCCGGCTGGCACTGGCAGGAAGTGACGACGGCGCCGCTGTCGCATTTCGGCTTTGCCGTGGCCGTGCATCCGCGCGATGGCGACACGGCCTGGTTCGTGCCGGCGCAGGCGGACGCGCTGCGCATCCCGCGCGATGGGGCGCTGGCCGTGACGCGCACGCGCGACGGCGGCAAAACCTTCGAGGTCTTGCGCGACGGTCTGCCGCAGCAGCATTGCTATGACCTCGTGTACCGCCACGGGCTGGCGCTGGCCGGCGACGGGCGCAGCCTGCTGATGGCGTCGACGACGGGTGGCGCCTGGTATTCCGGCGATGGCGGCGAGCACTGGCAGACGCTGTCCGCCCATTTGCCGCCTGTTTATGCCGTCTGTTTTGCCACGCCGTAGTAGCACAGGAAGATATCGACGGCCAGCGCCGCCACTTCCTGCCGGCGTGCCGGGCCCAGCAGTGGCTCGCCCAGGGTGATCTGCGGCCAGAAGGCAAAGGTTTTCAAGGGCGACATCAAGAGGTGCGCCACTTCCAGGGTTTCGCCCGCCTTGATGCGGCCATCCTGCTGCGCCGCGCGGATCCAGATATTCAGGCCCGTTTCCTTTTCATTCAGGCGCGTCACCATCGCTTGCGCGCGCGCGGGCGAGTGGATGGTTTCGCCGAAGATCACGCGCGCCAGGTCGATGAAGGCCGGATCGCACAGCAAGTCCATCTTTTGCTCGACGAGGGCCAGCACTTGCGGGCGCAGGGGCTGGTCGGCAACATAGGGCACGGCAGGCTGGGCCATGCTGCTTTCCCACATGCGCTGCAGGATTTCCGCGAACAGCTCGTCCTTGCTGGGGAAGTGGTTGTACACCGTGCGCTTGGAAACGGCCGCCGTGGCGGCGATCTTGTCCATGCTGGTCGCATCGAAACCGTGCTCGCGAAACTCGGCGATGGCGGCATCGACGATGGCGACGCGCTTGCGGTCGGTGAGGCGTTGCGGTGCGGCCATGGCTGAAAATCTCCTTTGAAAACAATATTTTACACCTGTTGGTTTACTTTGCTTAAAATTGGAACTACACTGTGTAGTGTAATTTAATCCTTGTGTTTTATTGACCGGGCCGCATATGCACTTGCATCGAGTCGTACGTCGTCTCTTATCCCTGGGAGTCCTGATCATCATGAGTTCTTGCACCTTGCGCGCCGAGCCTGCGGCGCCTGTTGAATCTTTACAACGCCACGAAGGCAAGTTCCGCAATCCCGTGCAGATGCACAAGCTGGGCACGGCAGCAACGCTCAAGCTGATGTGGACGTTTTTCTTTGACAAGCCCGACAGCACCGTGCCTGGCGCGGCCGTGCCCGTGCAAGCCCTGACCCGGGCGCAGCTGCTGGACGCCCCCGACAACAGCCTGTTCCGCCTCGGCCATTCGACCCTGCTGCTGAAGCTGAACAACGAATTCTTCCTGACGGACCCCGTCTTTTCCGAGCGCGCTTCGCCCGTGCAGTGGGCGGGGCCGAAGCGGTTTCACCAGCCGCCCATCGGCATCGAGGACTTGCCGCCGATCAAGGCGATCATCCTGTCGCACGACCATTACGATCACCTCGACCATGCCGCCGTGCTGCAGCTGGCGGCCAAGACGGAACATTTCGTGACGCCGCTGGGCGTAGGCGATACCCTGGTGGCATGGGGCGTGCCGGCCGCCAAGGTGCAGCAGTTCGACTGGTGGCAGGGCACAAGGATTGCCGGCGTGAAATTGGTGGCCACGCCTTCGCAGCACTTCTCGGGACGGGGCCTGTTTGACGGCAATCAAACCCTGTGGGCGTCGTGGGTCATCGATGCGCCGGACGTGCGCGTGTTTTTCAGCGGCGACTCCGGCTATTTCGGCGGCTTCAAGCAGATCGGCGACAAGTACGGTCCCTTTGACGTGACCATGATCGAGACGGGCGCCTACGACAAGCTGTGGCCGGACGTACACATGCAGCCGGAAGAAACCCTGCAAGCCCACCTGGACTTGCGCGGCAAGTGGCTCATGCCCGTGCATAACGGCACTTTCGACCTGGGCTTGCACGCCTGGCATGAACCGTTCGACCGCATCACTGGCCTGGCGGCGAAACAGGGCGTCAACCTGGCCACGCCGCAGATGGGCGAGGCGGTCGATCTGGCGCAGCCGAAGAAGGGCGAAAAATGGTGGCTGGCGATGCTGGAAGAGGAAATGCTCCGGTAATTTATGCCGTCACGTCGATCAGGCGGCCCAGGGTCTGGCCATAGCTGTTCAGCTGGGGCGCGCTCTTCGGCGCGGCAGGCGCGGCTTGCTGCGGCACGGCCACCTTGATGGCCTGGTCCAACTGCGGTGCCTTGACGGCGGCGGGTGCCTCGGCCTGGGCTTGCTGGCTGCTGCGCTGGGTCTGGCTCAGGGTTTCCTGCTCCCGCGCCAGCAGCTGGCGGCTTTGCGCCAGCTGTTCGCTGTCGCGCTGCACCTGGTTCTGGCCCTGTTCGACCCTGCGCTGCGCCGAGGCTAGCGATGCCTGCAACTGATTGACGGACGTTAGCGTAACCACATTGTTCACCTTTGGAAGTAGGTCCAAGCGTGCGCAGACGGGAGGAACGCAGGCCGGTGTGCTGCTGCCGGGGCCGATGCCCTACGCGACATGCCAGCAGGTAATCTTTACCTGAATCAAGAGTAGGACAAATTCTCGCACAGTTCCAGTAAATTATGTTTTCTTGATAATCTTATCGTGCGGGCCACGCGTGCTGCCGCCAGCGTGGCGGTGGCCGCAGCGCTGCATGCAAGTAAGTGCACGCTTCCACGGAGAGCATCGCCAGTCTGATATGCGTGGCCAGCCCTGGCGGAGCGCCACCGGCCTGGGTTGCCGGCACATCTTGTGTTTTATGCAGCAAATGTATTGTTGTTTTTCTACCATGTTGATGCGCGGTATTGCGGGGCTTGTTTGGCGCTCTGGGCTATAATTGACGGTCAGAGTTGGTTTCTTTTGCCATACAGACAGGTAGTTAACACATGAATCTCAAGAGCCTCGCAATTGCCCTCGGCATGTCGAAAACGACAGTCAGCAGGGCGTTGAACGGCTATCCGGAAGTCAATTCCCGCACCCGTGAAATCGTCCTGGCCGCCGCCAAGAAAGTCGGCTACCGGCCCAACCCGCTGGCGCGCAGCCTGGCCGTCGGCCGCACCAATGTCCTGGGCATGATCTACCCGCTGCTGCCCAGCGACCTGGGCGACAGCGTCTTCCTTTCCGTGGTGAATGGCATGTCCGATGCCGTGGAAGCATCGAAGATGAGCCTGATCATCGCCCCCGTGTCGCCGCAGAACGAACAGCCGTCGTATGAAAACATGGTGCGCGGGCGCCAGGTCGACGGCCTCGTGGTGGGCCGCACCAAGGTGATCGACGAGCGCATCGCGTATTTGACGAAGGTGGGTTTTCCCTTTGTCGCGAATGGCCGCACGCGCATCGAGGCGCCGTATGCGTATTTTGACTACGACAACGACACGGGCATAGACCTGGCCGTGTCCTTCCTGGCGGCGCACGGCCACCAGCGCATCGCCCTGCTCAGTGCGCCGCTGGACCTGCATTTCGCGCTGGAACGCCAGGAAAGCTTTATCCGCTGCATGGCGCAGGCGGGCTTGCAGGCCGATCCCCGCTACCTGCTCGACAATTCCCTCGACCGCCGCAGCGGCTACCAGGCCATGCAGCAATTGCTGGCCTGCTCGCCCCGTCCCACGGCCGTCATCGTCGACAACCACCTGTCCGGCGTGGGTGCCGTGCGCGCCCTGATGGACGCGGGCATCGAAATCGGCAAGGACATCTCCGTCATCGTCTGGGGCAATGTGGAAGACACCTTGATCGGCATCAACGTCACCACCATCGACCAGCCCGACCTGCGCCGCGCCGGCGCCAAGATGGTCGAAATGCTGCAATCCCTGCTGGCCGGCACGCCGCCGGAAAAGCTGCAGGAAATCTGGCAGCCCGTGCTGCTGCCGGGTGCCACCGTGGGGCGCTGCCCGGAGTGATAAAAAAAACGCAGAGCCGAGGCTCTGCGTTTTTATTTCAAGTCCAGCTGGCTAACTTACGCCGCGCTCTTGCTGCCTTGCGCCAGCACCGCCAGCAATCTCGCCTTGTCCTGGCGATACGTGGCGACGGCCGCTTCCTTGACGTGGCCGAAGCCGCGGATTTTCTCTGGCAGGGATGCCAGTTCCACGCAGGTGGTCAGATTTTCCGCCGTCAGGTTGACCAGCATGCCCGCCAGCAATTCGCGGTATTCGACGATCAGGGCGCGCTCCATCTTGCGCTCGGCCGTATAACCGAAGACGTCGAAGGTGCCGCCGCGCAAGCCCTTGGCTTTGGCCAGCAGCTGGAAGGCGCGCCACATCCAGGAGCCGAACTCCGCTTTCACGAGGTGGCCTTTCGCATCCTTCTTGGCGAACAGCGGCGGCGCCAGGTTGAATTTCACGGAGAAGTTGCCCTCGAACTGCTGCTGCAACTGTTCCACGAAACGCCCGTCCGTGTACAGCCGCGCCACTTCGTACTCGTCCTTGTAGGCCAGCAACTTGAAGTAGTTCTTCGCCACGGCCATCGACAGCTTCTGGCCCAGTCCCAGGGTATTCTCGCGGTCGCGCACCTGTTTGACCAGGGTCAAGTAACCATCCGCATATGCGGCATTTTGATACGCGGTGAGAAATTCCACGCGCTTCTTGATGACGCTGTCGAGGCTTTGCGGCATTTGCACGATGATGGCTTGCGTGGGCGTGGCGATCTGCGTCACCTTGCGCACGTCGACGGCGGCGCGGCGGCCCCACAGGAAGCTTTTCTTGTTCGACTCGATGCCCACACCGTTCAGTTCGATGGCGCGCAGCAGGGCCGCTTCCGTCAACGGGATGCGGCCTTTTTGCCAGGCGTAGCCGAGCATGAACAGGTTGGCGGCAATCGAGTCGCCCATCAGCGCCGTGGCCAGTTTGGTGGCGTCGATGAAGTCGGCCGCGTTCGCGCCGCCCACGGATTCCTCGATCAGCTGGCGCACTTCCGCCGTTGGATATTGCCAGTCTGCATTCTGCGCGAACGTGCCCGGCGGCTGTTCGTGCAGGTTGACGACGGCCAGGCTGCGGCCCGGACGCATTTTCGACACGGCATCCTGCGCGCCGGCCGTCAGCATGTCGCAGCCCAGGATCAGGTCCGCTTCGCCCGTGGCGATGCGCTGGGCGCGGATGTGCGCGGGAGATTTGGCGATTTTCACGTGCGAAGTGACGGAACCGTTCTTTTGCGACATGCCCGTCATGTCCAGCACGGAGGCGCCTTTGCCTTCCAGGTGGGCCGCCATGCCCATCAGCGCACCCACGGTGATGACGCCCGTGCCGCCGATGCCGTTGATGAGGATATTGTAGGGCGCGTCGCAATCGGGTAGTACCGGTTCCGGCAGCGGGCCGAAGTTGTCCGTCTCGCCCGCTTTACTGGCGCCCGTCTTGGTTTTCTTCAGGCTGCCGCCTTCGACGGTGACGAAGCTGGGGCAGAAACCCTTGGCGCACGAATAATCCTTGTTGCACGAGGATTGGTCGATGGTGCGCTTGCGGCCAAATTCCGTCTCTTTCGGCAAGATCGACACGCAGTTCGACTGCACGCCGCAATCGCCGCAACCTTCGCAGACGGCGTCGTTGATGACCATGCGTTTGGCAATGTCCGGATATTCGCCTTTTTTCCTTCTCCGGCGTTTTTCGGCGGCACAGGTCTGGTCGTAGATCAGCACGGACACGCCCGGTACTTCGCGCAATTCGCGCTGCACGGCATCCATGTCCTTGCGGTCGTGCAAGGTCAGGTGGGCGGGCAGGTTGGAGCGGTCGGCATAGCGGCTCAAGTCTTCTGTCACCAGGGCGATGCGGGCGATGCCTTCGGCGGCCACCTGCTGCGCCATCATCGGTACGGTAATCAAGCCGTCCACGGGCTGGCCGCCCGTCATGGCGACGGCGTCGTTGTAGAGAATCTTGTAGGTAATATTCACCTTGGCCGCCTGCGCGGCGCGGATGGCCAGGTAGCCGGAATGAAAATAGGTGCCGTCGCCCAGGTTCTGGAACACGTGCGGCAGTTCGGAAAACGCGGCCTGGCCTATCCACGGCGCGCCTTCCCCGCCCATGTGCGTGGTCAGCTTGTTCATTTCCGGATAGATCGACGTGGCCATCACGTGGCAGCCGATGCCGGCCAGCGCCAGGCTGCCGTCGGGCACCTTGGTCGAGGTGTTGTGCGGGCAGCCGGAGCAGTAGAAGGCGGGGCGGAACGGCGTATTCACGGCCTTCTTCAGGACCGCATCCTTGGCGTCGAGGAAACTGAGTCTCGCCTTGATCAGGTCGCAGGTGACGGGGTCGGAAATCAGGCGCGCGATGCGGCTGGCGATGACACGCGCCACTTGCGAGACCGAAAAGTCCGCCTTCGACGTGAGCAGCCATTCGCCGCGCGGCGCCACCCATTCGCCTTTTTCGTCGAACTTGCCGATGACGCGGGGACGCACGTCGTCGCGCCAGTTGTAGAGTTGTTCTTTCAACTGGTATTCGACGATTTGCCGCTTCTCTTCTACCACGAGAATTTCATCGAGACCTTGCGCAAACTCGCGCACGCTGTCCGGTTCCAGCGGCCACGGCATGGCGACTTTGAACAGGCGCATGCCCACGTCGGCCGCCATCTGTTCGTCGATGCCCAGCTCTTCCAGCGCTTCGAGCACATCCAGGTAGGACTTGCCGGACGCAATGATGCCCAGCTTGGCGTTCGGGCTATCGATGGTGGTGTGGTTGAGCTTGTTTTCGCGCGCGTAGGCCAGGGCCGCATAGATCTTGTAGTCCTGCATCAGCGCTTCCTGGTTGCGCGCCTGCTGGCCCAGCGGGATGCTCGACAGGCGCGCGTTCAGGCCGCCTTCGGGCATGACGAAATCCTGCGGGATTTTGACTTCCACGCGGAACGGGTCGGCATCGATGGAGGCCGACGATTCGACCGTGTCGGCCAGGGCCTTGAAGGCCACCGTGCAGCCGGAAAAGCGCGACATGGCCCAGCCGTGGATGCCCAGGTCCAGGTATTCCTGCACATTGCAGGGATACAGGACGGGGATCATCGAGGCGGAGAACAGGTGGTCGGACTGGTGCGGCAGGGTCGATGAGTATGCGCCATGGTCGTCGCCGGCCACCAGCAGCACGCCGCCCAGTTTGGATGTGCCCGCATGGTTCATGTGCTTGAAGACATCGCCGCAGCGGTCCACGCCCGGGCCCTTGCCGTACCACATGGCGAAGACGCCGTCGTACTTGGCCGGGCCGATCAGGTCGACCTGCTGCGAACCCCAGACGGCCGTGGCCGCCAAGTCTTCGTTGACGCCGGGCACGAACTGCACGTGGTGCGCTTCCAGCTGCTTCTTGGCTTTCCACAGGTTTTCATCGAGGCCGCCCAGGGGCGAACCGCGGTAGCCGGAAATGAAGCCGGCCGTGTTCAGGCCGGCGGCCTGGTCGCGCAGGCGCTGCATCATGGGCAGGCGCACGAGGGCCTGGATGCCGGACAGGAAGATGGCGCCGGAAGTGGCCGTGTATTTGTCGTCGAGGCTGACGGTGGTCAAGCGGGATGTGTCGGGGGGCGTAGATGGCGCGGCACCGGCGTTTCTAGCGAACGCTGCGGAGCCGTTTTCCGTGGTCACGGACATGGCTGTCTCCAAAAGGGTGTTTCAGATAGCGGCTGTACCAGGGACGCGCCCGGTAAGGCGCGCACTGTGCAGACGGGATGGCCGCATGTGGGCGGCACATAACTATTTTAAATTTAAAATAGTTAACGTGGTCAGTGTAGAACGGGGAAGAAGAAGGGGCAAATACGCTTTGACGATGGTGGTATAAGAAATACTTATGACGTAGCGGGAAGCATGTGGGCGCCCACCCACTGGCCGCTGTGGCACAGCTCGGCGGCCACCTGCAGCACGAGATTTTTCACGGCGTTGCCTGCATTTGTAAGAGGAATGTTTTTCGAGGCGCACAGCGCTACCGTGCGCGACAGGGCAGGGCTGTGGATGGCGTAGCTGCGCATGCTGCCATTCTCCAGTTCCGCCAGCAGGGGCGCGGCGGGCAGGATGGTGGCGCCCATGCCGGCCAGCAAGGCCGATTTCAAAATGGCGATCGAGTTGATCTCGATCACGTTGGCCGCCGCCAGGCCCAGTGCGCGGGCGCGGCTGTCGATGCGGGGACGCACGCCATGCTGCAGGCCCGGCAGGATCAGGGTGGCGGCCAAGGCTTGCTGGAACGCGATGTCCTTGCCGGCGGGGGCGAACGGCGAATCGCTGCGGCAAATGAAGCGCATCTCTTCTTCCACCAGGGGGCTGCAGGCAAAGGGCGCGAGCTGGCCATCGTCGAACAGCACGGCCAGGTTGATGCGGCCCGATTTGAGCTGTTCGTTCAGGTTGCCCGTGATTTCTTCCGTCAGCTGCAGCGTGATTTCGGGGTAGCGTTCGCGCGCGGCCAGCAGCAAAGGCAGGGCCAGGGCGCCGGAGATGCTGTGGGGCAAGCCCAGGGTGACATTGCCAGACGGCCGCGTGGCGCTTTGCGTGACGGCCGAGCGGGCGTCGGCCACCTGTTTCAGGATGGCTTGCGCGTGTTCGTAGAATACCTTGCCCGCGTCCGTGCTGAGCACGCCCTGGGCCGAGCGGTGCAGCAGCTGCACGCCCAGTTCCTCTTCCAGCTGGCGCAGCTGCTGCGTCAGGGCCGGCTGCGCCACGTGCAAGGTCAGGGCCGCGCGCGACAGCGAGCCGTGGTCGACGATGGCAACAAAGTAGCGTAATTGGCGCAGTTCCATGGGTTCCAGTAGCGGTGTGCGCCGCGGCCCGGCAAGTGCGCCGGCAACGGAGCGGTGAATGGAAAAAACAGGCTGTTGCGCCGCAGCGCCGAACGCGGCCAGCAGAATAACAATTTTGTTATACTCATTCTAGCGCCTCCGGTGCTCCAGCCGCGTATTTGTGGGATGACAGCATGCTCAAGAAAGTTGATTCCTCGCAATTAAAAGTGGGCATGTACATCCATGACCTCAGCTGTGACTGGATGACGCATCCCTTCGTGCGCAACCGTTTCCTGTTGCGCAGCGAGGATGAAATTCGCAAGATCATCCAGTCCGGCATCCACGACGTGGTGATCGACAGCGGCAAGGGTCTCGACGTGCAGGATGCGCCCACCGTGGCGCAGGCCAAGGCGGAGACGGAACGCGAGCTGGTGCAGATCGCCAGCGCGCCGCAAGTGGTCACGCGCGTCTCGCTGGGCATGGAGCTGGCGCGCGCCACCCAGGTGCGGCGGCAGGCGGCCAGCCTGGTGCGTTCAGTGATGGCCGACGTGCGCCTGGGCAAGGCCGTCGAACTCGACCGCGTGCAGCACACCGTGCAAGATATCACCGAATCGATCCTGCGCAATCCCGGCGCCCTCGTCGGTTTGCTGCGCATCAAGAACAAGGATGATTACACTTTCCTGCATTCCGTCAGCGTGTGCGCGCTGCTGGTGGCGTTTTGCCGCTCGCGGGGACTGGAGGCGGCTGCCACGCACCAGGCGGGCCTGGGCGGCTTGCTGCACGACACGGGCAAGGCGCTGGTGCCCGATAGCGTGCTGAACAAACCTGGCCCCTTGAGTGCGGAAGAGTTTGCCCAGATCAAGCGCCATCCGCGCGACGGCTACGAGATCCTGCGCCAGTCGCCCGAGGTGGGGCCGATTCCGCTCGACATCACCCTGCACCACCACGAACGGCGCGACGGCAGCGGCTATCCGGACCAGCTGGCCGGCGACGCCATCGGCGAGCTGGCGCAGATGGCCGCCATCGTCGACGTGTATGACGCGCTGACGTCGGACCGCAGCTACCACAAGGGCATTCCCGCCGCCGAAGCCTTGCGCAAGATCTATGAATGGAGCAAATTCCACTTCAATCCCGTGTTTGCCCAGGACTTCATGCGCTGCGTGGGTATCTATCCGGTCGGCACCATGGTGATGCTGGAATCGGGCCGCCTGGCCGTCGTCGTCGAGGCGCACGAAAGCAATCTGCTGGCGCCGAAAGTGAACGTGTTCTTCAGTACGAAGAGCAAGACCTACATCAAGCCGGAAACGGTCGACCTGTCGCGCGGCTTCGGCTTTGGCGGCGCCGACAAGATCGTCGGCCATGAGTCGGCGGCCAAGTGGCAGGTCGATCCCATGCGCTTTCTCTCGCTGGCGGATGCCTAGAAAAACTCTGCCGTATCGTTCGAGGCGATGGTGGTGAGCATGCCCTTTGCCACCAGTTCATCGTAGTGGCAGGCCAGGTTGCGGCCATGGCTTTTCGCGTAGTACAGCGCCTGGTCGGCGCGGCCCAGGATGATGACGGGCGCCTCGTAGGCGTTGATGCTGACGTAGCCCACGCTGACGGTGACTCTGCCCACTTGCGGGAAGTCGTGCGCTTCCACGTTGGTGCGGAAGCGGTCGATGATCTTTTGCGCATTTTCCAGGGTGATCGAGCGCAGCAGCACGACGAATTCCTCGCCGCCGAAGCGGAAGATGCGGTCCTGCGAGCGGAACGACGATTGCAGCTGGTTGGCGATCAGGATCAGCACTTCATCGCCGTACAGATGGCCGAACTTGTCGTTGACGAGCTTGAAATGGTCGACGTCGATCACGGCCAGCCACTGGCGTTCCGTATCGGAATGGTGGCGCCGCTCTTCCTCGGCAGGGCGCGGCTTGTCCGCTTCCGGCTCGCCGCGGCTTTGCAGGATCTTTGCCAGCTGGTCGTCGAAGGTCTTGCGGTTCAACAAGCCGGTGAGCGAATCGCGCTCGCTGTAGTCGAGCAGGTTCTGGAAATTGCGGTAGACGCTGACGATGCCGCCGATGACCTGGATGGTGGCGCCCGTGTAGGGCGTGGGGTTGGTGATTTCCAGGCAGGTGGTGACCTGGTCGCCGATCCAGATGGGCAGCCAAAGCAGGTGGCGGCCGTCGGCGCACAGGGTATCGGCGCTCGCCTCGTGGCGCGCGATGCAGGCGGCCAGCGCCGGGTAGTCCGACAGTGGCTCGCCCGGCATGGTGGCGTCGCTGGTGTCTTCCATGCGGGCAACGCTGCCCGCCACAATGATGGCCCGCGACCGCACGAACACCTGGCCACGCACGGTGTTCAGGGCCAGCACACGGGTCTGCGATGCGGAAGCGAGTTCCTGCACCGCCGAGATCACGGAAATGTCGAGCATCGTGTGATCGCGGTGCCCCGTCATGTCCACCATGTGTTTCAGTAGGGAATCCATTGTCGTTCTCTGGAAAGTAGTCACACAAGTGTCGTCATACCAGCATTGCATCAAGCAAGAGCATGTTCGCGTCCGTCTACAAGAAGCCAAGATTTATTTGGTGGCATGACGCACTGTACCGCTGGGCGAGAGGCCATTCCAAAGAAGAGCTAAGCAGGATAATGTCTTTTTGCCTAATAGGCAATTAACGTATGCAATATTTCATGTAAATACATGAGATTGCTGCATGGCGTTGCAAAAAACTTGCCCTGACGAAGGCTTTCAATCTTCACCGCAACATCTGTTGGCGGTATCCGTCATTTCAACAAGGTTTGATAATTTCCATATGGAAACTTGTGACGCGTCAATTTGCCAAAACGCAGGCGCTTTATAGTCACTGTAATGGCGCAGAAATTTACGGCAGGAAACATATTAGCAGGAAAGGGCAATGTTTCACACCCGATTGCGCCAGGGACTTGTGATTCACTTTTGGGAGCTTGTCATGCATACCTTCCTGTCGGCAGTACAGCAGTTTGTCAAGGATGAGGATGGCATTACGGCAATCGAATACGGCTTGATTGCGGCATTGATGGCCACCGCCATCACTGCCGGTTTCTTGCTGATCAAGACCAATCTGCTGGCCGTCCTCACCGACATTTCGTCGAACCTGGTGTTGACGCCCTAAGCGGGTGCCCGTTGCCGGCCGGCCGGCAGCGGGTTTTTTTCGGGAGGATGCCATGCCTGCAACTGCCTTGTGCGACCTGCTGTTGCTGTGCTTCGTGACGGCCGCTGCCGTCAGTGATTTGATCCGCCGCAAGATCCCGAATGCCCTGGTGCTGTCCGGCATCCTTGCCGCGCTGGCCCTGCATCTGTGGCTGTGGCCGCAACAAGTGCTGCCGCTGTGGCTGGGCGGCATGGCCACGGGATTTTTCCTCTTCCTGCCCTTGTACGTGTTGCGCGGCATGGCCGCCGGCGACGTCAAGCTGATCGCCATGGTGGGAGCGTTCGCCGGCCCCTGGCCCGTGCTGCAGATCTGTTTTGCCACCTTTGTGCTGGGCGGCCTGATGGCCGTGCTGATGATCACGTATCAGGGCAAGTGGCGCGCCTGCCTGCGCAATCTGCGCCAGCTGCTGTGGCCGATGATTGCGCGCACGGCCGGCATTCCCCTGGCGCCCGCCGCGCTGGCCAGCCATGCCAGCGTGGGCAACATGCCCTACGGACTGGCCATCGCGCTGGGCAGCCTGGCCGTGCAGGGACGCCAGTATTTCTGAGTAGTATTCATTGCTCTTGATCAATGGGCGCCGGTCCCCGCTCGCTAGAATGAAATCTGTGCAATGCAGTCTTAACCGGCTTGGAGACAAAGCATGACCGAGGTCGACTATTTCACCACCGAAAGTATGCCGCGCCCCGCCGACGCGAACCTGATGCCGCCCCTCCCGCCGCAGCCGAAGAGCCTGCGCGAGACGGGCCTGGAGCGCCAGCTGGTGGTCGAGCTGATCGCCAAGCTCATGTTTGTGAGCGGCAAGACGCACCTGTCCGTGCTGACCACGCGCTTGCGCCTGTCGATCAATGTCTTGCGCGAAGTCATCGATTTTATGGTCACGGAACAGATGGCGGAAGTGGCTTGGCGCGGCGAGTCCGAGATCGACGTGCAATACCAGCTGACGGGCGCGGGCAAGCAGCGCGCCAGTGCCTTCATCGAGCGCTGCGCCTACATCGGCGCCGCGCCCGTCACCCTGGACGCCTACCGCGCCATGGTGGCGCGCCAGTCGTGGCAGGCACAGGCGCAGCGCGTCGCCAGCGACGACCTGGCGGCCGTGCTCGGTGGCGCCCACGCGGGGCCGGGCATGCTCGACCTGGTGGGCGCGGCCCTGCATTCGGGGCGTTCGCTGCTGCTGTACGGCCCGCCCGGCAGCGGCAAGTCGACCCTGGCGCTGCAACTGGGACAATTGCTGCACGGCCTGGTCGCCGTGCCCTACGCCATCGTCGTCGGCCAGGACATCATCCAGCTGTACGATGCGGCGCAGCACCTGCCGCCGGCGCCGCAGCACGTCAGCCATGCGCGCCAGGCGCTGGAGCGGCGCAGCACGGACATCCGCTGGGTGCTGTGCCAGCGTCCCGTGATCCACGTGGGCGCCGAGCTCGACGCGGGCATGCTGGAACTGCGCCAGGACGCCAGCGGCGGCTGCTACCAGGCGCCATCCCATGTGCGGGCGAATAACGGCATGCTGATCATCGATGACCTGGGCCGCCAGCGCCTCGGCGCGCCGGAACTGCTGACGCGGCTGATGCAGCCGCTGGCGCGCGGCGTCGACCAGTTGGGCTTGCCAGGCGGCATGCAGATCAGCATGCCGTTCGACAGCGCTCTCGTGCTGGCGACCAGCATGGCGCCGGGCGAGCTGTTGGACGCCTCCCTGCTGCGCCGCATCGGCTACAAGGTGCAGGTGGGGCCGCTGGGCGACGGCGCCTATCGCGCCCTGTTCCGCCAGCAGTGCCGGCTGGCGGAGATCGCCTTTGACGAACTGGTCCTCAATCATTTGATGCAGCTGCATGGCGCGCAGGGGCGGCCCCTGCTGGCCAGTTATCCCCGCGAACTGCTGGCGCGCATCGCCGATTTCGCCGGCTTTGCCGGCAGCGAGGCGTGCCTGACGGTGGCCACGCTGGAGCAGGCGTGGAACAGCCTGTTTGCCAGCTGCGACATGCCGGCTGCCAGCCTGTGCGAGCGTATCGCATGAAAGACCGCCGCGCCCTGCTGATGATGGCCATGGCAATCGTGCTGGGCCTGCTGGCCGTGCTGCTGGCCTCGCACTGGCTGCTGCGCCAGACGCCTGCCGGCAAGGGCAAGATCGTCGTCGCCGCCAGCGATGTCAACCTGGGACAGCGCCTGACGCCCGAGATGCTGCGCCTGGCCGAATGGCCGGCGGAAAGCCTGCCGCAGGGCGCGCTGCCAGACCCGGCACCGCTGGCGGGACGGGTGCTGAAGACGAGCGTGCTGCGCGGCGAGCCGCTGAGCGAAGCCAAGCTGGCGCCGGCCGGCACCCTGGGCGGCCTGTCGGCCCTGATCACGGAAGGGCGGCGCGCCATCACCGTGCGCGTCAACGACGTGATCGGCGTGGCCGGCTTCGCCCTGCCGGGCAACTATGTCGACATCATCGTCAGCACGCAGCAGGATGCCGGCGACCGCGCCTTTCCCCAGAGCCGCAACATTTCCAAGATCGTCCTCGAACGCATCCTCGTGCTGGCCGTGGCGCAGGAAGTGGGGCGCGACGAGACCAAGCCGCGCGTCGTCAATGCGGTGACCCTGGAAGTGACGCCGGAACAGGCGGAAAACCTGGACCTGGCGCGCAGCGTGGGCAGCCTGTCGCTGGTGCTGCGCAACCAGGTCGACCCGCAGCCGGGCGTGACGGCGGGCGCCACCAAGCTGACCCTGCTGGGCGGGCCGCACGACGCCGACCCGGCACCGGCCGCGCCACCTGCGGCCGCCGTGCCCGTGGCGCCGCGTCCCGTGCGCGTGGCGAAGGCGCCGCCGGAGCCGCCGCGCCAGTGCAGCGGCGTCATCGATGGGACGCGCCAGTCGCGCGAATGTTTCTAGCTTTCCGCCCCGGATCAACCATGGACACGCTCATGAACCGCGCCCTGCTGACTTTATGCTGCCTGCTGCCGCTCGCCGGCGCCGCGGCCGAACCCGGCCCCCGTTGCGGCGGCGAAGCGGCCACGCCCGGCAACTTGCAGCTGCACGTGGGCAAGTCGAGCATGCTGCGCCTGCCCGAGGCCGTGCTGGCCCGCAGCGTCGGCAATCCGGCCGTGCTGCAAGCCATGCTGGTGGCGCCCGACACCTTGTACGTGGTGGGCGTCGACGTGGGTAGCACGAACATGATTATCCAGGGCAAGAGTGGCGCCTGCAGCGTCGTCAACGTCAGCGTCAGCATGGACCCGGCCGGCCTGCAAATGACCCTGGCGGCCCTGATGCCGGAAGAAAAAGCCATCCGCGTCACGGCCGTGGCCGATACCCTGGTGCTGTCGGGCACGGTGCAGGATGCGGGCGCGGTGCTGCGCGCCACCGAACTGGCGCACGCCTACGTGCGCCGCGCCACGGTGCCGCTGGCGCTGCCCAAGCCCGCCGACGGCGCCGCCTTGCCGGTCGCGGCCGCTGCCCCCGGCGGCGCGGGCGGCGCGGGCAGCCGCATCATCAATATGCTCGACGTCAGCGCGCCGCAGCAGGTGATGCTGGCCGTGCAGATCGCCGAAGTGTCGAAGTCCCTGCTGGAGCGGCTGGAAGTGGGCGCCACCTTGCGCTTCGCCTCGGGCAGCTGGGCCACCACCCTGCTGTCGAATTTCTTGAGCGGCACGGCCAACGGCTTGCTCGACGTGCGCAAGTCGAATGGCCAGCAGCTGACCATCGAGGCGCAGAAGCAGGATGGTCTGGTGCGCATCTTGGCCGAGCCGACGGTGATGGCGATCAGCGGGCAGGAAGGCAGCTTTTTGGCCGGCGGCAAGATCTTCATTCCCGTCGGCCAGGACAACAACAAGATCACGCTGGAAGAGCGCGAATATGGCGTCGGCCTGCGCTTCACGCCCACCGTGCTGTCGGGCGGGCGCATCAATCTGAAGGTGGCGCCGGAAGTGTCGGAACTGTCGCGCGAAGGCGTGGGCATTTCCGCCGCCGGCGTCAGCGGCCGCTCGATCCTGCCCGTGATTACCACGCGGCGCGCCTCGACCACGGTACAGCTGTATGACGGCCAGAGCTACGCCATCGGCGGCTTGATCAAGAACAACCAGGTGAGCAACATCACGGGCGTGCCGTGGCTCAGCGAAGTGCCCATCCTCGGCGCCTTGTTTCGCAGCACGGATTTCCAGCACGACCGCACGGAGCTGCTGTTCGTCATCACCGCCCACCTGGTGAAACCCTTGCCCGCCGAGGCCGTGCTGCCGACGGCGCAGCTGGCGCCGCCGTCGCGCACGCAGCTGCTGTTGGGCGGCAAGATGGAAGGGACGCTGCCGCTGGCCGCGCCCGCCGTGCCCGCGCCGCGCGTGGACGGCGGCTTCGAGTTGAAATGATCGCCTTGCCATGAGACCGGGAGACACGCCATGCCGACATCGCTTGTGACCTCGCTGCGGCGCCTGGCCGCGCTGCTGGCCGCGCTGCAGCTGGCCGCCTGCGCGCACAGCAGCACGCCCCAGCTGGACCAGCGTTTTGGCGACGCCGTGCGTCTGGCCATGGCGCAGCAGGTGCGCTATCCGGCCAGCGCCGCGCGCCGCGCGCCGGCAGACGGCCTCGACGGCCCCAGCGCGCAGGCCGTCATGCAGCGCTACCGCGCCTCGTTTGCCGAGCCGAACGGGCAAGCCCTGCCGCCGGTGCAGTTCATGCTGGGGAGCGGCAATGGAAAATAGACGCCGCCAGCGCGGGGCGATGCTGATCGCCTTTTCCATCCTGCTCATCCTGGTGCTGGGCTTTATCGGCCTGGCGCTCGACGTGGGGCAAGTCATCGGCCGCAAGACGGAATTGCAGAACCTGGCCGACAACGCGGCGCTGGCGGCAGCCGCCGAACTGGTGGGCACGCCCGAAGGCTTGCTCGCTGCCGTGGACAAGGCCAAGCACAGTGCGGCCGACAAGAGCGCGTGGCGCCGCCGCATGGAGGGCGCCACCCTGTCGGACGCCAGTATCCGTTTCGCCAGCGCACCGGACGCGCCCGCCAGCGCGTGGCATGCGGCGGGCAGCGTGCCCGATGCCGCCACGGCGCTGTTCGTGCGCATCGATACGCAGGCCAATGCACCGTCGCTGGGGCGGGTGGCGACGGCGTTCCTGGGCGCCTGGTCGCCGGCCCTGCGCACGCTCGACACGGGCGCGCGCGCCGTGGCGGGCCGTACCAGCCTGCACCTGACGCCGCTGGCCATCTGCGCCTTGTCGGCCAGCCCGGCCAGCCCGCGCACGAATGCGGCGCTGCTGCCGGCCGTCGAGCTGCTGGAGTACGGCTTTCGCCGCGGCGTGGCGTATAACTTGTTGAAGCTCAATCCGCACGGCCCGGCGCCCGAACATTTCATCCTCAATCCGCTGGGCCAGCCGGGCGTGCTGGGCCCCGCGATGGAGGTGGGCGATGCCAGCGTGCTGCCGTTTGTCTGCAGCGGCACGGTGCTGTACCCGCGCATCGGCAGCGCCGCCGTGCACGTGCACCGGCCCTTTCCCGCCGCGCTGTGGCCAGCTTTCAATGCGCGTTTCAACCAGCATGCGGGCAGCGGCTGCCATCCCGTCACGGCGCCGCCCGACACGAATATCCGCGCCTACCCGAATACGGCCAGCAACTGGTGGATGACGAATGCGCCCGACGCGCCCAGCGCCCTGAGCACGGGCAATCCGCTGCTGTCCGTGGCCGATCCGGAATCGAACGCGACCCCGCCCGGCGTCGGCAGCTATGGACCGCTGTGGTCGTTCGCCAGGGCGGCCAAGTACAGCAGCGTCAAGCCCGCCGGCGGCTACCTGCCGTTTGCCACCAGCGACTGGGCCAAGCTGTATCCGGCCCTGCCTGCCGCGCCGGCCGCCAAGTCCAGCTATCCCACCGATAAGTCGCCCTACCTGACGCTGGCCTACCAGACGGCGCCGACGGGCAACACGGGCATGGCGCAGCGGCGCCTGCTGCACATCGCGCTGCTGGCCTGTCCCGTGCCGGCCGGCAGCGACGTGCTGGCGCAGGTGCGCGGCATCGGCCGCTTCTTCATGACGGCGCCGGCCACGAATGGCGTGCTGAGCGCCGAATTTGCGGGCCTGGTGGCCGAGGGCGCGCTGCTCGGTCCCGCGGAGCTGCTGCCATGATGCCCCGCAGCCGCGCGCCATGCCGCCAGGGCGGTGTCGCCGCCATCGAGCTGGCCCTGATCCTGCTGTTTTTCATGGGGCTGCTGCCCTTCGTGCTGCTGTTCGGCCGCGCGCTGCTGGTGTACACGGCCCTGCAGAAAAGTACCCACGATGCGGCGCGCTACCTGGCCACCATGCCGCTGCCGCAGATGGCCAGCATCGGCACGGCCAGCCAGGGTGTCGCGTTTGCCCGGCAGATGGTGGCCGATGCCATGGCGGAAAGCTGGCCGCAAATGGAGGCTGCCAGGGTCGTCGTGGAATGCGTGTATGCCGATGATTCCTACGGTTGCGGGACCTATGCAACGCCGCCGCTGCAGGTGCGCATCAAGGTGGCCGTGGACATGCCCGTTGATTTCCTGCCCGAGCTGACGCGCAAGTGGCTGCCGCAGCTGGCGCCCATCCCCGTGCGTGCCAACGCGACCTTGCGCTATGTTAATTAACCTGCTCCCGCGCCGGCAGCGCCAGGGCGGCGTCTTCGCCGTCGAGTTCGCCATGCTGGCGCTGCTGTTCTTTTTCTTCGTATTCGCCATGCTGGAACTGGCGCGCGCCGTGTACGTGTGGCACATGGTGCACGAGATCACCCGGCGCGCGGCGCACGATGCCGCCGTCACCGACTTCAGCAACGTCGCCGCCCTGCAAGCCGTGCGCACGCGCGCCGTGCTGCGCGCCACGCCCGGCACCTTGCCGCTGGGCGGCGGCATCAGCGACGCCCACGTGCGCATCGACTACCTGTCGCAGGGCGCCAGCGGCGCCGCCCTGGCCGCGCTGCCGGTGACGGTGATGCCGGGCTGCCCGCAGCGCAACCGCATCAATTGCCTGAACGATCCGCATGGCGCCAGCTGCATCCGCTTCGTGCGCGCGCGCCTGTGCCTGCCCGGCGACGGCGGGCGCTGCGACAGCGTGCCGTACCGGCCCATGCTGCCCTTGCTGGGGGTGATGTTTCCCTCCGGCGCGGGCGCCGTGCGCTTGCCCAGCGGCGCCACCATGGCGGTGGCCGAGTCGCTGGGCTATCCGGACAATCCGGATTTCTGTCCCTGAATGGGCGCCGCTGGCCGGGCGCAGCCGAACGTGTTGACCTGAAGGAAGCGAGGAAGTGCGATGAAAGCCTTGATGATTAGCCGCGACGCCAGCCTGCACGATGAAATCGCCGCGCAGGGCGCGGCGCGCATGCCCGTGCTGCGCCTGCTGGAGCGGCGCGGCGGCCTGCGCGACGCCGTCGAGCGCATGCTGCCCGAGGCGCCGGAGCTGGTGATCGTCGACGCCAGCGGCATCGAAGCCGACGAGGCCGACCTGCTGGAACGGCTGGCGCGCCAGTATCCGCTGGCCGTGCTGATGCTGCTCACGCGCGGCCAGCAGCAGGATGTGCTGATCCGCGCCATGCGCGCCGGCATGCGCGAAGTGCTGCAGCTGCCGCTGGTGCACAAGGCCTTCCACGAGGCGATGGACCGGGTCGATATCCAGGCCGGCGTGACGCAGATGCGCGACGGTAAAGTCCTCGCCTTCATCTCGTGCAAGGGCGGCAGCGGCGCCACGTTTTTGTCGACGAATTTTTCCTACGCGCTGGCCAGCCTGGCCGGCTGCAAGGTGCTGCTGATCGACCTGCACGGCCAGTTCGGCGACGCCACCTTGTACGTCTCGGACCAGAAGCCGGCCATGACCCTGTCCGACATCTGCGCGCAGATCGCGCGCATGGACGGCGCCTTCCTCGCCTCGTGCCTGGTGCACGTGACGCCCAATTTCGGCGTGCTGGCGGCGGCCGACGATCCGGCGCACAAGGTCGACATGCAGCCCGAGCACATGGACCGCATCCTCGCCGTGGCGCGCCAGCACTACGATTACATCGTGCTCGACGTGGGGCGCCAGATCGATGCCCTGTCGCTGCGCGCGCTCGACAACGCCGACGCCATCTATCCGGTGCTGCAGCTGGCCCTGCCCGACATCCGCGACGGGCGCCGCCTGCTCGACATCTTCCGTTCGCTCGGCTATCCGGGCGAGCGCCTGCGCCTGATCGTCAACCGCTATGAAAAGGGCGGGCGCCTGCGCCTGGCCGACCTGGAACAGGCGCTGGGCGCGGAAGTGGTGCACACGGTGCCCAACGATTACCTGGCCGCCACCGATTCCGTCAACCAGGGCATTCCGCTGCTGCAGCTGTCGCGCACCAGCGCCGTGGCGCGCAGCCTGGCCGAGCTGGTGGAACTGGTGACGGCGCGCCGCGTGACGGAAAGCCGCGGCCTGTTCGACCGCCTGTTCAGCCGTAGCGAAGCCTAGGCACGGCAGGCGCAGGTACTGCACAAGGCTCCCGCCGGGAGCCATCATGGGAGCCGAGATGACTTTACGCGAACGCCTGGCGGCAAATGAAACGGCACGCCCCGCCAGCAACGGGCAGGGGGCGCTGGCGCTGCACGCCTACCAGGAACTGAAAAAGACCATGCACCAGACGATACTCGACCGTATCGACCTGGAACGGCTGAAGCGCCTGACGGCGGAACAGTTCAAGCACGAGCTGGCGCTGCTGGTGCAGCGCGTGATCGAGGAAGAGCGCATCGTGCTGAACCAGCACGAGCGGCATAGCCTGGTGCTCGACATCCAGCACGAGATGCTGGGCTTCGGCCCGCTGGAACCCCTGCTGGCCGACGCCAGCGTGTCCGATATCCTCGTCAATACCTGCGACAAGGTGTATGTGGAGCGGGGCGGGCGGCTGCAGCTGACGGACGTGACCTTTCACGACAATGCGCACCTGATGAAGATCATCGAAAAGATCGTCTCGCGCGTGGGCAGGCGCGTCGATGAATCGAGTCCGATGGTCGACGCGCGCCTGCCGGACGGCTCGCGCGTGAATGCCATCATCCCGCCGCTGGCCGTCGATGGACCGATTTTGTCCATCCGCCGCTTCGCCGTGCAGCCTTTGAGCATCGCCAACCTGCTTGACTACAAGAGCCTGACGCCGCCCATGGTGCAGGTGCTGCAGGCGCTGGGGCAAGCCAAGGTCAACATCCTGATCTCGGGCGGCACGGGCAGCGGCAAGACGACCTTGCTCAACGTGCTGTCGGCCTTCATCCCCGGCAGCGAGCGCATCGTCACCATCGAGGATGCGGCCGAACTGGCGCTGCGCCAGCCGCACGTGGTGCGCCTGGAAACGCGCCCGCCCAACATCGAGGGCAAGGGCGAGGTGAGCCAGCGCGCGCTGGTGCGCAACGCCCTGCGCATGCGCCCCGACCGCATCATCCTGGGCGAGGTGCGCGGCGCCGAGGCGCTCGACATGCTGCAGGCGATGAACACGGGCCACGAGGGATCGCTGGCGACGATCCACTCGAACACGGCGCGCGACGCACTGGCGCGGCTGGAAAACATGGTCGGCATGGCCAATGTGAACCTGACGCCGCGCGCCACGCGCCAGCAGATCTGTTCCGCCGTGACGGTGGTGATGCAGGTGTCGCGCTTGACGGATGGCGCGCGCAAGCTGGTCAGCCTGCAGGAAGTGACGGGCATGGAAGGCGACATCATCGCCATGCATGAAATCTTCCGCTTCGAGCAGACGGGCGTCGATGCCGCGGGCAAGGTGCTGGGCCACTTCTGCGCCACCGGCGTGCGGCCCCGCTTTACGGAACGCCTGCGCATGTTCGGCGCGCCCGTGCCGGACACGGTGTTCGACCCGGACCGCATCTACGAATGAAACACCGGCTGCGCGGCGCGCCTTGCGGCCTTGGATGCCCGCTGTGGCAAAGCACCGCTGCGCTTCCCGGCCGCACATCACGTCCGCCCGCGGCAGTTTGACTATGTGTTTGATGGAGGTGTCATGGACCTCGTGTTCTACGGTTTTGCCGTGCTGCTGTTTGCCGCCTGCATCCTGCTGGTGGAAGGGGCGTGGCTGTGGTGGTCGGGCACGCATGGCAGCGCGGCGCGGCGCATCAACCGGCGCTTGCGCCTGATGGCGGCGCGCGGCGAGGCGGGCGGCGAGCGCGTCTCCATCCTCAAGCAGCGCCGCTATGCGCAGGCGCCTGGCCTGGAGCGGCTGCTGCGGCGCGTGCCGCAGGCGGCGCAGCTGGACCGCCTGCTGCTGCAATCGGGCCTGTCCTGGTCGGTGGCGCAGTTCCTCTGCGGCGCCGGCGGCCTGCTGCTGGCGGCCCTGCTGCTGCTGGCCGCCTGGCCCATGCCGGTGCCGGGCGCCTTGCTGCTGCTGGGCGTGGCGGGCGGCGGGCCGCTCCTGCTCGTGCTGCGGGCGCGCGCGGCGCGGCTGCAGAAGATCGAGGCGCAGCTGCCGGAGGCGGCCGATTTCCTCGCCCGCGCGCTGCGGGCCGGGCACTCGTTTTCCAACGTGCTGCAGATGGTGGGGGATGAACTCAACGAACCGATCAGCGGCGAATTCAAGATGGCGCACGAAGAGATCAATTACGGCGTGCCGATGAACGAGGCGCTGCAGAACCTGGCCGCGCGCATTCCGCTGACGGACTTGCGCTACCTCGTCATCGCCGTGCTGGTGCAGCGCGAATCGGGGGGCAACCTGGCCGAGGTGCTGGTCAGCATCGCCCGCATCATCCGCGCCCGCCTGAAACTGCTGGGACAGGTGCGCGTGCTGTCGGCCGAGGGGCGCATGTCGGCCTGGGTGCTGGGCCTGATGCCGGTGGTGATGATCGGCGTCATGACGGTCGTCAATCCGCAATACATCCGCCTGCTGTGGACGGACCCCAGCGGCATCAAATTGCTGTGGTACGCGGCCGGCATGGTGGCGCTGGGCGTCGTCTGGATGCGCAAGGTGATCCGCATCCGCATCTGAGGGCGCCCCCGATGAGAGAGGAAACACATCATGACCGGTTCGCAACTGCTGTTCCTGCTGATCGTCTTCGCCGTGGTGGTGGCGCTGGCCCTGCTGGCGTGGCTGATCTTCTTCCCCAGTGCCCTGCGCCAGCGCCTGTTCGGCGCCACGGCGCCTGCCGCCAGCGACGTGGTGGTGGAAAATGGCTGGGTCGAGCGCGTGGCCCGCGTGGCGCAGCCGTTCAGCAAATTGTCGCTGCCGGAAGAGGGCTGGGAGCGCTCGCCGCTGCGCACGCGCTTCATGAACGCCGGCTGGCGCCAGGCCAGCGCGCCGGCCCTGTACTTCGCGGCGAAAACCGTGCTGGCCCTGCTGTTTCCCACCGCGCTGGGGCTGTACGCGGCCAGCGCCATGGCGGCGCAGCTGCGCAGCGTGCTGCTGTTGCTGCTGTGCGTCAGCGCCACCGTCGGCTATTACCTGCCGAACCTGGTCCTGGCCAGCACGGCCAGGCGGCGCCAGCGCGACATCTTTGAAAACATCCCCGACGCGCTGGACCTGCTGACGGTGTGCGTGGAGGCGGGCCTGAGCCTGGAGCGCGCGCTGGTGAAGGTGTCGGGCGAGATCCACATCAAGAGCATGGTGCTGGCGCAGGAATTGCAGCTGGTGCTGATGGAAATGCGCGCCGGCTTTTCCAAGGAAAAGGCGCTGCGCAACCTGGCCCTGCGCAGCGGCGTGGAAGACGTCGACACCCTCGTCGCCATGCTGATCCAGTCGGAGCGCTTCGGCACCAGCATGGGCGACTCGCTGCGCGTGCATTCGGAAAACCTGCGCGGCAAGCGCAGCCTGCTGGCCGAGGAAGCGGCGGCGAAGATCGCCCTGAAACTGCTGTTCCCCCTGATTTTTTGCGTCTTTCCCACCCTCATGCTGGTGCTCATGGGACCGGCCGTGATCGAAGTCTATCGCGTGCTCGTGCCGGCCATGGCCAACCGCTGAAAGGAGCCACCATGCGCTTGACGATTTCCCGCCTGGCCGCCGCCAGTGCCTGCCTGGCGCTGGGCGCCTGTGCCAGCCACGTGGCGCACGCGCCGCTGCTGGCGCCGCCGTCCGACGCCGATGCCGCCTACGTGGCGGGGCGCCGGCATTTCGACGCGGGCGATCTGCCCGCCGCGCAAGCGGCCTATGAACTGGCCTTGCGCAGTGCGCCGCGCCACGTGCATGCGCGCAACGGCCTGGCCGTGCTGCACGCGCAGCGGGGCGAGCATGCGGCGGCGATCGCCCACTGGCTGGCCCTGACGCAGGAGGCGGGCACGCCGCGCCCGCAGCAGGCTTATTTGTTCAGCAACCTGGGTCATGCGTATGCCCTGAGCGGCCGCGACGCGCTGGCCCTGCCGGCGCTGGAACAGGCCTGCCTGCTCGATCCCTTGAATGCACTGGCCTGGCAGCACCTGGCGCAGGTGCTCGAGCGCCTGGGGCAGCACGAGCGCGCCGCCGTCATGCGGCGCCAGGCGCAGAGTCTGCAGGAGCACGACTTGCGGCGCGATGCGGCCCTGTTGCGCGGCGAGGAGCTGGCGCCCGCGTCCGCGTCGGTGCAAGCGCTGGCGCCGGTGCAGGAAGCCCCGGCCATGGCGCGCATCGACATCATCCAGAGCGACGGCATGGCTCGCCTGCGGCGCGTGCCGGCGGCGGCGCCCGGCGCGCCCGTTGCCGCGCTGGCGCCCGGGGTAGCCGCGACGCCTGCGGCCGGCGTGGCGCGTCCGCGCCTGGAAATCCTGAACGGCAACGGCGTGCCCGGCATGGCCGCCGCGCTGGCGCGCAGTCTGTCCGGCGCTGCCGTGCAGGTGGTGCGCTTGGGCAATGACGCATCGTTCCAGGTGGCGCGCACGCGCGTCGAATACCGGCCCGCGCAGGAACAGGCGGCGCGCCAGCTGGCACGCCGGCTGGGCAGCCAGGTGCAGGTGCTGGCCGCCGATTGTCCGGGCAGCGAGCTGCGCTTGATACTCGGGCGCGACCTGGGCGATCCGGCCGTGCTGCACCGTTATTATCTGCAGCAGCTGCACCTGGCGCGCCAGGCGCTGGCGCGGCTCGGTTAAACGCCGCAGCTGGCACGACGACACGCGACGCCTGAGGAGGCGCCGCGTGTCGTTTGCCGTGCCGCAGCTTATTGCGGCAGGCGGCGGCGCGTGAAGGCCAGGGCCGCCAGGCCCGTGCCCAGCAGCAGCAGGGTGGCCGGCACGGGCACCGCAGGAGGGTCCAGGACGACGATGTCGGTGCGCGTGGACTTGGAAAAATTCAGGGTATAGCTGCCGGCGGGCAGGGCGAAATTCGACGTCAGTGAAAACATCGCAAAGCCGTTCGTGAAGGCGCGCGAGGTGGCGGGATCGTTGGTGCCGGCCGTCATGTTGAGGCTGAACGGGTCCAGGCTGCCGACCGCATGGTTGCCATTGATGTCGCTGCCGTTATTCGGGTCGCCATCGGGGGCGAACTGGAAGATCACGCCATCGGCATTCGCATGCGACAGGCAGCCGGCGGGGCTGGCGGCATTGCAGGAAATATTGAAGATATCCATGATCGACACGTTCGACTTGTCGCCCATCGTTGTCACGCTGGTGCGCAGGTCACGCCGTCCCATGAAGCTGAAAGTGATGAAGCCGGCGCTCGACAGGGTCAGGTTGATCGAGCCGGTGAGCGTGTCGCCGGCCGTGGCGGTGGCGGCGCCCACCGTGTCGCGCCGGGCTTCCGATACGGATTGCACGGTGGCACCCGTGCTAGTGAGCAAGTTGCCGAAGGAATGCGCATCGCCGCGGGCAAATTCCAGCACGGAGCTGGGCGTGGGCGCGTAGCGGTTTTGCGGCAAGCCTGCGCAGCCGCTGCCGGAGCACACTTGCGGCACGTCGGCATCGGCTGCCGGGCCCGTATTGACGGCGCGCGGATTGACGGCCACGCCTCCCTCGAAGAAGGCGCTGTCGCTGGCATTGCGGTTGGCGCCCGTCAGCGACAGGGAGCCGGCACTGGTGGTGATGCGGAAATTGTTCAGTTCATTGACCGCCAGGCCGTACGCGCCCGCCTGCGCCTGGCCGCTGGCCAGCCAGCCGGCGGCGGCCAGGATGCCCAGCCAGCCCAGGGCCTTGCTTCGTGTGTGATCGACGTTCATCGCAGCCTCATTATCGTAGTCATAGTCGGAGGGGAAATCCGGGGGAGCGATCCAGGACTGCTTGCCTGAATTCATCTCGTAGACCGTGATAAGCAGCTTGCGTGCCACACGAAAAAAACATGGCGAATCAACCACTTGCGCAAAGCGGGCTGGACTGGAAGGGGCCAAGTGTAAGAAAGGCCGACGCCGCGGCAGCGGCCGGCCTCAGGTGCCCCGGTGATAGCCCAGGTGGCCGCCCGAATTGCGCGCACAGCCGCAGCCGATGCGCGCCACCTCGTCGCCTTCCGTCAGTTTCCAGTTGGTAATCGTCGTATTCTCCCAGTCGATGTCGCTTTTCTTGACAGGTTTTATCGTCAGGATGCGCTGCTGCGCATCCGTGTATTCCATCATTTCCTCATCGTCGGCGATGTCGAAATGGCGGTGGATCAGCGAGATGCCGAAGCGCTCGAGCGCGCCGTAGCGCTGCAGCACGTCGCGCAGCTCGCGAAAGCAGGCCA
Organism: Janthinobacterium sp. GW821-FHT03C08; assembly: GCF_059420905.1. Taxonomy (NCBI): domain Bacteria; kingdom Pseudomonadati; phylum Pseudomonadota; class Betaproteobacteria; order Burkholderiales; family Oxalobacteraceae; genus Janthinobacterium; species Janthinobacterium sp. GW821-FHT03C08. The sequence continues at coordinate 412,205 of NZ_JBWKUP010000002.1, read as the reverse complement.
GGTCATCGGTTTGCAGGGATTGGACGGCGGAAATGTCGGCGACGGGCTGCCATTGCATGGCTTGGATGTTCAGGCTGTGCATGATGTTCTCCTGTGCCCCTGGTAGCGAGCCCAGGCTGCCGGAGGGGCGCCGGCACGCCTGGCGAAACCCCTATCCTGGCCGCCATGCCTGAGCGACGCTTGCGCTGCCTCAAAGGTGCGCCAGGTGGCGGCATCGGCGCGCAAGCCCGTTAGAATAGGCGATGGCAAACAAAACCCCCACTTTCCCCGGCGCCCGCACGGGCCGCGGCCAGGTCCTGGCCGTGCTGCTGTCAAACCACGACCAGTCCGGCGCGGAACCCCTGCAAGGCCGCGTCTCGCTGGCCGCCATCGTCAAGGCGCTGAAGCGCAAATACCACTGGCCCATCGAGACGCACAGCTTCCCCGCCAACATGCAGGACGGTCGCGCCAGCTGGGCGACCGTCTACAGCCTGCCGGACCAGGTCATTCAGGCCGCGCTGGAGGCCGGCGGGCGGGAGTGGCTGGAGAGCCGGGGAGCGGCCGGGCGGCGGTGAGAGGGCGCACGCCGGTGCCGCCCATGCCGCCTGGCCCTATTCGAGCCGGAAGCCGACCTTCAGCGTGACCTGGAAGTGGGCCACCTTGCCGTCGACGATATGCCCGCGCGAATCGGTCACTTCATACCAGTCCATGTGCTTGACCGTGAGCGCCGCCTTGGCAATGGCATCGCATATCGCCTGATCGCTGCTCTCGGTCGACGTGCCGACCAGTTCGATGAGCTTGTAAGTATGTGCGGACATGATGTTTCCCCAGGTAGGAACGCCAGACATCGAAAGCTTGTTCTTCGCAAGCAAGTCCATACTGCGCCTAAACGCGCTGGCCGTCATGGCGCGGTGCAGCAATGGGCCATCATGCGGCGGTTTGTCCCGATGGCGATGCGCTTCAGCATTGAAGGGAGCGTCCTGCCGGCAGGGGAAAACAAAAAAGGGCTACCAGCCGAAGCGGGTAACCCTTTGATTTACTGCTGAATTCTGGTGCCGACTGCCGGTTTCGAACTGGCCACCTGATGATTACAAATCAACTGCTCTACCAAATGAGCTAAGTCGGCAAAAACTGCGCGTTGCGAATTATACGCTATTTAATGCGTGTCAGTGTCGGGCGGCCGCCTTTTTTTGGTGGCTCGTCGTCGCCGGGCGTGGCGTTGTCGCGTTGTTCGGGGGAACTGGTCGGCACGGACGACAGGGTCGGGGCGCTGGCGGCGGGGGCGAGCACGGGCGGCGGCACGTCGGCGGAGGCGGGGCTGTCCGTCGGTTGCGCGTCCGGGTCATCGTTGCCCAGCACGGGCTCGAAAGCCATGCCCTGGCCGTTTTCGTTGGCGTAGATGGCCATCACGTTGTCGACCGGTACGTAGATTTCGCGCGAGACGCCGCCGAAGCGGGCGTGGAAGCGGATGGCGTCGTTGTCCATCTTCAGGCCGCTGGTGGCGCCGAAGCTGATGTTGAGCACGATTTCGCCCTTTTTCACGTATTCCATCGGTACCGTGGTGCGCGAATCGACTTTGACCGCGAGATAAGGCGTGTAGCCGCTGTCGGTGCACCACTCGTAGATGGCGCGCAGCATATAAGGTTTGGTTGAGATTTCAGACATGGTAGGCACGGTGAGGCGGGAGCGCCCCCGTCAGCATGAGGCGGGCGCACCGGTAGTTCAAAAGACTGGGACAGCGCAAAAACAACTTTAACACATGGCCCGAGATGCCCCAGAAAGCGTCGCGAGCAAGCCCGATATCGGCTTGAGTAACGCAGCCGTACTTGAGTACGGCGAGTAACGCCAAGTCGAGAGCGGGCTGCGCAGCAGCTTTATGGGGATATCTTTTAGCGGCGCATCACTTTTTCGGATGGCGTCAGCGCTTCGATGTAGGCAGGACGCGAGAAGATGCGTTCGGCGTATTTCATCAGCGGTGCAGCCGTCTTCGACAGTTCGATGCCGTAGTGGTCCAGGCGCCACAGCAGCGGCGCGACAGCCACGTCGAGCATCGAGAATTCGTCGCCCAGCATGTACTTGTTTTTCAGGAACAGCGGTGCCAGCGTCGTCAGGCGGTCGCGGATTTCCGCGCGCGCCTTGTCGTGGGCCTTGTCGTTGCTCTTGGCGCGTTCGCTTTCCAGCACGTGCACGTGCACGAACAGTTCTTTTTCGAAATTGAACAGCATCAGGCGCGCGCGGGCACGCATCAGCGGATCGGCCGGCATCAGTTGCGGATGCGGGAAGCGCTCATCGATGTACTCGTTGATGATGTTCGATTCATACAGGATCAGTTCGCGTTCGACCAGGATAGGTACCTGGCCGTACGGGTTCATGGTCGAAATGTCTTCCGGCTTGTTGAACAGGTCGACGTCGCGCACTTCGAAGTCCATGCCTTTTTCAAACAGGACCAGGCGGCAGCGTTGCGAAAATGGGCAGGTTGTACCCGAATAGAGAACCATCATTTTTTATAGTTCCTTAGAAACAAAGGGGGTGAAGCCGCGAACGGCTCACCCCAGGTCGCTTGTCCACTCGTGCGGACAACGCAGAAACAGGCACCAACCGGCCTTCGGCCGGCGCCTCACTTATTTGACTTCTTTCCAGAACGACGCGTTAAGGCGCCATGCCAGCAGAGCAAAAGCCGACAGGAACAGCAGCACCCACACGCCCAGGCGCTTGCGTGTCTGCTGTGCCGGTTCGGCCATCCACTCCATGTAGCCGACCAGGTCGGCTACCGCAGTGTCATACTCGATCTTGTTCAACGTGCCTGGCTTGACTTGTTCGAAGCCGACAAATTTGTGGATTTTCTTGCCCGCTTCGTGCGGATCATTCTCTTCCACGAACTTGGCAGTCTGGATACCTTGCAATTCCCATAACACATGCGGCATGGCAACATTCGGCACGACCATATTGTTCCAGCCGGTCGGACGAGTGTCGTCTTTATAGAACGTACGCAGGTAAGTATACAGGTAGTCGCCGCCAGTGCCAGCGGAAGATGATTTTGCGCGCGAAATTACCGACAAATCGGGCGGTACGACGCCAAAGAAGGCCTTGGCATCCTGCGGCGCCAGGGCCGTCGTCATCAGGTCGCCCACTTTATCGCTGGTGAACAGCAGATTCTGCTTGATCTGGTCTTCCGTCAAGCCCAGGTCGCGCAGGCGGTTGTAGCGCATCGACACGGCAGAGTGGCAATTGAGGCAATAGTTGACGAACAGTTTGGCGCCATGCTGCAGCGCTGCCATGTTGGTCTGGCGGTCGGGCGCCTTGTCGAGCGGAAAGCCGCCTTCGCTGGCGAGGGCCATGACGGGCACGAGTGCCAGGATGGCGAGCAGTTTTTTTGCAATCTTCATATGATGTATGTCCTTTGAGCGTGGCGTGGGATCGGCTTAGTGCGGGTGAAACGTCACACGCGACGGCACGGTCTTGAACTTGCCCATTGCACTCCACCATGGCATCAGCAGGAAAAAGCTGAAGTAAATCAGGGTGCACACTTGCGACACGATGGTCTTCGTATCCGTCGGCGCCTGGGTGCCGAGGTAGCCCAGCACCAGGAACGACAGGCCGAAGATGGCATAGATGTATTTATGCCAGGTCGGACGGTAACGGATCGATTTCACGGGCGAATGGTCGAGCCATGGCAGGAAGGCCAGGATCACGACGGAACCGCCAAAGAATACGACGCCCCAGAATTTCGCGTCCAGCACCTGCGGCAGCATGCCGACGATGGCGACCAGGGCGATGACGGCGATGGCGGCCTTGACCTTGGTCGACAGGCGCGACTTGAGCCAGATGAACACGACATAGGCGGCCACGGCAGCCATCAGCACGTACATGAAGTCGGCCGTGGTGGCGCGCAGCACCGAGTAGAACGGCGTGAAGTACCACGTTGGCGCGATGTGCAGCGGCGTCTTCAGGGAATCGCCTGGCAGGAAATTGTTGTATTCCAGGAAATATCCACCCATTTCCGGCGCGAAGAAGACGACGGCGCTGAAGATGACGAGGAAGATCGATACGCCGAACAGGTCGTGCACGGTGTAGTACGGGTGCGACGGGATGGAATCGACGGGGTGGCCGTCGGCGCCCAGGTTTTCCTTCACTTCGATGCCGTCCGGATTGCTCGAGCCGACTTCATGCAGGGCGATCAAGTGCGCTGCAACCAGGCCCAGCAGGACCAGCGGGATGGCGATCACGTGGAAGGCGAAGAAGCGGTTCAGGGTGGCGTCGGAGACGACGTAGTCGCCGCGGATCCACAGCGACAGGTCAGGGCCGATGAAGGGGATGGCACCGAACAGGTTGACGATCACTTGCGCGCCCCAGTACGACATCTGGCCCCATGGCAGCAGGTAGCCGAAGAACGCTTCGGCCATCAGGCACAGGAAGATGGCGAAACCGAACAGCCAGATCAGCTCGCGTGGCTTGCGGTAGGAGCCGTACAGCAGGCCGCGCGTCATGTGCAGGTAGACGATGATGAAGAAGGCCGAGGCGCCCGTCGAGTGCATGTAGCGCACCAGCCAGCCCCACGGCACTTCGCGCATGATGTATTCGACGGAATTGAAGGCCAGGGCCGCATCCGGCTTGTAGTGCATGGTCAGGAAGATGCCGGTGACGATCTGCAGCACCAGCACCAGCATGGCCAGCGAGCCGAAGATGTACCAGAAATTGAAGTTTTTCGGTGCGTAGTACTTGCCCCACTGGTCATTCCACAGCTTGGTCAGGGGAAAGCGGTCATCCACCCAGCCCAGGGCTTTTTCGGCGACGGGCGCATCGGCGGGAAATTTCGTTTCTTTGAAAGCAGCCATGATCAAGCCTCGCCTTTCTCGTCTTTACCTATCAGCAGTTTGGTGTCGCTCAGGTACATATGGCGCGGCACTTGCAGGTTGTCCGGCGCCGGCTTGTTCTTGAACACGCGGCCTGCCATGTCGAAGGTGGAGCCGTGGCAAGGGCACAGGAAGCCGCCTTGCCAGTCATCGGGCAGCGACGGTTGCGGACCGGGGGTAAATTTCGAGGAAGGGGAGCAGCCCAGGTGGGTGCAGATGCCGACGGCGACGAGAATTTCAGGCTTGATGGAGCGCCATTCGTTCATGCAGTACGGCGGCGTGAATTCGGCGGGGTTGCGTTGGGAATCGGCGTCGGCGACTTTGTCGTCCGTTTTTTTCAGCGAGGCGACCATCTCCGGGGTGCGCTTCAGGATCCAGACCGGCTTGCCGCGCCATTCGACGGTGCGCATTTCGCCGGGTTGCAAGGTGGTGATGTCTACTTCGACCGGCGCGCCAGCCGCTTTCGCGCGCTCCGACGGCTGGAAGGTGCTTACCAAGGCTCCCGCGGTTGCCAATCCAACTACACTGCCCGCCGCGCACGTGGCGACGAGCAAGCCGCGACGGCCTGAATCGACCTGCTTTTCGTTACTCATGCAAACCCCAATCAGTCAAAATGCGAATCTTTATTATGAGTGGCAGCCGCGAAAAACCGTCGCCGAAGCTCTTTCCCACTGTTTGCCGCAACCCGCATCTTTGTACGGTAAAGTGGCAACATCCCTGCGGAACTTCGGCCAATGGCGCAGCCCGTGCCAGTTTCTTGTTGATTATCCGGAAGCGAAAAAGTCACTTCTGGCAACCGCAAATTATAAGTGAAGCAAACAACGAATAAAACAAAAACGTTGCTTGTACCATAATTTATATACTTTTGCAGGAGGTGGCTAGTTCTTTCGAACTAGATGCGCGCGGCTGTGCCAGAATGGGCCTCGCACGCAACCGCAAGTTGGTGGCGATGGGAATCAATAGTATGATCGGCATGTTTTTTATACATACCCGAAGGAGAAATTCATGGCAATGATGCAAGAATTCAAAGAATTTGCAATGAAGGGCAACGTCGTCGATCTGGCGGTCGGTGTCATTATCGGTGGTGCCTTCGGCAAGATCGTCGATTCCCTGGTGCAAGACGTCATCATGCCGCCCATCGGGCGCATTTTCGGCGGTCTCGATTTCGCCAATTACTACCTGCCCCTGAACGGCCAGGCCACCACCATGACCCTGGTGGAAGCGAAAAAAGCGGGCGCCGTGCTGGCCTACGGTAATTTCATTACCATTTTGCTCAACTTCGTCATCCTCGCCTTCATCATCTTCCAGATGGTGCGCCTGATGAACAAGGCCCGCCGCAGCGAGCCGGCCGCACCGGCACCGGCGCCGGCCACGCCGGAAGACATCGTGCTGCTGCGCGAAATCCGCGACTCGCTGCAGCAGAACGGACAGAAAAGCAACGATCTGGCAAAATAAGCCGGACCGGCACCGGGCCGGCTGACCTGGACAGAGAGCCCTATGCGACGATTCTGGTTGTTGTTTGCGCAAACCGTGACCATCGCGTTGGCGCTGTACTTTGTCTACGGCGCGCTGCGCCCCGCCAGCCGGGTGCAGCAGCTGGGCTCGCCGGCCAAGCCGGTGCCCGTGGTGGAAACGGCGTCCAGCAGCCTGGCGCCCGGCTCCTACCGCGACGCGGCGGCGCGCGCCATGCCCGCCGTCGTCAACATCCTCACTCTGCAAGTGCCCAAGCGCGGCGCCCATCCGCTGGCCCGCGATCCCTTCTTCAAGCGTTTCTTCGGCGACCGCGATCCCGGCCTCGACGACGACGACGACCTGCGCAACAGCCTCGGTTCCGGCGTCATCGTCAGCCATGAAGGCTACGTCCTGACGAACAACCACGTGGTCGAAGGCGCCGATGAAATCGAAGTGGTGCTGACGGATGGCCGCAAGGCGCCCGCGAAGATCGTCGGCCTGGACCCGGAGACGGACCTGGCTGTCATCAAGATCGACCTCGACAAGCTGCCCGTCATCGTCCTGGGCCAGTCGGAACTGGCGCGCGTGGGCGATGTGGTGCTGGCCATCGGCAACCCCTTCGGCGTGGGCCAGACGGTGACCATGGGCATCATTTCTGCGCTGGGACGCAACAACCTGCACATCAACAGCTTTGAAAACTTCATCCAGACGGATGCGGCCATCAACTTCGGCAACTCGGGCGGCGCCCTCGTCGATACGCGCGGCAATTTGATCGGCATCAATACGGCCATTTATTCGCAAAGCGGCGGCTCCGTCGGCATCGGCTTCGCCATTCCCGTCTCCACGGCGAAAACCGTGATGGAAGCCATCATCAAGGATGGCCACGTGGTGCGCGGCTGGATCGGCGTGGAAACGCAGGACATCACGCCCGAGCTGGCGCAAAGCTTCGGCCTGCAGCGTTCCAGCGGCGCCATCATCGCCGGCGTGGTGCGCAACGGCCCGGCCGACAAGGCGGGCATCGTGCCCGGCGACATCCTGCTGGCCGTCGATGGCAAGCCCGTGGGCGACACGACGGAAATGCTCAACCTGATCGCCCAACTGGCGCCCGGCGGAAAAGCTAAAATGACGGTGCTGCGCAAGAATCGCGAAGCGGCGCTCGACGTGGTGGTGGGCAAGCGCCCCATCCCGAAAGAGCTTTCCAAATAGTTGCTGATCGGAAGCTGACACATGCATGTGCGTGACTTGACCCAATTTTTACGTGAACTGAGCGATAACAACAACCGTCCCTGGTTTGTCATGAACAAGCCCCGTTACGACATCCTGCGCGAGGAATTCCTCGCCTTGGTGACTTCACTCATTGCTGAACTCGGCAAGTTCGACCCGGCCGTGAAATACTGCAATCCGAAAAAGGCCTTGTTCCGCATCAACCGCGACGTGCGTTTTGCGCACGACAAGAGCCCGTACAAGACGCGCTTTTCCGCCGCCATCGCGCCGAACGACATGCGCCGTCCCAGCAAGGCGGGCGGCCCCACGTATTATCTGCAGATCGATGGCCAGGGTAATCTGCTGTTCGGCGCGGGCGAATACATGCCGCCGCCGGGACGCCTGAAGGCGCTGCGCGAACACATGGTCAACGATGCGCCAGGCTTTTCCAAAGTGCTGAAGAATAAGCGCTTGAAGGCCCGTTACGGCACCATCCAGAACGAGGGCAAGCTGCAGCGCCCGCCCAAGGGTTTCGAGGCCGATGCCGAGCATATCGAATTCATCAAGCTGAAGAGCTTTTTCGTGTGGACCGAGATTCCCTTGCCGGTGAATGCGCCGGAACAGCTGCTGCCGGCGCTGGCGGAAGGCTTGAAGGATGCGTGGCCGCTGGTCGAGTGGATGCGCGGCGCGAAAGAGCCGGAGGAAGGCACCGAGTAATTACTGAAGGAGCACATGATGGCACTGGAGCACGCAAGTTCAGGACAGGTGATCGACGTGCTGCGCAGGGACGGCGACGACCTGTCGCAGTTTTCCGCCATCGCGCTGGCCAAGACGGACGAACTGGAATTGATCCGCATGTGCATGCCTAAGGGCAAGACCATGCCCGAGCATCATGTGCTGGGAGAAATCACCTTGCAGTGCCTGCAAGGGCAGGTGGCGGTCACGGCGCATGGCGGCGAGCACCTGCTGGGGCCGGGGCAGATGCTGTACCTGCTCGGCGGCCAGGCCCATGCCCTGGAAGCGCGCGAGGACAGTCTGGTGCTGCTGACGATCTTGATGGCCAGGGCGGGACGCTAGGCCCGGCCCAGCCATCTATCAGGCTGCCTCGGCGCGCGGATCGCGCGACAGCAGCTGCTGCACCATCACCTGCGGCAAATCGGCGTCGAACAGCACGCCGGCCACGGCATTCGTGATCGGCATGTCGACGCCCATGCGGCGCGCCAGTTCGCGCACGGCCTTGGCGCAGGGCACGCCTTCGGCCACGTGGCCCAGTTCCGCCACGATGGTGTCGAGGGCCTTGCCTTGCGCCAGGCCCAGGCCGACGCGGCGGTTGCGCGACAGGTCGCCCGTGCAGGTGAGAATCAGGTCGCCCATGCCCGTCAAGCCCATGAACGTTTCCGTCTGGCCACCCAGGGCCGTTCCCAGGCGCGTGATTTCCGCCAGGCCACGCGTGATCAGCGCGGCACGGGCATTCAAGCCCAGGCCCAGGCCGTCGGCCACGCCGGTGGCAATCGCCAGCACGTTCTTGACGGCGCCGCCCACTTCCACGCCCACCAGGTCTTCGCTGGCATACACGCGGATGGTGCCGCCGTGCAGGGCCGCGACGACCTTGGCGCGCAAGGCCGCGCTGCGCGAGGCGATGGTCAGCGCGCACGGCAGGCCGCGCGCCACTTCCTGCGCGAACGAGGGGCCGGACAGGGCGCCGCCGGGGATATTGTCGCCCAGTACTTCCTGCACCACCTGGTGCGGCAGCAGGCCCGTGCCGCCTTCAAAGCCCTTGCACAGCCACACGAGGTTGGGGATGGCCTGGTCTTTCAACTGCTGCAGCATGGGCCGCAAGCCTGCCACGGGGCAGGCGGCGATCAACAGGCCCTGATCACCGCTGGCGTGCGCCACGGCGGCGTCGAAATCGGCGCCGATGCGCAGTTGCGGCGGCAAGGGGAAACCGGGCAGGTAGGTGTTTTCGCCGCTGGCGGCCATGGCGGCCATGGAGTCGCCGTTGCGGCCCCACAGCAGCACGTCGTGGCGGCCGGCCAGGGCCATGGCCACAGCCGTGCCCCAGGCGCCGGCGCCCAGCACGGTGATCTTGCAGGGCGCGGTCCTGGCGACGGGAGATGTATCTGGAGAAACTTGCATGCAACCTCAAAGGGGAAGGTGGGCGGCGCGGGACAGCGTTACAGGCCCCACACTTCGCTGGTCTTGACGTAGCCGCTCTGGCCATCCTTGTGGCGCACCTTGACCCAGCCGGAGCTGGGTTGTTCGCTCATTTCCAGCAGCACGCCCTTGTCGACGAGGATGAGGGGGGAGGCGTTGTCGTCGGGGCTGGCGCGAACCTTGAGGTTCGCGGCGCGCGCCACGACGTTGCGCTTGGCGGACAGGCCCTTGGCTTCCGTCCAGGCCATTTCGCCGCTGGCATCGCGGACCTTGACCCATTCGCCGTAGCTGAGCACGACTTCCAGCGGCATGCCGCGGGGTGCCACGTACAGCTTGCCGCCCTTGGCGGACGGCGCGTCATACAGGATGACGGGAGCTGCGCCCACCGTCTTGAAATCGACGGCGTGGCTGGCAGCGGTGGCCAGCAGCAGCACGGCGCCGGCCATCCAGCGGAACTTGCTCAAGAGCGCACTTTTCAACATGATATTTTTTGAACCTTAACGAAACACGGCGGCCAGGCCGCCGTGTCAGGCCAGCCCCAAGGGGCCGGCGGGGTCTTGCCTGCAGCTTAGTGCGTCGTCGCGTCGCCTGCTGGAGCAGCGGCGGCAGCGTCGGCGATGGCTTGCAGACGTTGTTGGTAGAACACTTCGAAGTTGATCTCGGCCAGGTGCACGGGCGGGAAGCCGGCACGGGTGATCACGTCGGCGATGTTGGCGCGCAGGTAAGGGTAGATGATGTTCGGGCAGCCGATTCCCAGCAGCGGATCGAGTTGATCGGCAGGAATGTTGCGTGCTTCGAAGATACCAGCTTGCTTGCCTTCAACCAGGAAAGCGACTTTCTCGCCAACCTTGGCCGTCACGGTGATGGTCACGGTGGCTTCGAAGATGCCGTCGGCCAGAGGCGCGGCGCCCACGTCCAGTGCCACTTCGATGGCCGGCGCTTCTTGTTCCAGGAAAATAGCTGGGGAATTTGGTTGTTCCAGCGACATGTCTTTCAGGTAGACGCGTTGGATTTGGAAGACTGGTTGCAGATTTTCGTCAGACATGGAACGCTTTCGTTGTAAAGGACAAGAACGGCACACCGTTCAAATATGGTGCTTGCGGTATTCAATCCGCGCCGGATAGGCGCGGCCAGATCAGGTGCGAGGGCAATTGTATCAAAACAATACGACAAAAAACCAAGCAATTTCTCGAACCCGCTTTATATCAGGCTGCCGTGCCATTTAACAAGGGGTCCAGCTTGCCGGCTTGATCGAGCGCATACAAATCGTCGAATCCGCCCACGTGGGTATCGCCCACATAGATTTGCGGCACCGTGCGGCGGCCCGTGCGTTCCATCATCTTGATGCGCTCTTCCGGGTCGAGGTCGACGCGGATCTTTTGCACGGTCACGCCCTTGGCTTCCAACAGGCGCTCGGCGCGCACGCAATACGGGCACACGGCGGTGCTATACACAATTACGGGGACGGTCATGATGATTCCTTCTAGTTAAATGCCGGCTTACTTCGCCAGCGACAGGGTTTTCAATGGCAAACCCTGCTTTTTCCACTCGTCGAGGCCGCCTTCCAGGCTCGTTGCCTCAGCGAAACCGGCTTTGCCCAGCAGGCCCACGGCCGTTGCCGAACGCGAACCTTTCTGGCAAACCACTACAATGGGGCGCGTTTTGAATTTTTCCAGCTCGCCCAGGCGTTTTGCCAGTTCCGGCAGCGGAATATTTTTTGCGTCAGGCAAATGGCCCGTGGCGAATTCTTCCGCGCTGCGCACGTCGACGATGATGGTCTTGCCACGGTTGATCAGTTGCGTGACTTCCAGCACGGTCGCGCGCTTGCCGCGCATCGACAGCAGTGGCCAGAGGAGGGCGCCGCCGGAAATAATGACGATGGCAAACAGAAAAATGTGGTCGATAATGAATTTCACGTAGGGTCCAATGGTTTAAGTCAATCCGCGCATTATAAAATAGAAGCTGGACGAGGTCTTTTTACGTTTTGCTTTTTTGATTTGAACCCCTTGAGAAGATAGAACTATGTACAAAATCGTTTTCATGCGTCACGGCGAGTCCACTTGGAACCTCGATAACCGCTTCACCGGCTGGACCGACGTCGATCTGACGGAAAAGGGCGTCAACGAAGCCAAGGCCGCCGGCCAGATCCTCAAGCAGGAAGGTTTTACGTTCGACGTGGCCTACACTTCCGTCCTGAAGCGCGCCATCCGCACCCTGTGGCTGGCCCTCGACGAGATGGACATGATGTATCTGCCGATCAAGAACGACTGGCGCTTGAACGAGCGCCACTACGGCGCCCTGCAAGGCCTGGACAAGGGCGAAACGGCCGCCAAGTATGGCGACGAGCAAGTGCTGGTTTGGCGCCGCAGCTACGACACGCCGCCGCCGCCGCTGGCCGAGGATGACGACCGCGCCTCGTTCAACGACCCGCGCTATGCCGGCTTGCCGAAAGCGTCGATTCCGCTGACCGAATGCCTGAAGGATACCGTGGCGCGCGTGATGCCGGCCTGGGACGAGGAAATCGCCCCGGCCATCCGCGCCGGCAAGAAAATTATCATTTCGGCCCACGGCAACAGCCTGCGCGCCCTGATCAAGATGCTCGATGGCATCAGCGACAGCGACATCGTCGGCCTGAACATCCCGAACGGCCAGCCGCTCGTGTATGAACTGGACGCCGACCTGAAGCCGATCCGCCACTACTACCTGGGCGACCCGGCAGCGATTGCGGCAGCGCAAGCGGCCGTGGCGAACCAAGGGAAGGCCAAGTAACTTGTTGTCTTTCTTCCGCGGCACAGCAATCGCCCCCTCTGCTGAAACACCCTTGCCGGCGTGGCGCGCCGCTGCCTTGCTGTGCGCGGCGCTGCTGGTGTCCAGCGGCGTCGCGCACGGTGCCAAACCCACCGAGCGCAGCAAGCAGAAGGCGGCCGCGGAAGCACAACGTGCCGGATTGCAACAAAAGCTGACGGCGCTCAAGCGCGACATCAGCCGCACGGAAAGCGCCAAGGATGACGCGGCCGATACCCTGGCCGAGTCGGAAGAGGCCATTTCCAACGCCAACCGCGCCTTGCGCGACCTGGCGCAGGAGCAAAGCGCGACGGGCGTGAAGCTGGCGGCGCTGGGGCAGGAGCACCAGCAGCTGACGGCCACCGTCGAGAAACAGAAGGCGCAGCTGTCCAAGTTGCTGCGCGAACAATATGTTGCCGGCAATGAAGACCGCATCAAGCTGCTCTTGTCCGGCGACAACCCCAACCGCATCAACCGCGACCTGCAATTCATGGCCTACGTGTCGCAGGCGCAGGCGCGCCTGCTGGAAGCCTTGCGCGCCAACTTGCTGGCCGTGGAGAAAAACCAGGCGGACGTGCAGAACGCCAAGGATGAGCTGGAAGAGATCGCGCAGGAAGAGCGTGACCAGAAAGCCCTGCTGGTGCAGGAAAAGGCGCGCCGCGCCGCCCTGCTGGCGAGCTTGTCGCAGCGCCTGGTGGCGCAGCGCAAGGAAGCGGGCAATGTCGAGCGCGACGAACAGCGCATGGGCAACCTGGTCGACAAGCTGGCGAAATTGATCGAGGAACAGGCCGCCGCCGCCGCGGCCGAAAAGAAACGCCAGCAATTGCTCGCCGAGCAGCGCGCCGCTGCGAAAGCGGCCGCCGACGCCAGGATCGCGGCGGAAAAACGCGAACGCCAGCTGGCCGCGCGCGCCAAGGCCGCCCAGGCGCAGGCCGAACGCGAACGCATTGCTAAAGAGCAACAGAATAAATCGGGCAAGATCAAGCCGCAGACGCCGCCACCGCCCGTGAAACTCGACCCCATCGACGACGATGAACCGCCGCCGGTGGCCAAGGTCACGCCGAAACCGGAACCGAAGCCGGAACCGGAGCCGGAACGCCCGAGCCTGGGCCCGGCCACACCGGCCGGCGCCTTTGCCAGCCTGAAAGGGCAGCTGCGCGCGCCCGTGGCGGGCAAGATCGCCGCCCGCTTCGGCAGCAAGCGCGGTGACGGCCCCAGCTGGAAGGGCGTGTTCATCCGCACGGGCGAGGGCAGCGAGATCCACGCCATCGCCGCCGGCAGGGTCGTGTTTTCCGACTGGCTGCGCGGTTTCGGGAACCTGATCATCGTCGACCATGGCGGCCAGTACATGAGTATTTATGGCAATAACCAGTCCCTGCTGAAACGCGTGGGCGACGCCGTCAAGGGCGGCGAGACCATCGCCAGCGCCGGCAACAGCGGCGGCAACGAGGAATCAGGGCTATACTTTGAGCTGCGTCATCAGGGCCGCGCCTTCGATCCAGCCAGCTGGGTGAAGTTTTAAGTTCCCCACCATTGCTGCAGCATCGAATTGTAGATTGCGAAGAACATATGGGCATCAAAGTCAAAAGTATCGGCCTCATCGGTCTGGGCGTGCTGGCCGGCATCGGCATGTCGCTGCAATTCCCCGCCGTGGCGCAGAAAATCACGAATGCCCCGCTGCCGCTCGACGAGCTGCGCCAGCTGTCCGACGTGTTCGGCCTGATCAAGTCCGATTACGTCGAGAAAGTGGACGACAAGAAACTCCTGACGGAAGCCATTTCCGGCATGGTGTCTTCGCTGGACCCGCATTCCGTGTACCTGGATAAAAATGCCTTCAAGGAAATGCGCGAAAGCGTGCAGGGCAAGTTCGTCGGCATCGGCATCGAAGTGAGCATGGAAGACGGCTACGTGAAGGTCGTCTCGCCCATCGAGGACAGCCCCGCCGCCAAGGCCGGCATCCAGGCGGGCGATTTCATCACCCGCCTCGACAATCTGCCGCTCAAGGGCATGCAGCTGGAAGAGGTCATCAAGAAGATGCGGGGCCAGCCCGGCAGCAAGCTGGTGCTGACCATGTCGCGCAAGGGCGAGAGCAAGCCGCTCGTCTTCCCCATCGTGCGCGAGGAAATCCGCGTGCAGAGCGTCAAGGCCAGGATGGTCGCGCCCGGCTATGCCTGGCTGCGCATCGCCCAGTTCCAGGAACCGACCGTCGATGACATGGTCAAGAAGATCAATGCCCTGTACGCGCAAGACCCCAAGCTCAAGGGCCTGGTGCTGGACTTGCGCAATGACCCCGGAGGCGTCGTGCCGGGCGCCATCGGCGTGGCGACAGCATTTCTACCAGGCAACTCCGTCATCGTCTCGACCAAGGGCCAGTTGCCGGAATCGAAACAGGTGTTCTATGGCCGCCGCGAATTCTATGCGCCGCCGGGCGCCAAGGCCGATCCGCTGGCCAAGCTGCCGGCCGCGCTGAAAACCGTGCCGCTGGTGGTGCTGGTCAATGCCGGTTCCGCCTCCGCCTCGGAAATCGTCGCCGGCGCCCTGCAGGATTACCAGCGCGCCACCGTCATCGGCACGCAGACCTTCGGCAAGGGTTCCGTGCAAACCTTGCGCCAGATCACGGCCGACACGGCCGTCAAGCTGACGACGGCCCGCTACTACACGCCGAAAGGCCGGGCCATCCAGGCGCGCGGCATCGTGCCCGACCTGCTGGTCGATGAAACGGCCGAGGGCGACGGCTGGAACAGCCTGCGCGTGCGCGAGGCGGACCTGGAAAAACACCTGAGCAGCGACGACGGCAAGCCGGAAGCGGCCAAGCCGACCATGGAAGGCATGCACGAGCAGCTGGAAGCAGAGCAGCGGCTGATCGCCACGGCGAAGAAGCGCAAGCCGCTCGAATACGGCGCCAAGGATGATTTCCAGCTGCAGCAGGCCTTGAATCACTTCCAGGGCTTGCCGGTGCAGCTGGCCAAGGCCGATGCCAAGGTGGAGAAGATCGGCGCCAAGCCGGAAATTGCTTCCGACATCAAGGCGGACGACAAGAAGATTCCCGTGCAAAAACCGTAGTCGCCGCCATGAACGACCATCAGCTGCTGCGCTATTCGCGCCATATCCTGTTAGACGAGATCGGCATCGAAGGCCAGCAAGCCCTGCTGGACGCGCATGTGCTGGTGATCGGCGCGGGCGGCCTCGGTTCGCCGGCCGCCATGTACCTGGCCGCCGGCGGCGTGGGCAAGCTGACCCTGGTCGATGACGACACGGTCGATCTGACCAATCTGCAGCGCCAGATCGCCCACACCACGCAGCGCGTGGGCCAGCCGAAAGTGGCTTCGGCGCGCGAAACCTTGACCGGCATCAACCCCGAAATCGACATCGTGGCCTTGCAGGAGCGCCTCGACGGGGCGCGCCTGGCCGAACTGGTCTGCTCCAGCACGGTAGTGCTCGACTGCACGGACAACTTCGCCACGCGCCATGCCGTCAACCGCGCCTGCGTGGCGGCCGGGGTGCCGCTGGTATCGGGCGCCGTGATCCGCTTCGACGGGCAAGTGAGCGTGTTCGACCCGCGCACGGGCACCCAGCCCTGCTATTGCTGCCTGTTTCCAGAGGACCAGCAGTTCACGGATGAGGCGTGTTCGACCATGGGCGTGTTCGCGCCGCTGGTGGGCGTGGTGGGCGCCATGCAGGCGGCCGAGGCGCTGAAACTGGTGATGGGCGTGGGGGAATCGCTGGCGGGGCGCCTGCTGCTGCTCGACGGCCTGCACATGGAATGGAGCAGCATGCGCGTGGCGCGCGACCCCGGCTGCGCCGTCTGCGGCGAAGTGGTCTTGTCGCCCTGAAAACCCGGCGCAGAATTTTTTCCCCATATGACAGGCTTTGTCATATTTCCGCTTTATACTCTGCCTTCATTACTCACCTTCTTCTCTCTTTCTTATGCAAAACGCAGCAAACCATCCGACACGCCAGCGCCGCGCGCGTGGCTTCACCTTGATCGAAATCATGGTCGTGGTGGTGATCATGGGCATCCTCGCCTCGCTGGTGGTGCCCAAGCTGATCGCCCGCACGGGCGAGTCCAAAGTGGCCGCCGCGAAAGTCGACATCGCCACCGTGATGCAGGCCCTGAAACTGTACCGCCTGGACAACCAGCGCTATCCGACCACCGAGCAGGGCTTGCAGGCGCTGATCGAAAAACCGACGACGGGACCGGCCGCGAACGGCTGGAAGGCGGGCGGCTACCTGGAAAAGATGCCGAAAGATCCATGGGGCAACCCGTACCAGTACCTGTCGCCGGGCATCAAAGGCGAAGTCGACATCATTTCGCTGGGTGCCGATGGCCAGCCCGGCGGTAGCGGCGACGATGCCGATATCGGCTCGTGGGAACTGTAAGTTTTCCATTGCATGCCTGCCATGACCACCGGCCGCGCAGTGCCCCGGCGACGCGCCAGCGGCTTTACGCTGATCGAACTGCTGGTGGTGATGGTCATTATCGGCGTCACCCTGGGCCTCGTGTCGCTGAACGCCATGCCGAACGGGCAGCAGGCGCTGCAGAAGGAAGCCGAGCGCATCGCCCTGCTGCTGCAGCTGGCGCGCGATGAAGCCATCGTGCGCAGCCGGCAGGTGGCGTTCGAGGCGGATGAAAATCAATACCGCTTCCTGGTGCTCAATGAAAAGCTGTGGCAGCCCGTGACGCAGGACGATCTGCTGCGCGAGCGGGCGTTTGCCAACACGCCCATGCTGCTCAGCGTGCAGCCCTCGAACAGCGTGGCCCAGCCGCTGCGCATCGTCTTCGGCCGCGAACCGGTCGACAAGCCCTTTGTCCTGACCCTGGCCAGCGGCGAGCGCAGCGTGGCCATCCGCGCCGACGGCATCGGCCACTTCACGGTCGAGCAATGATGGCCTTTACCCGACAACCTCGCCAGCGCGGCTTCACTTTGCTGGAAGTCCTGGTGGCCCTCGTCATCGTCGGCACGGCCCTGGGCGCGTCTCTGCGCGCCGTGGGCAGCCTGACGCAGAACAGCGATGGCTTGCGCAGCGCCATGATGGCCACCTGGTCGGCGGAAAACCACCTCGTGCGCCTGCGCCTGGCGAAAACCTTCCCGCAGACGGGCAAGCGCACGGTCGACTGCCCGCAGGGCGACCTGAAACTGATTTGCGAGGAAGAAGTGGTGGCCACGCCGAATCCCCGCATCCGGCAAGTGCGCGTGAACGTGTATGACGCGCAATATCCCGCGCGGCGCATCGTGCGCCTGGTCTTGCTTTCCTTTAACGACTGATGGCGCGCCGCCCGCTCTCCGCCGGTTTCACGCTGATCGAGCTGCTCGTGGCGATCGGCATCCTGGCCATGGTCGCCGTGCTGGGCTGGCGCGGCCTGGACAGCATCGTGCGCTCGCGCGAAGTGCTGACGGGCCAGCTGGAGCAGGCGCGCGGCATGCAGCTGGCCTTTGCCCAGATGCAAAGCGACTGCGACCACCTGGCCGGCGCCGGGCAGAACAACAGTCTGCTCAATGGCCGCACCAACCTGACGGCCGAGAATGACCGCCTGACCCTGGTGCGCCTGGCCGCCTCGGAACAGGAGCCGCAACAGTTGCAAGTGGTCACTTACCGCCTGCGCGGCGGCGTGCTGACGCGGCGCGAGTCGAACGGCACGCGCGACCTGGCCGTGCTCGACACCCTGTGGCAGGCGGCGCGCGACGATACGGATACTTCCAGCGCCGACGTGGCCCTGATGCGCGGCGTCGACAGCATGGTCATGCGCGGCTGGAGCAATGGCGCCTGGACCGTGCTGACGGCGGGCGCCACCATTTCCACGCAGGTGCCGGGCCTGGAAGTGACCCTGCAGATGCCGGGCCAGGACGCGGGCCTGTCCAAGGTCTTTTTACTGGGGCCGGGATGAAGCGCTTTTCGCTCCCCGCGCGCCAGCGCGGCGTGGCCGTCATCACGGCCTTGCTGCTGACGGCGCTGGCCATCACCGTCGTCGCCAGCCTGTTCTGGCAGCAACAGGTGCAGGTGCGCTCGATGGAAAACCAGCGCCTGCGCCTGCAGACGCAGTGGGCCATGCGCGGCATGGTCGACTTCGCCCGCTTCTGGCTGCGCCAGGACAATCCCTCGCTGACGGCCCTCGACGGCGTGTGGGCCACGCCCATCGAGGAAGCCCGGCTCGACGATTACGTGGACCGGGAAAAGGTCGACACGGAAAAATTCGACGCCACCGTCTCGGGCCGCGCGCTCGATGCGCAGGCGCGTTTCAATATCACCAATCTGGCCACCGCCACGGGCATCGTCAGCCAGGCCTACGTGCAGGCCTACCAGCGATTGCTGTCGAACTTGCAGCTCGATAGTTCCCTGGCGCAGGCCACGGCCGATGCCGTGCTGCGCGCGCGGCCGAGACCGCGCGCCCCCGACAGCGGCACCGATGGCAAGACGCCCGCCATCCCTGCCGCAACGGGCGGCGGCAGCGAGCCGCTGGCCTTCACGCAAGTCGAGGATTTGCTGGCCGTGCCCGGCTATACGCCACAGATCATAGAAAAGCTGCGCGATTTCATCATCGTGCTGCCGGAAATCACGCCCGTGAACGTGAATACGGCACCGGCCGAGGTGCTGGCGGCCGTGACGATGATGTCGCTGTCCGAGGCCAGCGCCCTGACCCTGAGCAATCCGCGTAAAAAGTTTGTCGATAAGTTAAATTTCCAGAATAATATTAATGCCGCATTGATTGAAGGCGTGGAGCTGGACGTGAAGAGCCGCTACTTCCTCACCGTCATCCGCGTGCGCCTGGACCGCGCCGCCCTCGACGCCGTGGCCCTTGTCAATCGAAAAACGGATCCGCAGCGCACCACCAGCCTGGTCTGGCTGCGGGAAAATTAACCCCTGAAAGCGAGTCATTTTGACAACTTTGTATATCCGTCACCCGGCCAAGGCATCCACCGACAGCGCGCCTGCCTGCTCCTTCGTGCTGGCTGGCGACGGCGGCGCCTTGCTGCAGCAGGGCAGCGCCCCGCTGGGTAGCCTGGGCCAGCTGATCGCCGGCGCGAAGCAGGTGGTGCTGCTGCTGGCGGCGGCCGACGTGACCCTGCTGCGCCTGAAAACCCCGCCGCTGGCCGGCGCCCGCCTGCGCGCGGCCTTGCCGGGCCTGGTGGAAGAACACATCCTGGGCGATGCCCAGGATTGCCTGCTGGCCGCCGGTGCGCCCGACGCCGCCGGCATGCGCACGGTGGCCGTGGCGCAGCGCGCCTGGGCCGAGGTGCTGGTCAAGGCCTTGCTGGCGCAGGGCGCGCGCAAGGTGGCGCTGCTGCCATCGCAGCTGTGCCTGCCTTTGCAGCCGGGCGGCGTGACGGCATCCCTGCAGCCGGCCGGTACCGGCCTGGAACTGGCCCTGCGCCAGGCGCCGCAGGAGGGCCTGGGCCTGGTGCTGCCGGCCCAGCCGCAGCAGGCGCTGCTGGCAACGCGTGCCTTTGCCGGCGACGTGCCCCTGACGGTCTACGTGGCGCCAGCCGAGCTTGCGCAATATCAACAGCTGGCCGCCGGCATGGACGGGGTGACGATCGAGCCCGATCACTGGGCGCACTGGATCGCCGGCGCCAGGGGCGCGGCGCTGGACCTGGCTGCCGCGCTGGGCACGGCCACGGGATCGGCCGCCGACTGGCGCCGCTGGCGCTGGCCCATCCGCCTGGCCCTGCTGACGCTGGTCGTCAACCTGGCCGGCATGAATATCGAATGGATGCGCCTGAAGCGCGAGGTGGCCACCGTGCGCACCTCGATGCAGCAAACCTTCAAGGCCGCGTATCCGAACGAGGCGCCCGTGTTTGGCCTGGAAGCGGAGCAGATGCGGCGCAATATCGCAGCGGCCAAGCTGCAGGGCGGCCAGGCCAGCATGGATGACTTCACCAGCATGAGCGCGGCCCTGGGCGAGGCGCTGGGCGGCCTGGCCGGGCGCGGCGTGGTGGCGTCGCTGGAGTACCGCGACCGCAGCCTGATCGTCAAGCTCAAGCCGGACATGGTCGATGCCAGCGCCCAGGCGCAGGTGCGCGACGGCCTGGCCGCGCGCAAGCTGGCCTTGAATGAAACGGCGCCGGGCGTGTGGAAGATCAGCCTGGCCACGGGAGCAAAAGCATGAGTACAGCCGTCAACAAGATCCGCGCCGCGCTGGCGGGGCAGCAACAGGCCGTGCAGGCTTTCTGGGCCGAACGCACGCCGCAGGAGCGCAAGCTCTTGACCATCGGTGGCGTGGTGGCGGGCCTGGCCCTCGTCTATGCCGTGTTTTTCGAGCCGGCCTGGACGGGCCGCGCGGAATTGCAGAAGAGCTTGCCCGAGCTGCGCCAGAACGCGGCGCAATTGCAGGCGCTGGCGCGCGAAGCGGGCGAGCTGGCGCGCCAGGCGCCCGTGCAGGTGGCCCCCATGAGCCGCGCCAGCCTGGACGCGTCGCTCAAGGCGCGTGGCTTGACGCCGCAATCGCTGTCGCTGACGGGTGAATATGCGCGCGTGCAGTTGAATGGCGTGCCGTTTGCCAGCGTCATGCTGTGGCTGGACGGCTTGCGCCGCGAAGGGCGCATCGCCGTGCAGGAAGCCACCATCACGGCGCAGACGGTGCAGGACAAGGCGGTGGCGGGCCAGGTGAACGCCACCTTCAGCCTGCACCAGAGCCCGGGCGCGACGCGATGATGCGCGTGCTCGGATGGCTGCTGGCCATCGTCGCCAGCGTCTGCATCACCCTGCTGGTGTTTTTCCCGGCCGGCTGGGTGGCGGGCATCGTGGAAAAGCAGACGGGCGGGCGTTTGACCTTGGGCGACGCGCAGGGTACCCTGTGGCGCGGCTCGGCCTTTATTGGCGGGGCGGCCAGCACGAATGGCGCCGTGACGCCGCTGCTGCCGGGACGCTTCAGCTGGCGCATCTCGCCGTCGGTACTGTGGGGCGTGGCGGACGTGGAGCTGCAGAACCCGCAGGCGCTGTCGCAGCCCGTCAACCTGCGCGGTTCCTGGTCGCACTGGCAGGTCAGTCCGGCGGCCCTGCTGCTGCCGGCCGATGGCCTGGGCGGCCTCGGTGCACCGTTAAATACCGTGGCGCCGACGGGCAGCATGCGCCTGTCGTGGAGCACCCTGGAGCTGGCCCTGGAGCAGCGGCAGTTTTCCGCCATCGGCCGCACCACCCTGCAGATGACGGACATGGCGTCGCGCCTGTCGTCCCTGCGTCCGCTGGGCAGTTATGAACTCGATTTCGATTGGCAGGGGCAGCAGGCGGCATTGACCTTGCGCTCCCTCAAGGGACCGCTGCTGCTGGACGGCAGCGGCAGCCTGAATCAGGGGCGCATGCAGTTTTCCGGCCAGGCCCAGGCCGCAGCAGGATATGAAGAGACCTTGGCGAGTTTGTTGAATTTGCTGGGACAGCGCCGTAGCAATAGCGAAAAAAACATCATCGCCTTAGAGTTTAGACAATGAAAAAACCATCCGTGAGCCCAAATACCTTCTCCTTCTCGCTGCGCCGCCTGTCGGCCGCCGCCCTGCTGTGCTGTTCCGTGGCCGGCATGCCGGCGCCCGCCTGGTCCGCGCCCGGCGACGAGGCGGCGCTCAACTTCGTCGGCGCCGACATCGAGTCGGTGATCAAGGCGGTGGGCCATTACACCAACATCAACTTCGTCATCGATCCCCGCGTCAAGGGCACGATTACCCTGGTGTCGGAAAAATCCATCAGCAAGACGCAGGCCTTCGGGCTGCTGGCTTCCGCCTTGCGCCTGCAGGGCTATGCGGTGGTCTCCGGCGACGGCTACGCGAAAGTGGTGCCGGAAGCGGACGCCAAGCTGCAGTCCGTGCCGACCCAGGTCGGCAACGGCAGCAGCCAGGTGAAGGGCGACCAGATCGCCACCCAGGTGTTTTACCTGAACTACGAATCGTCGGCCAACCTGCTGGCCGTGCTGCGGCCCCTGATTTCGCCGAATAACACGATCAATGCCAACCCGGGCAACAACTCGCTGGTGATCACCGACTACGCGGATAACCTCAAGCGCCTGGCGAAGATCATCGCCGCGCTCGACGTGCCCGCCTCGACGGACCTGGACGTGATCCCCGTGCGCTATGCCATCGCCTCCGACCTGGCCTCGATGGTCAACAAGCTGATGGAAGGCGGCGGCGGTGGCGCTGGCGCGGCGGGCGACGCGGGCAAGGTTTCCGTGCTGGCCGATCCGCGTACCAATTCGCTGGTGCTGCGCGCGCCGTCGGCGGCGCGCGCCAACCTGGCCAAGTCGCTGATCTCCAAGCTGGACCAGCCCACCACCCAGCTGGGCAACGTGCACGTCGTGTACCTCAAAAATGCGGACGCCACCAAGCTGGCGCAGACCCTGCGCTCGGTCGTCACGTCGGACGGCACGGCCGCCACGGCGCAGCAGGGCACGAGCAACCTCGCCACGAACAACCAGCTCAGCCAGAACAACAGCGGCATGAACAGCACTGGCCTGGGCGGCAATACGCAAAGCGGCACCTCGGGCGGCGCTTCGCTGAGCAACGGCCCGCAGCAGCTGTCTTCGGGCGGCGCGGCCGGCTTCATCCAGGCCGATGCCTCGACGAATACCCTGATCCTGACGTGCAACGAGGCCGTCTACCGCAACCTGCGCGCCGTGATCGACCAGCTCGACGTGCGCCGTGCCCAGGTCTACATCGAAGCGCTGATCGTGGAAGTGACGTCGTCCAAGGCGTCCGAATTCGGCGTGCAGTGGCTGGGGCTTTCCGGCGACAGCACCAGCAATTACCGCGTGGGCGCGCTGCAGTCGTTCGCCGCGGGCACCACCAACAATATCGGCGCCATCGCCACGGGCGGCGGCAAGGTCTTGCCGACCGGCGGCCTGACGGTCGGCATCTTCAAGCAGATCAACGGCGCGCTGGGCCTGGGCGCCGTGGCGCATGCGCTGGAATCGGACGGCAACGCCAACATCCTGTCGACGCCGAACCTGATCACCCTGGACAACGAGCTGGCGACCATCAAGGTGGGCCAGAACGTGCCTATCCTGACGGGCCAGTACACCAGCACGGCCGGCACCAACACGAATCCGTTCCAGACCATCGACCGCAAGGAAGTGGGCCTGACCCTGAAGGTGCGCCCGCAGATTTCCGAAGGCGGCACCATCAAGCTGGGCATCTATCACGAGACGTCGAGCGTGGACAAATCCACGGCGTCGGCCGTCAGCGGCATCACCATCAACAACCGCGTAATCGAAAACAATGTGCTGGCCGACGATGGCCAGATCATCGTCTTGGGCGGCCTGATCGAGGACACCACGGGCGACAACGCGGAAAAGGTGCGCGGCCTGGGTGACATTCCCCTGATCGGCAACCTGTTCAAGTACCAGACGCGCGAGCGCACGAAAACCAACCTGATGATCTTCCTGCGCCCCGTCATCGTGCGCAACAAGGAGCAGAGCGGCAGCCTGGCGGCCGACCGCTACGACTACATGCGTTCGGCCGAGACGGCCGCCGTGCCGGCCACGGGCAACCTGATGCTGAAGGACCTGGGCACGCCCGTGCTGCCGGCCCTGCAGGATGGCCAGCCCGTGGGCGGCAACATGGTGACGCGCCCCGTGCCGCCGGCGCCGACGCCGCCGCCAGGCGCGCCGGCCAACGCGGCCACGCCGCCGTCGCTGCTGCAGCAGTATCAGCAACAGCCGCAGAAGTGATGGGACGGTGATGAGCAATCTGCTTCCCTACGCCTACGCGCGCGATTTCGGCCTGCTGGCCCGGCCCGGCGCCGTCGACGGCGCCCCTGTCGAAGTGCTGGTGGCGGCATCGACGGCGCCGGCGGCCATTGCCGAGGTGTCGCGCCGTTTCGGCCAGATTCAATTGACGGTGCTGCCGCGCGCCGACCTCGATGCGGAGATTGCCGGCGCCTACGCGGGCGGCGGCGGCGACGCCTCGCAGATGGCCGATGAATTCGACGCCGACCTCGATCTGACCAAGCTGCTGCAGGACGTGCCGGCCATCGAGGACTTGCTCGAGTCGTCCGACGACGCGCCCGTCATCCGCATGATCAACGCCTTGCTGACGCAGGCGCTGCGCGAAGGCGCGTCCGACATCCACATCGAGCCGTTCGAGCAAACCTCCGTCGTGCGCTTCCGCATCGACGGCAGCCTGCGCGACGTCGTGCGCCCGCGCAAAGCCATCCACGGCTCGCTGATTTCGCGCATCAAGATCATGGCGCAGCTCGACATCGCGGAAAAACGCCTGCCGCAGGACGGCCGCATCACCCTGCGCGTGGGCGGCAAACCCGTCGACGTGCGCGTCTCGACCCTGCCCACGGGCCATGGCGAACGGGCCGTGCTGCGCTTGCTGGACAAGGAAGCGGGCCGCCTCGACCTGCAGCACCTGGGCATGAGCGCGCCCATGCTGGCGCAGTTCGATGGCCTGATCACGCAGCCGCACGGCATCGTGCTCGTCACGGGCCCCACCGGCTCGGGCAAGACGACCACCCTGTACGCGGCGCTGTCGATGCTCAACGCCACCACCACCAACATCCTGACGGTGGAAGACCCGATCGAGTACGACCTGGCCGGCGTGGGCCAGACGCAAGTCAATCCGCGCATCGACATGACCTTCGCCAAGGCCTTGCGCGCGATCCTGCGGCAGGACCCGGACGTGATCATGATCGGCGAGATCCGCGACCTGGAAACGGCGCAGATCGCCGTGCAGGCCTCGCTGACGGGCCACCTGGTGCTGGCGACCTTGCATACCAACGATGCATCGGCGGCCGTCACGCGCCTGCTGGACATGGGCATCGAGCCTTTCCTGCTGTCGTCGTCGCTCTTGGGCGTGCTGGCGCAGCGCCTGGTGCGCAAGCTGTGCGGCTCCTGCAAGACCTTCGACGGACAGTACTGGCAGGCGGTCGGCTGCGAGCATTGCGGCCAGACGGGCTACCAGGGCCGGGTCGGCGTGTACGAGCTGCTGCGCACGACGGAGCAGATCCGCGCGCAGATCCACAACCGGGCCTCGGAAGCGGACGTGCGCGCCGTCGCCCTGCAGGACGGCATGACGGGCATGCGCGAGGATGGCGAACGCTGGCTGCGCGACGGCACCACCACGCAGGCAGAATTGCTGCGCGTGACCAAAGACTAGGCCCGCCACCATGCCCGCATTCCGTTATGAAGCCGTCGACGCCCTGGGCGCCACCCGCAAGGGCGTGCTCAATGCCGACAGTCCCCGTTCCGCGCGCGCCGAGCTGCGCGTGCAAGGCCTGGTGCCGCTGGCCGTCGAGCAGATCGCCGCGCAGGTCGACGCCGCCGGCGTGACCCGCCGGCGCGGCTTCGGCGAGCGCCTGTCCAGCACCGAACTGGCCCTGTTCACGCGCCAGCTGGCCAGCCTGCTGGAAGCGGGCCTGCCGCTGGAGCAGGCGTTTTCCGCGCTGCTGGAACAGGCCGAGCGGCCGTATCTGCGCGACCTGATCGCGTCGATCCGCTCCGAAGTGATCGGCGGCGCCGCGTTTTCCGACGTGCTGGCGCGCCATCCGCGCGATTTCGCGGAAATCTACCGCGCTCTCGTGGCGTCGGGCGAGCAGATCGGCCATCTGTCGCGCGTGCTGTCGCGCCTGGCCGACTACATCGAGCGGCGCAATGCGCTCGTGCAGAAGGTCAAGCTGGCCTTCACCTATCCGGCCATCGTCACGGTGGTGGCGTTTTCCATCGTGATTTTCCTGCTCACCTACGTGGTGCCGCAGATCGTTTCCGTGTTCGCCAACACCAAGCAGAAGCTGCCCATGCTGACGGTGATCATGCTGGCGCTGTCGGACTTCGTGCGCCATTACGGCATCATCGTGGCCGTGGCCCTGGCCGGCGCCTGGTTCGCCTGGCGCCGCGCCCTGCAGCAGCCGGCCCTGAAGCGGCGCTGGCATACGTGGCTGCTGACGGCGCCCTTGTACGGCAAGTTCGAGCGCAGCCTGAACACGGCGCGCTTCGCCAGCACCCTGGCCATCACCACGGGTTCCGGCGTGCCGATCCTGCGCGCGCTCGACACCAGCCGCGATACCTTGACGAACGTGGCGATGCAGGAGCTGGTGGCGGATGCCAGCGGCGCCGTGCGCGAGGGCGTGAGCCTGGCGCGCGCGCTGTCGGCGCAAAAGCATTTCCCGCCCATGCTGATCCACATGATACGCGCTGGCGAAATCACGGGCGAGCTGCCGGCCATGCTCGAGCGCGCCGCCAGCGCGCAGGAGCAGGACCTGGAGCGCCGCACGCTGACCATCGCCGGCCTGCTGGAGCCGGCCCTGATCCTGGCCATGGGCGTGGTGGTGCTGCTGATCGTGCTGGCCGTATTGATGCCGATTATCGAGATTAATCAATTGGTGCGTTAAGAGAAATATCAAGGAAGCCATGAAGCGTTTGCCCCAATTTACAAGTTTGCTCGCCGTCGTGGCGCTGTCCGTATCGCTGGCCTACTGGGCCATGCAGCTGTTCAAGGCACCGCAACGCCCCATCAATCCACCTGCCGTGCCGGTGGTGCAGGATGCCAGCGTGGAGGCGGGCGCCTCGCTGTTCGGCGGCCAGGTCAGCGTGGCCACGGCCAGCAACTACCAGCTCAAGGGCGTGGTGGCGGCGGAGAACGGACGCCGCAGCGTGGCCATCATCTCGACGGACGGCAAGCCCTCCGTGGCCGTGCCGGAAGGCGCCGAGGTGGTGCCCGGCGTGACGGTGCAGGAAGTGCATGCGCGCCACGTGCTGCTGCGCGATGGCGGCGTGAGCAAGCGCATCGACCTGGTGGCCGATGACAAGGCGCTGGCCTTGCCGGCGCAGGTCGCGGCCGCCCCGGCGCCCGCGCCGGCGGCGAACCTGGTGCCGCCGCCCTTGCCGACGGAAGCGCAGCGCCCGGCCGTGCAGATGCCGGCGCCGCCGCAAGTGACGGCCGTTCCGCCACCGCCGTCGAATTAAGGCCGTTCTTATTGTATTTTGCTGACGGCGCCATGCCGCCGTCACCACAGGAGTCTTCATGTTCTCGATCCGTGCCGTCCTGGCAGCAGGCTGCGTGGCGGCGCTGTGCGCCCTGCCGCAAGCTGGCGCCGCCGCCGATATTCCCGCCGCCGTGCCTGTTCCCGTATCCGCGCAGGCCGCGCCCGCGCCCGCGCCCGCGCCCGCGCGCCCGCGTATCGCCCTGGTGCTGTCGGGTGGCGGCGCGCGCGGCCTGGCGCATATCGGCGTCTTGAAAGTGCTGCAGGAGCTGCATGTGCCGGTCGACATGGTGGTCGGCACGAGCATGGGCGGCGTGGTGGGCGGCGCCTATGCGGCCGGCGCCTCCGTCGCGGACCTGGAAAAGATGGCGCGCGAAACCAACTGGGCGCGCGTGGTGGCCGACCGTCCGCCGCGCGACGAACTGGCCTTCCGCCGCCGCGAGGAAGATTTGCTGCTGCCTTCGCGCATCGAATTTGGCCTCAGCCGCAACGGTATTTCCACGCCGCCGGCCGCGGCCAGCAATGCGGCGCTGGAAATGGCCTTGAACCGCCTGCTGCCCGCCGGCATGCGCGACCGCCCGGCCAGCCAGTTGCCCTTGCCCTTCCGTTCCGTGGCGTCGGACCTGGTCAGCGGCGAACTGGTGGAGCTGGTCGACACGCCGCTGTTCCTCTCGATGCGTGCCTCGCTGGCCGTGCCGGGCGTGTTTTCTCCCGTGCGCGTGAATAACCGCCTGGTGGTCGATGGGGGGCTGGTGCGCAACCTGCCCGTCGACATGGCGCGCGCCATGGGCGCCGATATCGTCATTGCCGTCAACGTGGGCACGCCGCTGGCGCCGGAAAAGGACCTGGGCAGCGCCATCGGCGTGGCGCAGCAGATGCTGCAGATCCTCACGGAGCAGAACGTGCAGCGCTCGCTGAAGGAATTGCGGCCGCAGGATATCCTGGTGGCGCCGGACCTGACGGGCGTGAGCTTCCTCGATTTCGAGAACTATGCGCGCGCCATGCGCGCCGGCGAGCAGGCGGCGCAGGCGCTGGCCGCCCGCCTGGCGCCGCTGGCCCTGCCGCCGGAGCAGTATGCTGCGCGCGAGCAGCTGCGCCTGGCCGCGCCGGCCCTGCTGGACGTGGCCTTGCCGCTCACGCGCCTGGCCGTGGAAAGCGAGGGCGACATCAACCCGCGCATCCTGCAGGCGCAATCGGGTCTGGTGGAAGGGCAGGCGGTCAGCCAGGAAGACGTGCTCAAGGCGGCCGCCAGGCTGTATGGCCGCGGCGACGTGGCGCGCGTGGAAACGGAAGTGGTCGACGCGGGCGACCAGCGCACGGTCAACATCAAGGCCGTCGAGGCGCCGTGGGCCAGCAACCGCCTGCGCGTGGGCCTGGAGCTGTCCAGCGACTTCAGGGACAGCAACAGCTTCGCCCTGAAGCTGCTGCATGTGCGCTCGAACCTGAACAGCTGGGGCGGCGAGCTGCGCAGCACGGCGCAGATCGGCAACGCGCGCGGCTTCGGCGTGCAGTACTGGCAGCCGCTGGGCGCCGGCAACCCGTGGTATATCGCGCCGCAGCTGCAGTACACCTCGTCGGCGATGGACCTGTTCGACCAGGGGCGGCGCAGCGCGCGCCTGGCGTACAACGGCCAGGCGGGGGCGCTGATCCTGGGACGCGAGTTCGGCAACTGGGGCGACCTGCAGTTCGGCGTCACGCGCAGCGAGGTCAAGGGCAAGCTGGCGATTCCGGCCGACCCCACGCTGCCGGAGTCGCGCGCGCTGGGCACGACGCAGTTCGTGCAGTTCCGCGCCGATACGCTCGATTCGCCCGGCTTTCCCACGCGCGGCGTGCTGTTCGACGCCACCTGGACGCGCGCCTCGACCACGGGCTCGGGCGAAGCGGCCCTGGGCCGCTCCTCGGTCACGGCGCTGAAGGCTTTCGGCTACGGCAACTGGGCCGGTCACGTGTATGGCGAGTGGGCGCGGGCCCAGCGCGGCGAAGCGCCGCTCAGCCTGGGCGGCTTCCTGCGCCTGTCCGGCACGGAATTTGAATCCGTGAGCGGGCGCAGCATCGCCCTGGCCCGCGTGGTGATGGCGCGCCGCATCGGCTCCCTGCCGAGTACCCTGGGCGGCGCCGTGCGGGCCGGCTTTTCGCTGGAAATGGGCGGCGGCTTCGACCAGAGCGAGCGCTGGAAAGCCAGCAAGTTCACGCAGGCCAGCAGCGCCTTCATCTCCGTCGATACCCGCTTCGGTCCCGTGTACATGGCTTCGGGCGCCTCGAAGGGCGGCGAGAGCACCTTCTATCTGTTCCTGGGCCCCGTCTGGTAACTGGCGCCCGGCGTGGCGGGCAGGGCGCTGGCCGGGTTGCGCCGCAGGGCCGTGAAGGCGGCAAATTCCCATGAGCGGAAGCCCAGCAGCAGGGTGAAGCCGTCGCGCTCTTGCGGTGCCAGGCGCCGGTCGTTCTGGTGCAGGCGCGCCAGTTCCTCGGCCAGCTGGCGGATCTTTTGCACCAGCTCCTGCGCGCTCGACAGCGACAGGCGGGCGGGGATGCACATCAGGGTTTCGCCGGCGCCGTCGAAATGCCCGCTGAAGTAATCGGCCACCACATATTCGCGGAAGTACTGCTGCACGGGTCCGTCGGCCAGCCAGTGGAAGGCGTTCGAGACGCGCAGGCTGTAGCGGTTCAGCGGCTTGAGCTCGATCAAGCCCAGGCGGTCCAGTTCGGCCAGGCAGCCGATGCATTCGGCCTGCGTCAACGCATATGTTTCCACCACCTGTTCCAGGCTCCAGTGGCCCAGGCAGCAGATCGCCACGAGCAGCAGGCGCGGATGCGCCACCAGCGACTTTTCCTGCACCAGGGTGAGCGTGTCGGCGTGCGGCGTGATGTCGGCCGCGCCGCGCAGCACGTCTTCCATGGCGATGCCGGAGGCCTTGCAGATCAGGGCCAGGCGCGACAGCGACATGTCGTGCTGGCCGAACATGCGCTTGACGCTCGACTCGCTCATGCCGATGCGCTCGGCCAGAACCTTATAAGTGATGCCGGCGGCGCGCAATTGGGTGCGCAGCACGCGTAAAACCAGTTCAGGCGAACTCACGATATATCCTTTTTACAAGTTTGGTAGCGGATGCCGGTACCGAATGTAGCCCGTAATGGCACTTTGCACAAGGTGATAGTACTTTGGCGCAAAAGCGATGACACTCCCGTTGGTGGCGCCGAAGCGTGGTTCACGCAGTGCGCTACAACCAGGCAATCCACCCACTTGTAGAGGTTATCCATGTTCCCAACTTTCCGTTTTCCCGCAGCATTACTGGCGCTGGCCGCCATCGCTCCCCTGCATGCCTCGGCTGCCGCAGCCGATCCTGCGCCGGGCCCCGTCTACGCGGGCGCCAGCTACGGCTTTCGCGCCAATACCGGCCTTGATTGCGTGCCAGGACAAGCCGATTGCGACAAAAGCAGCAAGCGCAATGGCAAGGCCTACGTGGGCTACAGTTTCAACGCGTTGCCGTTTCAGGGCGGCGTGGCCCTGCCTGCGATTGAACTGGTGGGGTACACGGGCGGCGAGGTCACATCCGGTTTTGACACGGGCGCCGGCAAGGCGGCAGGGCGCGGCAAGTTCACGGGCGCCGGCGTGCAGGGCGTGCTCGGCTACCAGTTCGACGCGTTTACGCTGAGCGGGCGCGCCGGCGTGGCCTACACGCAGGGCAAGGTCGATTATCTGGGCGGCGGTTCCGACAAGAAGAACAAGGCTGGCCTGATCTACGGCATCGGCACGGCGTATGCGCTGAACCAGAACTGGTCGCTGCACCTCGACTGGGACCGCGTGCCCGTCAAGTACAACGACAAGCAAACGACCAAGGTCGACATGTTTTCGCTGGGCGCGTCCTACCGTTTCTGACGGCAGGCGGCTGGCAAGGATGGCCTGATGGCGGACGCCCCGGGAGCGGGGTGTCCGCGGGCGGCCTATTTGTCCGTTTCTACCTTCAGCAGCAGTTTCGCCAGCAGGCGTTTTTCCTGCTGGCGCTGGCCCGAGACGGTTTTCACATGCGCCCCGGCGCTGCGCTGCAGGGCGGCGCTGGCCACGGGGTTGCGCGGTTTTTGCGAGGGTTCGACGCGGAACTGCATCTTCTGCCGCGTCGCCAATGCCTTGTTTGCCATCGGTCCCCTCCTTGACTACAGCACGTAGCGCGACAGGTCTTCGTTGACCGACAACGCTTCCAGGCGTTCGTTGACGTAGGCGGCATCGATCACCAGCAGGTTTTCCGTGCTGCTGCTGCCTTCGCTGGCCGTAAACGACACTTCTTCCAGCAGTTTTTCCATCACCGTGTGCAGGCGGCGCGCGCCGATGTTTTCCGTGCGCTCGTTGACCGAGTAGGCGATTTCCGCCAGGCGCGTGATGCCTTCCGGCGCAAATTGCAGCTTCAGGTTTTCCGTCGCCAGCAAGGCTTCGTACTGCATCGTCAGGCAGGCGTCGGTGCTCGTCAGGATGCGTTCGAAGTCCGCAATCGACAGCGATTCCAGTTCCACGCGGATGGGGAAGCGCCCCTGCAGCTCGGGAATCAGGTCGGACGGTTTCGACAGGTGGAAGGCGCCCGAGGCGATGAACAGGATGTGGTCCGTGCGTATCATGCCGTACTTGGTGTTGACGGTCGTGCCCTCGACCAGCGGCAGCAGGTCGCGCTGCACGCCGGCGCGCGAGACGTCGGCGCCGCCGGATTCCGAGCGCGAGGCGATCTTGTCGATTTCATCGAGGAAGACGATGCCGTTCTGTTCGACGTTCTGGATGGCCTTCTGTTTCAGCTCGTCCTCGTTGACCAGCTTGGCCGCTTCTTCCTCGACCAGCAGCTTCAAGGCTTCGCGGATCTTGACCTTGCGCGCCTTCTTGCGCTGCCCGCCCACGCCGGAGAACATGGACTTGATCTGCTCCGTCATCTCTTCCATGCCCGGCGGCGCCATGATTTCCATCTGCGGGCCCGTTTCGGCCAGCTCGATCTCGATTTCCTTGTCATCGAGCTCGCCCTGGCGCAAGCGCTTGCGGAAGGTCTGGCGCGTGCTGTCGCCGCTGCCGTTGTCCACGGCCGCCGCCGTATTCGGCGTGAAGCCGAAGTCGCGCGCCGGCGGCACGAGGATGTCGATGATGCGGTCTTCCGCCGCGTCTTCGGCGCGGGCGCGCACTTTCTTCATTTCCAGCGCGCGCGTCTGCTTGATGCCGATGTCGATCAGGTCGCGGATGATGGTGTCGACGTCGCGGCCTACATAACCGACTTCGGTGAACTTGGTCGCTTCGATCTTGATGAAGGGCGCCTCGGCCAGCTTGGCCAGGCGGCGCGCGATTTCCGTCTTGCCGACGCCCGTGGGGCCGATCATCAGGATGTTCTTGGGCGTGATTTCATGGCGCAGGGGCTCGGCCACCTGCTGGCGGCGCCAGCGGTTGCGCAGGGCGATGGCGACGGCGCGCTTGGCCTTGGCCTGGCCCACCACGTGCTTGTCGAGTTCGGTGACGATTTCCGCCGGGGTCATGTTCATGATCATGGTTGGCTTTCTATTCTGTGCTGGGACGCGCCTGGACTCAGTCCAGGGTCTCGATGATGTGGGACATGTTGGTGTAGATACAGAGTTCCGCGGCGATGGTCAGCGATTTCTTGACCACGTCGGCCGGCGACAAGTCCGTGTTTTCCTGCAACGCCTTGGCGGCGGACTGGGCGTAGGTACCGCCCGAGCCGATGGCGCCGATGCCGTCTTCCGGTTCCAGCACGTCGCCATTGCCCGTGATGACCAGGGTCGATTCGCTGT
The DNA here is from genome assembly GCF_059420905.1 of Janthinobacterium sp. GW821-FHT03C08. Lineage (NCBI taxonomy): Bacteria > Pseudomonadati > Pseudomonadota > Betaproteobacteria > Burkholderiales > Oxalobacteraceae > Janthinobacterium > Janthinobacterium sp. GW821-FHT03C08. The sequence goes on along the minus strand of NZ_JBWKUP010000002.1, from coordinate 379,104 downwards.
CGGCTACCAGCAGCATGGCTTCCAGGCGGCGCAGCACGCGGTCCGTGCGCCAGTCCTTGGCCAGTTCGACGGAGGCGCGCAGCAGGTTGCCCTGGTGTTTTTCCAGCTTGCCTTCGAAGCGGTCGAGCAGGGTGAAGGCGTCGGCCGTGCCGCCGGCGAAGCCGACCAAAACCTTGCCCTGGTACAACTTGCGCACCTTGCGGGCCGTGCCCTTCATGACGATGTTGCCCAAGGTAACTTGTCCATCGCCGCCCAGGGCCACTTGCTTGCCGCGCCGGACGCAGAGGATGGTGGTGCCGTGAAATTGTTCCATATTGACCTCAAAAGTTTCATGCCGATGCGTGCAGCGTCATGCGCTTGCGCGCCCATGGCTCAAAAGTGGGGATGGAAAAGGCAATTGCAAGCGCCGCTTGCCGCTGCCGTGCCTGCTTCAGTGTAGCTGGCGCGGGGCGAAAAAAAAGCACGCATCCGGAGAGTGCGTGCTTTTTCATGCGACGTCGCGCGGCCGCCGGGGCGGCTTGCGCGGGGGGGCGGCGATCAGTCGCCGTAGAGTTTCTGCTTCAGCTCGCGCCGTTGCTGGGCTTCCAGCGACAGGGTGGCGGTCGGACGGGCGATCAGGCGCGGGATGCCGATAGGCTCGCCCGTTTCTTCGCACCAGCCATAGTCGCCGGCGTCAATGCTGGCGATCGATTGTTGTACTTTCTTCAGCAATTTGCGCTCGCGGTCGCGCGTGCGCAGTTCCAGCGCATGCTCTTCCTCGATGGTGGCGCGGTCGGCAGGGTCCGGTACGAGCACGGTTTCACGCAAGTGTTCCGTGGTTTCGCCGGCGTTTTTCAGCAGATCTTTTTCAAGCTGTTGCAAACGTGCCTTGAAGAATGCCAGTTGTGCCGGATTCATGTAGTCATCGTCGCTCATGGCGCGAATTTGCTCTTCGCTGATGAGAGGGATGTCTTGGTTGGCGGCCGGGGTCGATTTATTAGTTTTGGTCATGACTTCGCTTACCTTCGATACGACAGAGTTTTCAAATTGATCAGTTGATGCGGCGATGCCGAGCAACTGTACAGGTTCCGCTGGGCATTGCTGTCCGGATGTACTGCTTGCGACCTTGGCTTGCCGGCGGCGGCCAGGACTACCGGCCGGCTATATTTGCCATGTTGATAACTTTTTACCGCTCTATGCCAGTCGCGCTGCGCGCGCGTTACAGGCGTGTTGGGTGGATCGGTTGCATGCCTGGCATGCGGCCAGCGGCAGTTTGCCAGCATTTCATGACAGGCGAACGACAAGGGCCGTTTTCGTCGCTGATTTTGGCACGCTTTGCTTTATATTGCCATCCCGATTTGTTGCCTAGCCGATCAGGAACGGCGACTTGTTGGTTTATGCCAGCAAGATTGGTGTCGGACAGCGGGAAAGCGTGCTTAACTTTCCCTTTTGTTTCTGCTTTGCAACGGATACTTTGCAAAACCCGGCTAGTTTATACCAAACATTGTTCGAGTCCGCGAATAAAAATGTCTTTTGGTAGATTTTTGCCAATAAAGACCATTTTGCTGCCGCGTACTTCGTTTTCGCCCCATTTGGCGCCCAGGTCGCTGCCCATCAGCTGGTGCACGCCCTGGAAGACCACCTTGCGCTCGGCGCCCTGCATCAGCAGCACGCCCTTGTAGCGCAGCATGCGCGGGCCATACACCTGCACCAGGCCGCCCAGGAACTCGTCGAGCTTGGCGCTGTCGAACGGTTGCGTGCTCTTGAAAACGAAGGCGGCGATGTCGTCGCTGTGCTGGGCATGGTGGTGGTCGGCATGGCCGCAGTCGGTGGCGCAGGCGTCGCTGTGTTCATGCTGGTGCGCATGGGCGTGCTCCTGGCCATGCTCGTGCGCATGGTCATGGTCGTGGACATGCGCTGTTTCCGTGGCCAGGAAATCCGGGTCCAGTTCCAGCTTTTCGTTCAGGTTGAAGCCGCGGATGTCGAGCACCTCGGCCAGCGGGGCGCGGCCGAAATCGACCTTGGCGATGGGCGCGCGCGGGTTGATGCGCTTCAGGCGGCGCGTCAGGACGGCCACGTCCTCCTCACTGACGAGGTCGGTTTTCGACAGCAGCAGCTTGTCGGCGAAGCCCACTTGCCGCTGGGCTTCCTCGTATTCGTCGAGTTGCTTCATGGCATGGCGCGCATCGACCACCGTGAGGATGGCGTCGAGCATGTAGTGGCTGCCCACTTCCTCGTCGACGAAGAAGGTCTGCGCCACGGGGCCGGGATTGGCCAGGCCCGTCGTTTCGATGACGACGCGGTCGAACGCCAGCAGGCCGGCGTCGCGCTTGCGCGCCAGTTCCGTCAGGCCCACGATCAGGTCGCCGCGCACGGTGCAGCAGATGCAGCCGTTGTTCATCTCGATGATGTGCTCGTTGCTATCCTGCACCAGGATCTCGTTGTCGATGTTTTCCTGGCCAAACTCGTTTTCGATCACGGCGATGCGCATGCCATGCTCTTCCTGCAGTATGCGGTTGAGCAAGGTGGTTTTGCCGGCGCCGAGGAAGCCGGTGAGTATGGTGGTGGGAATCATTGCCATGAGAATGCCTATGCTGGAATCAGGGGTGCCGCCGCGCAAGCGGTCGAATGCGGACGATTATGCCGGAATTTTGCAAAAGCTTGCAAATGGGGGCCGGTTCGCTTGATATGCATCAGGCCGGACGGCGGGCAGGGTGTCTACTTGGCCTTGGCGCGGGGGTGGGCCTGGTCGTAGACGTGGGCCAGGTGCTGGAAATCGAGGGCCGTGTAGACCTGGGTCGAGGTGATGCTGGAATGGCCCAGCATTTCCTGCACGGCGCGCAGGTCGCCCGACGATTGCAGTACGTGCGAGGCAAACGAGTGGCGCAGCACGTGCGGGTGCACATTGGCGGGAATCTCCGTCGCCAGCGCGTGCGCCTTCAGGCGCAGTTGCAGCACGCGGGGCGAGATGCGCGTGCCGCGCGTGCTGAGGAACAGGGCGGCGCTGCCGTCGGCCGCCGGCTGGCGCACGGCCAGCCAGGTGCTCAGGGCCACGAGGGCGGCCTTGCCGACAGGCACCTTGCGCATCTTGCTGCCCTTGCCCGTGACGATGACCTCGAAGCTGGCCATGTCGAGCCAGCCCTGCGAGGCGGGCTGGCCGTTTTCGGCCTTGCAGTAATGGGTGTCCAGGCTGGTCAGCTCGGAGACGCGCAAGCCGCTCGAATACAGCAGCTCGAACATGGCGCGGTTGCACAGCTGTTCCGGCTCGGCGCCACCCTGCTGGTGCGGCGCGGGCGCCACGAGGCGCACGGCATCGTCCACCGACAGGGCTTTCGGCAAGGTACGGGCCCGCTTGGGCGCGCGGATGCCGTCGACGGGGTTGGCGTCGAGTGCCGTTTCACCGCTGAGCCAGTTGAAAAATCCCCGCCAGGACGACAGCTTGCGGGCGATCGAGCGTGGGTCGAGGCCGCCAGCGTGCAGCTTGGCCGCGTAGCGGCGCACATCGTTGTGGGCGAGGGCCGTCCAGGGCGCATCGCCGCTCAGGGCCAGCAAGGCGCGCAGGTCGCGCCCGTAGGCGTCCAGCGTGTGCGGCGACAGCTTGCGCTGCGTGGCCAGCTGGGCCAGGTAGGCATCCAGCCAGTCGGTCTTGCCGCGCGCCGCATGCATGGCGTGCTCAGGCCGGCGAGCCGGCGCGCAGGTGCGCCAGGGCGGCGCTGGCCGTGGCACCGATGTGCACGAGGAAGTCCGTGCCCATGCTGGAGGTAAACCGTTCGCTGTCGGGCGAACCGAGCACCAGCAGGCCGAAGGTGCCGGTGGTGCCGGGCGCGCGCAGGGCGATCATGACGGTCGATTCGATCTTGTCCGCCTGCAGCCAGTGCACGGCTTCGAAATCGCGGTTGCTGCCGCAGTACGGCGCCTGCAGGCTGTTGGCGAACATGCGCACGTCGGCCGTGACGTCTTCCGTGAACCAGCCGCTGGCGTGTTCCGGCAGCACTTGCCACAGGCGCAGGCTGACGTGGGGCACGCCGAAACTGCTTTGCAGCGCATCGACGAGCACGCGCGGCATGTTGGCATCGCTGCGCACCTGCAGCATGGCCTGGTTCCAGCCGTGGAACTTGCTGGCGATGTCGCCATTTTCCTCGGCCAGGCGGCTCAGCTTGGACATGCGCAGTTCCAGCGCCTTGTACTTGTCGCGCATCACTTCCATCTGCCGCTCCTGCAGCGAGATGGTGCGTCCCGTCAGCGGGCTGCTCAGCCTGACCTCACCGAGCAGGGCGGTATGCTCTTCGAAGAAATTCGGATGCTCGCTCAGATACTGGGCGACGGTGCTGGAATCGAGAGTGGCGGTCATTGAGAATGTCTGTCAGTGAAAGTTGAACGCTTCATTCTAACCGAGAGTGCCGCGCCATAGGCGCAAAGGGCGCGGCACCGATGTATTTTCCACGCGCCCATGAAAAAGGCGGCATGGTGCCCATGCCGCCCGCTGTTCCATGGTCGTCAGCCCACCCGCAAGGGGTGGGCCGCAGCGCCATTAGAAGTTGTGATGCACGCCTACGCCGATGTAGTTGACCGACGTGGTGTTGTTGTAGTTGGTGACGCTAGCCGATTTCTTGTTCGAAATATCTGCGTACAGGTAGGTACGCTTCGACAGGTTGTAATCGTAGCCCAGCGATGCCTGTTTGGTCTTGGCGACGCCATCCGGCGTTTTTTGACCGTAGCCAGCGCGTACCTTGCCTGGGCCCACATCGTAGTTCATGCCCAGCACCCACGATTTGGTGTCGGTGTTGATGATCTTGAAGTCGCCGTCATCCTGGTGCTGGTACGTTGCCATCAGTTTCAATTCCGTGACGGGATTGAACGAGGCGCCGATCGACCACAGCTTGGCTTGCACGCCATTGCGCTCGTAGGCGGCCATGGCGGCAAATTGCGCGTAGTTGTAGGTCAGCGAGACCGAGTACGGGCTCGACGCCGGTGCCACGTTGGCTGGCAGCGCGTAGTTGCCGCTGGCATTCGTCGTCAGGTTAGGCACGGTCGCGGCGACGGCGGCGTTGTTGTTCGCTTCCTTGGCGGCCACGGTGGCGTTGAACTGGAAGCCGGCGATGACTGGCGAGTTGTAGAACGCGGCGTTCGAGAAGCGGTTTTTCGAGTTGCCCGGGGCGCTCAGCGGATCGCTGGTGTAGCCGGCCACGGTCAGGTCGGTCTGGAAACCGGCTGGCGTCGGCATGCCCGACCACGGTTCAAACGCGGTGCTCGTTTCCTGGAAGGCGGTCAGGCCACGGCCCAGGCGCACGGTACCGAAGTCGCCTTGCAGGCCGACGCGGCTCTGGCCCTGGAACAGGGGACGCGAATTGGTGCCCGAGGTGTTTTCGATGGTGCCGGTATCGGATTCATAGCGAATTTCCAGTTGGAAAATAGCTTTCAAGCCATTGCCCAGATCTTCCGTGCCCTTGAAGCCCAGTTTGTTGTTGTCGCGTTTGGTCACGATGGCGGAATTACCAGTCGCCTTGGCCACGCCTGCATCGATCGTGCCGTAGATTTGAACGGACGACTGCGCTTGTGCGGTTGCGGCGAAAGCGCCGAAGAGTGCGAGGGCAACGAGTGATTTTTTCATGTCTTATTCCCTATTAAAAGTGAGTTCCGTCCGAGATCCGAGCAGATTGAAAGGCATTAACGATCGCGTTTCGATGAATGAACCTTAATTCGTTGGCACGCAAGACGTGCGGGATTGGTCAAATATGCGTGAAAAGGTTGGTGGAAAGCGTCATAAATCCATGACCCTGTTGTATTTTTGTAACGCGCGATTTCTGCCGACCGTATGCTTGAGGCAAGCGTTTTCCCATTGCCACGGTAGCGGCACGTCGCCATATTGACTTGTTGATGGGTAGGCATTGTTGCGTTGGATCAAGTTCTTGCGCCGGCTTTGGCGGATTTCCCACACAAGGACGGTACACTAGGGGACGGCCTGCATTGACGGGCCTGGAGACGGCTTACACATTATTAGAATCATTGACTCAATATCGAGAATCGATGGCAAATCGCGAAACATTAGGATTGATCAAGGGGGCGCGGGCGGGCGATGTGGCCTGCCAGCTGGCATTGGGAAGGGTGTATCTGTTCGGGCAGGGCGTGCCGCAGAGCCTGCCCACGGCCTTGCACTGGCTGGCGCGGGCCGCCCAGGAAGGCAGCCAGGAAGCGTGCATGCTGATCGGCACGCACGTGCCTTTCGAGGTGGCGCGGCCGGCGGCCCAGGCCCTGATTCCGTATTATGCGCAAGCCTTCGATGCGGGGCTGGCGCAGGCCGGGCTGGTGCTGGCGCAACTGGTGCTGGGCCATCCGGGCAGCTGCGACACCTTGCGGGCCACGGCGCGCCGGGGACTGGAAGCGGCGGCGGCGGCCGGTTTGCCCGATGCCCGCTGGCTGTTGTCCCTGCAGGACGGCGCGGCTGCGCCGCTGGCCCGGCATGCGGCCGAGCCTGCCAGCAACATCGACGTCACCCTGTACGCGGCCCTGGAGCAGGCGTGGAGCAGCGGTGACCATGCCGGCTTCCTGGCGCAGGGCTTGCCGCTGGCGCGCGAGCTGTTGCAGCGCCAGGCGGCGGCCGGTGCGCGCACCCTCGCGCTCGACGCGCAGCAGGTGCTGCTGCTGTCGCGCTGCGCCCAGGCGCTGGCCCCCGCTGGCGATGCCGAAGGCTGGCAGTGCTGCGAACTGGCCGCGCATGGCGGCGACCGCACGGCGCAGCTGGAACTGGGACTCGGCTATGCGCGCATGGATGCGCGGGGCCAGCGCCTGGCCACGCGCCATGGCGCCGCCAACTTCAAGCGGGCCGTGCGCTGGCTGACGCAGGCCGGCGAACAGGGCCTGGCCGAAGCCTGGTTCGTGCTGTCGCGCATCTATACGAAACCGGAATTTTCCCAGCGCAATGTGGTCGAAGCCCATTGCTGCCTGGAACGTGCTGCCGACCTGGGCCATGCCCCGGCCCAGCTCGAATGTGGCATGCATGCCTGGCGCAACCGGCGCGAAGGCGTCAACAGCGACGTGCGGGCCGCTTACTGGCTGCTGCAGGCGCAGGCGCAAGGCAGCCGCGAAGCGGAGGCGGCGCTGGCGCGCATTGCGCCGCGCGGCGAGCCGGGCGACTGGGGCCAGTGCGGCGCCGTGCATGCGGGCGCGGACCTGCGCCAACTGGGGCAGAATCACCCCTTGCTGGCGGCGCGGCTGGAACTGGCGCGCTGGTTTCACCTGTCGCGCGCCGAAGCCCTGCTGCTCGACGTGCATGCGGCCGACCAGGGCCACTGCCTGCTGGTCGATATCAGCGCCACGCATGGACGGGGCAAGCGGCGCCTGGTGCTGGTCCGCACGGCGCAGGAACGCCAGGTGCTCGACCAGGTGGCGCGCCTGTTCGAGCGCGTCGACTGTGGCGTGACTGGCCCGGAAGGCAATTACCGGCAGCGGCTGTACCGCCTGAAGTGCTACCTGACGGAACTGGAGTTGTCGCAGGAACAGATACCGCAGGAACCTGCGCCGCAGGAGCGGCAGTTCCTGGCGGCTTGAGGCAGGGGTTACAGTTCGATCGTGCCTTCGAAGACGGTCACGGCCGGACCCGTCATCAGCACGGGCTGGCCGGGGCCTTGCCAGGCGATCGACAGTTCGCCGCCGCGCGCGCTGATGCGCACGGGCGAGTCCAGCAAGCCGCGCAAGATGCCGGCCACGGCGGCGGCGCAGGCGCCCGTGCCACAGGCCAGGGTTTCGCCCGCGCCCCGCTCGTACACGCGCAGTTTCACGTGGTGGCGGTCGATGACCTGCATGTAGCCCGCATTGACGCGGCGCGGAAAGCGCGGATGGTGCTCGATGCGCGGGCCCGACGCTTCCAGGTCTTGCGCGTCGACGTCGTCGACCACCTGCACGGCATGCGGATTGCCCATCGAGACGACGGACACCAGCACGGGGGCGTTGTCGCCTGGCAAGTCCAGCTCCAGCGGCCACAAGGTGTCGTTGCCTTGCGCTACACCGGCGAGGCCGGCCGCATCGAACGGCACCAGCGCGGGGTCCAGCACGGGCGCGCCCATGTCGACCGTGATGCTGCCGTCGGCTTCCAGGCGCGGCGCGATGATGCCGGCCATGGTTTCCACGCGGATGCTGTCTTTGTCGGACAAACCTTTTTCGCTGACGAACTTGACGAAGGCGCGCGCGCCATTGCCGCACTGTTCCACTTCGCCGCCGTCGTTGTTATAGATGCGGTAGCGGAAGTCGCAGCCTGGCAGGCGCGGCTTTTCCACCACGAGGATCTGGTCGGCACCGATGCCGAAGCGGCGGTCGGCCAGGCGTTGCCACTGGGCCGGCGTGAAATCGATGTCCTGGCTGATGGCGTCGATGACGATGAAGTCATTGCCGGCGCCATGCATCTTGGTAAAGTGGAGTTTCATGTTCTGCCGTATCACTTGTGCTGGTTATAGAACGACGCTTCGCCTTCGGGGCGCGTCTTGAAGCGCTTATGCGTCCAGAAATATTCGGCCGGCGCCTCGCGCACGCGCTCTTCGATGAAGGCGTTCATGCGGCGCGTGGCGGCCGTGATGTCGTCGCCCGGATAATCGTCCCAGGCCGGGTAGTACGTCACTTGCCAGCCTTCGTAGTTGGGCAGGAAGGTGGCGATGACGGGAATCACCTGCGCCTTGGCGGCCAGCGCCAGGCGCGCCGTGGCCGTCAGGGTGGCGGCGGGCACGCCGAAGAAGGGCACGAATTCCGCATCCTTCTCGCCGAAATCCATGTCCGGCAGCATGAAGTAGGGCAAGCCGTCGCGCAGGGCGCGCAGTATCGTCTTGATGCCGTCCTGGCGCGTAAACAGCTTGGGCGGCTTGAAGCGCGAACGGCCGGCGCGCAAGGCCTGGTCGAAGGCGGCGTTCTTTTGCTGCACGTACATCGAGGAAGCGGAAATTTCCATGGCCGTGGCGGCGCCGGCCACGTCGAGGCAGACGAAGTGCGGGCACAGCAGGATGGTGGGCTTGGCGGCGATCTGCTGGCCCGGGAAGGCGGGCACTTTTTTGATCAGGCGGTTCAGGCGTTCTTCCGGCGCCCACCACAGGATGCTGCGCTCCCACACGCTGCGCGAATAGGCCTGGAAATGCTGGCGCGCCAGGGCCACGCGTTGCTGTTCCGTCAGTTCCGGCATGCACAGGCGCAGATTCGTCAGGGCAATCTTGCGCCGCGTGGGCATGGCGATGAACAGCAGGCTGCCGACGGCCACGCCGAAGCGGCCGAGGATGGGCAGGGGCAGCCAGTGCAGCAGCCACATGAAGGCGATCAGCAGTCTCATGCCGGCTCCTTGGCGGCATCGGGCGTGGCGGGCGTGGGCGGCGGCGCGCCGCGCGGCACCTTGTAGCGGTTGTAGCTCCACAGGTATTGCGCCGGGCTGCGCGCGATCAATTGCTCCATGGCGGCATTGATGGTGCGCGCCTGCTCCGCCGAGGTGCTGTCGAGCGACTCGGTGAAGGGCACGAAGTGCACGACGTAGCCGCGTCCGCCCGGCAGGCGCTCCGCGTAGGTGATGATGACTTCGGCGCCGCCCATCTGCGCCAGCTTGGCCGGCAGGGTCATGGTGTAGGCGGGGCGGCCGAAGAAATCGGCCCATACGCCTTCGCCTTCCTGCGGCACCTGGTCGGGCAGCAGGCCGATGGGTTGTCCCTTTTTCAGGCATTTGGCAAAGATGCGCACGCCCGACATATTGGCCGGCGCCAACATCAGGTTTTCGCGCGCGCGCGCCCCTTCGATCAGCGGCTTCAGTGCGGCGCGCTTGGGCGGGCGGTACATGACGGTGAGCGGCGTGCGCAGGGCGATCTGCTGGGCGACGATTTCAAAGCAGCCCAGGTGCGGCGTGAGGAAGACGATGCCGCGGCCGTGCTGCAGGGCTTGTTCCACCAGTTCCCAGTTTTCCACCGTCGCATGGCGTGCCACGCGCTCTGCCGGCGCGCACCAGATGAAGGGCAGTTCCAGCACGCTCTTGCCCGCTTCGGCCACGGCCGTGTGCAAGTGTTGCGAAAAACCCGCACCCTGCATGTTCTCGCGCATGCGGCGGCGGTAGGACGGGGAAATGGCGTAAATCACCCACCCCAGCACAGCGCCAAGGCCATGCAGGACGGGCAAGGGAAAGATCGATAAGAAGCGAAAAATGGGGACTAACATGAATGAGCTGTTTCCAGGAATGGCGTGTTGCCGTGCCAAAATTTTTTAAGAAGCGTAAAATACCACGTATGCAGTAACCGCTGAGTTAATAGACAACTTGCGAAGCGGAATATAAATATCGCTAAAGCGTCGCAGGCAAAATCCTCTTTACTGCGACAGAACATTCACATAGTAATCAGGAGCTTGCAATGTCAAACGACTATCTCTTCACTTCCGAATCCGTCTCGGAAGGCCATCCCGACAAGGTTGCCGATCAAATTTCCGACGCCATCCTTGACGCCATCCTGACCCAGGATCCGACCGCCCGCGTGGCTGCCGAAACCTTGTGCAACACGGGCCTGGTGGTGCTGGCTGGCGAGATTACCACCCACGCCAATGTGGATTATATTCAAGTTGCGCGCGAAACCATCAAACGCATCGGTTATGACAACACGGAATACGGCATCGACTACAAGGGTTGCGCCGTGCTGGTGGCCTACGACAAGCAGTCGCCGGACATCGCGCAAGGCGTCGACGAAGGTGCGGGTATTGATCTGGATCAAGGCGCTGGCGATCAGGGCCTGATGTTCGGCTACGCCTGCGATGAAACGGCCGAGCTGATGCCCGCCGCCATCCACTACGCGCACCGCCTGGTCGAGCGCCAGTCGCAGCTGCGCAAGGATGGCCGCCTGCCATGGCTGCGTCCGGACGCCAAATCGCAAGTGACCCTGCGCTACGTCGATGGCCGCCCCGTCGGCGTGCACACGGTCGTGCTGTCGACCCAGCATGCGCCGGAAATCTCGCACTCGCAGATCGAAGAAGCCGTCATCGAGGAAATCATCAAGCCCATCCTGCCGCGCGAATGGCTGACGGAGACCAAATTCCTCGTCAACCCGACGGGCCGTTTCGTCATCGGCGGTCCGCAAGGCGATTGCGGCTTGACCGGGCGCAAGATTATCGTCGATACCTACGGCGGCGCAGCGCCGCACGGCGGCGGCGCGTTCTCGGGCAAGGACCCGTCGAAAGTCGACCGTTCGGCAGCGTATGCGGCCCGCTACGTGGCGAAAAACATCGTCGCCGCCGGCCTGGCGCGTCAATGCCAGGTGCAGGTCAGCTACGCCATCGGCGTGGCCAAGCCGATCAACATCACCGTCTACACGGAAGGCACGGGCGTGATTCCCGACACGGAAATCGCCAAGCTGGTGCTGGCGCACTTCGACCTGCGCCCGAAAGGCATCGTGCAAATGCTGGACCTGCTGCGCCCGATCTACCAGAAGAGCGCCGCCTACGGCCACTTCGGCCGCGAAGAGCCGGAATTCACGTGGGAGCGCACGGACAAGGTTGCCCTGCTGCGCGACGCCGCCGGCCTGAAGTAATCCAGTCCGTTTGCTGATGAGCGCCCCGGCCGCCAGGCCGCGGGCGCTTTTTTTTATGTGTTGTTGCGGGGCCATGCATGCCGAACAGGCTGGCGCGCGCGGCTTGACAATGTTAAAATCCCGTGTCCGAGGAGCGTTGCGACGAAGAAATTCGCCAGGCTCGGAATATCCTGCAACCGCGCTCACGTACCTTTTTCAACCACTGAAAGGAGGGCGTGATGAACGCCGTACTCAAATCGCAACACGACTACACCATCGCCGATATCACTCTGGCCGCATGGGGCGACAAAGAAATCAAGATTGCTGAAACGGAAATGCCTGGCCTGATGGCCATCCGCGAAGAATTCGCGGCAGCGCAGCCTTTGAAGGGCGCGCGCATCACCGGTTCCATCCACATGACCATCCAGACCGCCGTGCTGATCCAGACCCTGGAAGCACTGGGCGCGCAAGTGCGTTGGGCATCGTGCAACATTTACTCCACGCAAGATCACGCCGCCGCCGCCATCGCCGCCGCCGGCACTCCTGTGTTCGCCGTCAAGGGCGAGTCGCTGGATGACTACTGGGAATACACGCACCGCATCTTCGAATGGCCGAACGTGGATGGCAAGGCTGTCTACTCGAACATGATCCTCGACGATGGCGGCGACGCGACCCTGCTGCTGCACCTGGGCGTGCGCGCGGAAACCGATCTGTCCGTGCTGGCCAACCCTGGCTCGGACGAAGAAATCTGCCTGTTCAACTCGATCAAGAAGCACTTGCTGGCCGACCCGACCTGGTACTCGAAGCGCTTGCCGGAAATCCTCGGCGTGACGGAAGAAACGACGACCGGCGTGCACCGCCTGTACCAGATGCACAAGGAAGGCAAGCTGGCCTTCCCGGCCATCAACGTGAACGATTCTGTCACGAAATCGAAGTTCGACAACCTGTATGGCTGCCGCGAGTCGCTGGTCGATGGCATCAAGCGCGCCACCGACGTGATGATCGCCGGTAAAGTGGCCGTCATCGCCGGTTACGGTGACGTCGGCAAGGGTTCGGCCCAAGCCATGCGCGCCCTGTCGGCGCAAGTATGGGTGACGGAAGTCGACCCGATCTGCGCGCTGCAGGCGGCGATGGAAGGCTACCGCGTCGTGACCATGGATTACGCCTGCGAACACGGCGACATTTTTGTTACCTGCACGGGCAACTACCATATCCTCACGCACGATCACCTGACGCGCATGAAAGACCAGGCCATCGTTTGCAACATTGGTCACTTCGACAATGAAATCGACGTCGCTTCGCTGAAGCAATACGAGTGGGAAAACATCAAGCCGCAAGTCGACCACATCATCTTCCCGTCGGGCCGCCGCATCATCCTGCTGGCCGAAGGCCGTCTGGTCAACCTCGGTTGCGGCACGGGCCACCCGTCGTACGTGATGAGCTCGTCGTTTGCCAACCAGACGATCGCGCAGATCGAACTGTACGCGAACACGGCCAACTACCCGGTCGGCGTGTACACCCTGCCGAAACACCTGGATGAAAAAGTCGCCCGCCTGCAACTCAAAAAGTTGAATGCGCAGCTGACGGAACTGACGCAAGAGCAAGCCGACTACATCGGCGTGCGCACGGAAGGTCCATACAAGCCAGAGCACTACCGTTACTAAGATGGTTGCCTCATGAACCTACTGCGCGGCGCGGGGCGCAGCCGGCGATGCTCGCTGTACATAAAGTACAGCTGCGCTTCTCGGCCACGCCGCGCATCCGCTCGCTACGGTTCCTGAGGCAACAAGACTGATCGGTGTACTTTGAAAAGGCCGGCTATGCCGGCTTGCCCCTCTTTTTTGACAGGCTAGAGAAATGCGCTTGCTACTGATTTGGTTTATCAATGCGGCAGCCCTGTTTGCCGTCCCTTATTTGATGCATTCGGTGACGATGAGCAGCGGCTGGACCGCGCTGCTGGCCGCTGCCGTGCTGGGACTGGTCAATGCGCTGATCCGTCCCCTGCTGATCCTCTTGACCCTGCCCGTGACGTTCTTGTCGCTGGGCCTGTTCATTTTGATCATCAACGGCTTCATGTTCTGGCTGGTGGCGCAGATGATCGCTGGTTTCCATGTCGCCAGTTTCTGGTCGGCCGTGGGTGGTGCCATTCTGTACAGCATCATTTCCTGGGCCTTGTCGACCTTACTTTTGAGTAACGACGATGGAAAAGCATAATTTCAGTATCGAGTTTTTCCCGCCGAAAACCCCGGAAGGGGCGGAAAAGCTGCGCGCCACGCGTGCCAAGTTGTCTGAATTGCATCCGAAGTATTTTTCGGTGACGTTCGGTGCGGGTGGCACGACGCAGCAGGGTACGCTCGACACCGTGCGCGAGATCCTGGCGGCCGGCGAAGAGGCCGCGCCCCATCTGTCTTGCGTGGGCGGTTCGCGTGCATCGATCCGTGCCGTGCTGGCCGACTTCAAGGCGGCGGGCGTGAACCGCATCGTTGCCTTGCGCGGCGACTTGCCCAGCGGCTATGGCGCCTCGGGCGAGTTCCGCTACGCCAACGAGCTGGTGGAATTCATCCGCGCCGAGACGGGCGACCATTTCCATATTGAAGTGGCCGCCTATCCGGAAGTGCATCCGCAAGCCCGTTCGCCGCAGGACGACCTGCAGGCGTTCGCGCGCAAGGTGCAGGCCGGCGCCGATGCCGCCATCACCCAGTACTTCTACAATGCCGACGCGTATTTCCAGTTCGTCGAGCAGGCGCAGAAGGTGGGTATCAACGTGCCCATCGTGGCCGGCATCATGCCGATCACGAACTACACGCAGCTGATGCGTTTTTCGGACATGTGCGGCGCGGAAATTCCACGCTGGGTGCGTCTGAAGCTGGCCAGCTTCGGCGACGACAGCGCGTCCATCAAGGCCTTCGGCCTGGACGTGGTGACGGGCTTGTGCGAACGCCTGCTGGAAGGCGGCGCGCCAGGCTTGCATTTTTATAGCATGAACCAGGCGGCGCCCACGACGGCACTGTGGCAGCGCCTGGTGAAATAAACCGTTCTGATGCGTTAGAGCAGATCGCCCTCGGTCATGATGTGATCGAGGGCGATGTCGTATTCGCCCTTGGGAAAGGGTGCCGCCAGGCAGGCATAGGCGATGCCTACTGTGCGCGGGCGGGGCGTGGCCGCCAGGGTGCGGTCGTAATAGCCGCCGCCATAGCCGAGCCGGTAACGTTCTTCATTAAATCCCAGGCAGGGCACGAGCAGGGCGGCCGGTGCCGGGCGCAGGCGCAACTGGGCCGGCACGGCCACGCCCATGCCATCCTTGACCATGGGGTCGCCTGGCGTCCAGGCGGAAAACGCCAGCGGCGCGTGTTTTTCCAGCACCACCGGCAAGCTTAACTGCACGCCGCGCGCGGCCAGCTGCGCATAGGCGTCGTGCAAGTCCGGCTCGCCATGCAGGGGCCAGTACACGCCCAATTCCCCGACATTTTCCTGCGCGCACCAGTCCAGCAGGCGCTGCGCGATGGCCGCATCCCACCTTACTCGCGTGGCCTCGGGCAGGGCGCGCCGGGTCGCCAGCAGGGCTTTGCGCAAGCCGGCTTTTTCCTGTGGCGCAATGGGTGGCCGTGTAGCCGGATCGCATGTTATTCTAGGGTCGCTATTCATATCACCATCAAGATTGAGAGTCGTACATTGATTTCCCCACTGAAATGGATTGCCGGCTCGATGCTGTGTGCCGCATCGGTCCTGTCCCCCCTGGCCGCCCTGGCCCAGGTGATCGCCACCGTCTCGCCTGCCGCAGCGCTGGCGTCCGATACGCGCAGCGAGGACGATGCCTTCCTGCTGCTGCGCGACGCCGCGCGCAAGGATGACGCCGACAAGGCGGACTTCTATGCGGCCCGCCTGACGAATTACCAGATTCCATCGTATGTTGACTATTATCGGCTGAAACCGCGCATCAAGCAGTTGAGCGAAGCACAATTTCGCGATTACCTGAACCGCTACAAGGGCAGCGCCATCGCCGACCGTTTCCGCAACGACTGGCTGCTGGAACTGGGCCGCAAGCGCGACTGGGTTGTGTTCGATGAGCAATATCCGCAATTCGCCCTCGACGACGATACCCAGCTCAAGTGCTACGCGCTGATGTCGCGCGCCGCCAAGGGACAGAACGTGGCGCCCGAGGCGCGCAACCTGCTCGTCTCGCCGCCCGGCTATGGCGAAGCGTGCGGCAGCCTGATCGCGGTATTGGCGCAAAATGGCCAGTTCGACGCGAACGACCTGTGGGCGCAGATCCGCCTGGCGGGCCAGACGAATGCCACCGGCCCGGCGCGCCGCATCGCGCTGCTGCTGGGCGCGTCCGACGCGAAGATGGCGCAAGCGATCGACTTGCCCGCACTGATGCTGGCCAAGGGGCCGGGCCCCAGCCGCGCCGACCATGAAATGTACCTGGTGGCCATCGGCCGCATGGCGAAAAGCACCTTGAAACTGGGCGTGGTGGCCCTGCAAAAGGCCAGTCCGTCCCTGACGCCGCAGGAGCAGGCCATCGGCTGGTCCAACCTGGCTTTGCAGGCATCGTATTCGCTGGCGCCGGAAGCGTTTGAGTATTGGCAAAAAAGTAATGGTGCGCCGCTGACCCAGGAGCAGATGCAATGGAAGGCGCGTATCGCCTTGCGCGAAGGCAACTGGCCGGTGGTCAAGTCATCGATCCAGGCCATGCCGGCCTCCTTGCGCGCCGACCCCACCTGGGTGTACTGGCTGGCACGGGCGCAGCAGGCGGAAACGCCGGGCCGCCCGAATGCGCAGGCCGATGCCCTGTACCGCACGATCAGCGATCAATCGAATTTCTATGGCCTGCTGGCCAATGAAGAGCTGGGCAATCACCTGGTCTTGCCGCCGCCGGGCCAGCCCGTCACGCCGGCGGAAATCGCCGCCATGGCCGCCAATCCGGGCTTGCAGCGCGCCTTGAAGTTTTTCAACATGCGCTTGCGCTTCGAAGGCACGCGCGAGTGGAACTGGGAATTGCGTTCCATGACGGATCGCCAACATCTGGCGGCCGCGGAATTTGCGCGCCAGAACAATGTGCTCGACCGCATGGTCAACACGTCCGACCGCACGCGTCTGGAAGTGGACTACACGCAGCGCTACCCGACGCCGCACGACGACGTCATGCATCCGGCCACGCAAACCCTGGGTCTGGACAAGGCCTGGGTATATGGCTTGATCCGCCAGGAATCGCGCTTCATCATGGATGCGCAGTCGCATGTGGGCGCGTCCGGTTTGATGCAGGTCATGCCGTCGACGGCCCGTTACGTGGCCAAGAAGATCGGCCTCACCGATTTCGTCACGGAAACCCTGAGCGATGTGCGCACGAATGTCTTGCTGGGCACGAATTACCTGAACATGGTGCTCGGCGGCCTGGACGGTTCGCAAGTGCTGGCCAGCGCCGCCTACAATGCGGGGCCGGGACGCTTGCGCATCTGGCGCGCCACCATGACGCGTCCGCTGGAAGGCGCCGTCTTTGCCGAGACCATCCCGTACACGGAAACGCGCGGCTACGTGAAGAACGTGATGGCCAATGCCACGTTTTACGCGGCCCTGTTCGAGAAGAGCCCGCAGTCTCTGAAAGCGCGCCTGGGCACCGTGGGGCCGAAGAATAGCGCCGTTTCTGCCGATTTGCCATCATCCAACTAAAGCTAGCCGACCATGCAAACGACCATCCTTGACCCCAGCCTGACGCAAACTCTGGCCGCTGCGCGCGAGCCGGGCCTGACCCTTATCATCGGCAACAAGAATTACTCGTCGTGGTCGATGCGCCCGTGGGTGGCCATGACGGCCTTCGGCATCCCGTTCCAGGAAGTGCGCGTGCTGCTCGACCAGAGCGACACGGCGACGAAAATCGCCGCCTATTCCGCCTGCGGCCGGGTACCCGTGCTGCTGGCGGGCGAAATGACGATCTGGGACAGCCTGGCCATCTGCGAATACCTGGCCGAGCAGTTTCCTGACAAGCACCTGTGGCCGCAGGACGTGGCCGCGCGCGCCATGGCGCGTTGTGTCTGCGCGGAAATGCATTCCGGTTTCGCCGGCTTGCGCACGGATATGTCGATGAATATCAAGGCGAAGTTGCCGGGCCGGGGCCGCACGGCCGCCGCGCAGGCCGACATCGGCCGCATCAGCGAAATCTGGGAAGAGTGTTTATCCCGCTTTGGCCACCACCAGTTCCTGTTTGGCGAGTTTTCCATCGCCGACGCGTATTTCGCCCCCGTCGTCATGCGCTTCCGCACGTATGGCGTGTCGCTGGCGCCGGCGCTGAATGCGTATTGCGAGCGCGTGCAGGCGCACCCGGCCGTGGCCCGCTGGATCACGGAAGCGCTGGCGGAGACGGAAGTCGCTGCCAAGCACGATGCGGAACTCCCTGATTAAGAAAAGAGCAACATGAAGATTTACACGGTCGGTGGCGCGGTGCGCGACCAACTGCTGGGCTTGCCCGTGAAAGACCACGACCACGTCGTCGTCGGCGCCACGCCGGAAGACATGCTGCGCCAGGGTTTCCGCCCGGTCGGCAAGGATTTCCCCGTGTTTTTGCACCCGAAGACGCAGGAAGAATACGCCTTGGCCCGCACGGAGCGCAAGACGGCCCCCGGCTACCGGGGCTTCGTCTTCCACGCGGCGCCCGACGTTACCCTGGAAGACGACCTGGTGCGGCGCGACCTCACCATCAACGCCATCGCGCAAGCCGAGGACGGGACCTTGACCGACCCGTTCGGCGGCATTGCGGATATTCAGAATAAAGTGTTCCGCCACGTCTCCGACGCGTTTGGCGAAGATCCCGTGCGCATCCTGCGCCTGGCCCGCTTTGCCGCCCGCTTCGACACTTTTACGGTGGCGCCCGCCACCCTGGCCCTGATGCGCCGGATGGTGCTGGATGGCGAAGTCGATGCCCTCGTGGCCGAGCGCGTGTGGCAGGAAGTGGCCAAGGGGCTGATGGAAGGGCGGCCGTCGCGCATGCTGACGGTGCTGCACGAGTGCGGCGCCCTGGAACGCATCATGGGGGAAATCACCGTCAGCGAGCGCTTGCTGCAGGTCATCGACCATGCCGCTGCGCAAGGCCATGACTTGCCCGTGCGCTTCGCCGCCCTGATGTTGCATATGAGTAAAGAGTCCATCGAGCAATTGAGCGTCCGCCTGCGCGTACCCAACGAGTGCCGCGAACTGGCCGTCATGGCGGCCCGCGAACGGGACACTATCAATGGCGCGCTGGCGCTGGACGCCGAGGCCATCGTTGCCCTGTGCGAACGCTGCGACGGCTTGCGCAAGCCGCAGCGTTTCGCGCAACTGCTGCAGGCCGTGGCCTGCGACGGGCTGGTCGCCGGCGACTTTCCCCAGGCGGCGCGGCTGCAGGGCGGACTGGACGCGGCGCGCGGCGTGAATGCGGGCGCGCTGGCGCAGGGCTGTACGGAGCCGAAACGCATCCCCGACGTCATCCATGCGGCGCGGGTGGCCGCCGTGGCGGCCTTCCTGGCCCAGGCTTGAATGGCGGGAATAGGCTACAATGGCGCCACAATGCTGCACTGCACAATGTCGGCCTGACGTGCCGCCGTACCGCCCCCAGGAGTCGTCGTGACCTTACCCAAGCTGTTTCAAAACCCGTTTCGCCGCTGGCTTGGCCGTAGCGGCGGCGGGCGTCCGACCGTGCTCGTCAAGCAATTGCATGAGCGCGACCGGCGCCGCATGATGAAGCATTTCCTGTCGCTGGAAAAAAGCGACCGCCTGCTGCGCTTCGGCAGCGCCTTGCCCGATGAGCTCGTCGCGCAGTACGTGCAAAAGATGGATTTCTCGCGCGATATGATTTATGGCGTCTACAACAGCCTGTTCAAACTGGTGGGCGTGGGCCACCTGGCTTTTGCGCCGAAGGACCAGTCGCCGGCGAAAAGCGTGGTGACGGACAAGGAGCAGGTGGCCGAGTTTGGCGTGTCCGTGTCGAAATCCATGCGCGGCATGGGCGTGGGTTCGAAACTGTTCGAGCGGGCGGCGATTCACTGCCGCAACAACGACGTCGATACCCTGTACATGCATTGTTTGTCGTCTAACAAGACGATGATGCATATCGCCAAGAAAGCGGGCATGGAAATCCAGCGCGACTATGGCGAAGCTGATGCTTATTTGAAACTGTTGCCACCGAACCCGACCAGCATGCTGCAGGAAGCCGTACAGGAACAGTTCGCCATGTTCGACTATACGTTCAAGGCCAATGCGCGCGCCGCGTTCAAGCTGTGGGATCGTTTGCCGGGGCGCAAGAAGAAGCCCGGGCCGCCATCACAATAAGGGCAGGGCCGTCGTATCCTTGATGCGCTGCAAGGCGAAGCTCGATTTCACGTCCAGCACGGCCGGGTGGCGCAGCAGGGTCGCCATCATGAAGCGCGAAAAGTGCTCCATGTCTTCCACGTGCACGCGCAGCAGATAATCCATTTCGCCCGTCATCGCATAGCAGGCCACCACTTCCGGCCATTGCGCCACGGCCACGGCGAAGTCAGCGCGCGGCGAGGTATTCGTCACCAGATTGGGCGCCAGCACGCGCGCCGTGCTGTGGGCGGTGGCGTCGCTGTGCTTTTCCAGGCGCACATTGACGTAGGCCAGCAAGCCCAGGCCGATCTTTTCCGGGTCCAGCAGGGCCACGTACTGGCGGATCACGCCCGCTTCTTCCAGCCGTTTGACGCGGCGCAAGCATGGCGACGGTGACAGGCTGACCTGCTCGGCCACATCCTGGTTCGACAGGCGGCCATCGGCCTGCAGGACGGCCAGGATCTTGCGGTCCGTTTTATCCAGCGTAATTTTGCTCATGCTTCCTCCGGTGGTTCTTGTTTCACGCAATATTATTGCGCAAATCATGATTGTTCGGGAGATCTTTGGCATTTAATGCCCGTGACCCGCGCCTATACTGTGCGCTACTTCTTGGAGGAGACATCATGCAATTTCAGCCTTGGGATAACCCGATGGGTACCGATGGTTTCGAGTTCGTCGAGTATGCAGCACCAGACCCAAAAGCATTGGGCAAGCTGTTCGAGAACATGGGCTTCACGGCCATCGCGCGCCACCGCCACAAGGATGTGACCCTGTACCGCCAGGGCGACATCAATTTCATCATCAATGCCGAACAGGATTCGTTCGCGCAGCGTTTTGCCCGCCATCACGGCCCGTCCGTGTGCGCCATCGCCATCCGCGTCGACGACGCGGCCTTCGTGTACCGCCGCGCGCTGGAACTGGGCGCCTGGGGTTTCGACAATAAGACGGGTCCGATGGAGCTGAATATCCCCGCCATCAAGGGCGTGGGCGATTCCCTGCTGTACTTCGTCGACCGCTGGCGCGGCAAGGGCGCCGACAAGGAAGGCGCCGCTGCGCCGGGCGGCATCGGCGACATCAGCATCTATGACGTCGATTTCGTCGCCATTCCCGGCGCCGTCGCCAACCCCGTCGGCCATGGCCTGACGTATATCGACCACCTGACGCACAATGTGCACCGTGGCCGCATGAAGGAATGGGCGAGCTTCTATGAAAGCCTGTTCAATTTCCGCGAAGTGCGCTACTTCGACATCGAAGGCAAGCTGACGGGCCTGAAATCGAAGGCCATGACCTCGCCATGCGGCAAGATCCGCATTCCGATCAACGAATCGTCGGACGACAAGTCGCAGATCGCCGAATACCTGGACCAGTACCATGGCGAAGGCATCCAGCATATCGCCCTGGGCACGGACAATATCTACGCCTCCGTGCAAGGCATGCGCGATACGGGTATCGATTTCCAGGATACGATTGAAACGTACTATGAGCTGCTCAACCGCCGCCTGCCGAACCACGGCGAGCAGCTGGAAGAACTGCGCCGCCTGCGCATCCTGATCGACGGCCACAGCACGGAAAACGAACGCGAATTGCTGCTGCAGATCTTCACGCAGACGGTGATCGGCCCGATCTTCTTCGAGATCATCCAGCGCAAGGGCGACCAGGGCTTCGGCGAAGGCAATTTCCGCGCCCTGTTCGAGTCGATCGAGCTGGACCAGATCAAGCGCGGCGTGCTGAAAGATACGAACGCGGCATAAGTATTGTCCTGTAAAAATAGTGGTAAAAAGGCATTAACGCGGGAGTGCAGCGCAGCAAAGAACTGCGCGCCTTCCTGTGGTAGTCTACGACAAACAAGTCATTTTTCCGCACCGGCATGGTCCACAAGGCACAGCCGGTACGTGTGAGTTCAACCGACTTTGCACGCGTAGCACAGAGAATAATGGAGACAAGTAATGAATGCACCAATCAAGGGCTCGAGTCTTGAGCCGGGCGCGCACGCGTCCGAAATTTCCCTGAACGACAAATACACGCTGGAGCGCGGCCGCGCCTTCATGACGGGCACGCAGGCGCTGATCCGCCTGCCCATGCTGCAGCGCGAGCGCGACCTCAAGGCTGGCCTGAATACGGCCGGCTACATCACCGGCTACCGCGGTTCGCCTGTGACGTCCGTCGACATGACGGCGATCAAGGCCAAGAAATATCTCGATGAACACCACGTCAAGTTCCACCCGGGCCTGAACGAAGACCTGGCCGCCACGGCCGTCTGGGGCACGCAGCAAACGAATCTGTTCGAAGACGCGAAATACGACGGCGTGTTCGGCATGTGGTACGGCAAGGGGCCCGGCGTCGACCGCTGCGGCGACGTCTTCAAGCACGCCAACAACGCCGGTTCCGCCAAGCATGGCGGCGTGCTGGTACTGGCCGGCGACGACCATGCGGCGAAATCCTCGTCCACGGCACACCAGTCCGACCATATCCTGAACGCCTGCGGCATCCCCGTGCTGTACCCCTCGTCGGTGCAGGAATACATCGACTACGGCTTGCACGCCTGGGCCATGAGCCGCTACACGGGGCTATGGGTGTCGATGAAATGCGTGACCGACATCATCGAGTCGGGCGCCGCCGTCGATTTCGACCCGGACCGCGTGCAGATCACCCTGCCGACGGACTTCGAGATGCCGGCCGGTGGCCTGAACATCCGCTGGCCCGACACGGTGCTGGAACAAGAAGTGCGCATGAACAGCTACAAATGGTATGCGGCACTGGCGTATGCGCGTGCCAACAAGCTCAACAAGATCATCTGGGACAGCCCGAAGGCGCGCATCGGCATCATCACGGCCGGCAAATCCTACCTGGACACGCGCCAGGCGCTGGCGGATCTGGGCATCGACGAGCAGACGGCGTCCGACATCGGCATCCGCCTGTACAAGATCGGCATGACCTGGCCGCTGGAAGCGGACGGCGTGCACGAATTCGCCAAGGGCCTCGATGAAATCCTCGTGGTGGAAGAAAAGCGCCAGATCCTCGAATACGCGCTGAAGGAAGAGTTGTACAACCTCAAGGACGGCGAACGTCCGCGCGTGGTCGGCAAGTTCGACGACACGGGCGAGTGGAGCAACCAGAAGGGCACGGGCCACGGCGACTGGCTGCTGCCGGCCACGTATGAGCTGAACCCGGCCATGATCGCCCGCGCGATCGCCAGCCGCATTTCGCGCTACTACGCGGGCCACCCCGTCGAGCAGCGCGTGAAGGAACGCATCGCCTACCTGGAAGCGAAGGAAAACGTCCTCAAGGCCATCAGCGTGAAACCCGATCCGCAGAAGGACCGCACGCCGTTCTTCTGCTCCGGTTGCCCGCACAATACCTCGACCAAGGTGCCGGAAGGCTCGCGCGCGCTGGCCGGCATCGGCTGCCACTACATGGTGCTGTGGATGGACCGCGAAACGTCGACCTTTACCCACATGGGCGCCGAAGGCGTCACCTGGGTGGGGCAGGCGCCGTTCACGAATGAAAAGCACGTGTTTACCAATCTCGGTGACGGCACGTATTTCCACTCGGGCATCCTGGCCATCCGCGCCGCCGTCTCGGCCAAGGTCAACATCACCTACAAGATTCTGTTCAACGATGCGGTGGCCATGACGGGCGGCCAGGAATTCGACGGGCCATTATCTCCGGCCATCATTTCGCGCCAGATCGCCGCCGAAGGCGTCGGCCCCATCATCGTCGTCACGGACGAGCCGGAAAAATACCCGTCCGACTACGCCTGGGCGGAAGGCGTCACCGTGCGCCACCGTTCGGAACTGATGGACGTGCAGCGCGAACTGCGCGACATGCCGGGCGTGTCGGCCATGATCTACGACCAGACCTGCGCCTCGGAAAAACGCCGCCGCCGGAAACGCAATGAGTATCCGGACCCGGCCAAGCGCGCCGTCATCAACGAAGCCGTCTGCGAAGGCTGCGGCGACTGCTCCGTGCAGTCGAACTGCCTGTCGGTGGAACCGCTGGAAACGGAACTGGGGCGCAAGCGCCAGATCAACCAGTCGTCCTGCAACAAGGATTTCTCGTGCACGACGGGTTTCTGCCCCAGCTTCGTGACGGTGGAAGGCGGCGGCCTGAAAAAGCCGAAGAAGGCGGCTGCCGCCGACAAGGATGCGCCAGCCGTGCCGGCCTTGCCGACGCCAGCGATTCCCTCGACGGCCGAACCGTTCGGCATCCTGGTGACCGGCATCGGCGGCACGGGCGTCGTCACCGTCGGCCAGATCCTGGCCATGGCGGCCCACGTGGAAGGCAAGGGCTGTTCCGTGCTGGACATGAGCGGCCTGGCGCAGAAGGGCGGCCCGGTCATGTCCCACGTGCGCCTGGCGGACCGCCAGGAAGACATCCATTCGACGCGCGTCGGCACGGGTGCGGCGGACCTCGTGATCGGCTGCGACCTGATCGTCACGGCCAGCCGCGACGCCCTGTCGCGCATGGGAGAAGGCCGCAGCTGGGCCATGATCAACTCGACCAGCTCGTCGACGGCTGCCTTCGTGAAGAACCCGGACTGGCAGTTCCCCGGCGCTTCGGCGCGCATGGAAATCGAAAAGGCCTGCGGCGCGGACCACGTGGACTTCATCGACGCGGGGCAGATCGCCACGGCGCTGATGGGCGACTCCATCGCCACGAACATGTTCATGCTGGGCTACGCCTGGCAAAAGGGCAAGGTGCCGCTGTCGGAGGCATCCATCATGAAGGCCATCGACTTGAACAACGTCTCCGTGGCGTTCAACAAGGCGGCCTTCAACTGGGGCCGCGCCGGCGCGCACGATACGGCCAGCCTGGTGCGCATGACGACGCCCGCCAAGGTGGTGGAATTCAAGCGCATCGAAACGCTCGACGACCTGATCGAAAAGCGCGTCGCCCTGCTGACGGCTTACCAGGACCGCGCCTATGCGCAGCAGTACCTGGACTTCGTCGGCCAGGTACGCGCCGCCGAAAGCGCCCTGAATGGCCCGCACCTGCGCCTGACGGAAGCCGTGGCCCGCTACTTCTACAAGCTGATGGCCTACAAGGACGAGTACGAGGTGGCGCGCCTGTACACGGACGGCGCCTTCCAGGCGAAGATCGCGTCCATGTTCGAAGGCGACATCAAGCTCAAGTTCCACCTGGCGCCGCCCATCATGGCGAAGACCGACGCCCAGGGCCACCTGGTCAAAAAGGAATTCGGCCCGTGGATGATGAAGGCCTTCGGCGTGCTGGCCAAGTTCAAGGGCTTGCGCGGCACGGCCTTCGACGTGTTCGGCCATACGGCCGAGCGCAAGATGGAGCGCGCGCTGATCGCGGAATACCGCGCGACGGTGGGCGGCTTGCTGCCGAAGCTGACGACGGCCAAGCTGGCGCAAGCCGTGGCCATTGCCAGCATCCCGGAAGATATCCGCGGCTATGGCCACGTGAAGGAGCGTCATCTGAAGGCGGCGAAGGAGAAGGAAGCCAGTTTGCTGATCGCCTTCAATGCCCCCCCGCCGCTGCCGTCGGCGACGGCCGCCGCCCCGGTGGCGGTCACGCTGGCCTGATGCTGCAGGCGCAAATGTCCGCATTTGCATGAAGCAATGAAATGGCGCCTGCGGGCGCCATTTTTTCATGTTCTTTTCAATACCGTAATGGGCAACTATTTTTCCAAAAGGTACTATAATTTCCTGATAGTTTCTTTATGGAAAAGATTGTGATGACAACCCGTTATTCCGCTGCCTGTTTGCCCGTAGTGCTGGCGCCCCTGTTCATGCTGTTAAGCGCCTGCGGCGGTGGTGGAGGCGGTGGCGAAAGCAGCACGCCTGCCGGCTCGGACGGCAGCGGCACGCCCCTGATCGTGGCCTCGTCCAGCGTGCAGAACCTGTGCGAAAAGCCCCGCAGCGGCAATGCGACGGACCGGCAAGGCACCTTGCTCAACGAACAGACGTGGGTGCGCAGCTGGATCGATGAAACGTATCTGTGGTACCAGGAAGTGCCGACGACCTATCTGCCGCAGAATTTCGCTACCCCGATCGCGTATTTCAACGTGCTCAAGACGCCTGTCATCACGCCTTCGGGCAAGGCCAAGGATCAATACCATTTCACCTATACGACGGCGGAATGGGAAGCGTCGCTGAAAGGCGTCGAGTTCGGCTATGGCATGCTGCTGGGCATAGGCCGCAACACGCCGCCGCGCAATGCCGTGGTGGCGATTGTCGAGCCGGGTTCGCCCGCGGCCCTGGCCGGGCTGCGCCGCGGCGACGTGCTGCAGGCCGTCGATGGCGTCGATTTCATCAATGCCACGGGCACGGACAATGTCGCCGTCATCAACGGGGGCCTGTCGCCTGCCACGCAGGTGAACCACAAGCTGGACTTCAGCCGGGACGGCCAGCCGCTGAGCGCGACCTTGATGCCCGTCAACGTCAATACGACGGCCGTGCAAAACCAGCGCATCATCGATACGCCCACGGGCAAGGTCGGCTACCTGACCTTCAATACGCATAACAATGTTGCCGAGCGCCAGTTGATTGATGCGATGCGGCAATTCCAGGTGGCCGGCATCAGCGACCTGGTACTCGATGTGCGCTACAACGGCGGCGGCTTGCTCGATATCGCCAGCGAACTGGCCTACATGATTGCCGGACCGCAAACGACCGGCAAGACCTTCGAGCAACTGGTCTTCAATGACAAGACGAAAGCGGCGACACCCTCGCTATTCCTGTCGCGCAGCGTCGGTTTCGCGGCCCCCAATCCCGTCGGCGCCGGCCAGGCCCTGCCGACCCTGGGCCTCAAGCGCGTCACCCTGCTGACCACGGGCAGTACCTGTTCGGCCAGCGAATCGATCATCAATGGCTTGCGCGGCGTCGACGTGGAAGTCAACCTCATCGGTGACACCACCTGCGGCAAGCCCTACGGTTTCTATCCGACGCCCAACTGCGGCACCACCTATTTTGCCATCCAGTTCAAGGGCGTCAACGCCAAGGGCTTTGGCGACTATGCCGATGGCCTGCCGCCCACCTGCAGCGTGGCGGACGATTACCAGCATGCGCTGGGCGATACGTCCGAAGGCATGCTGGCGGCTGCGCTGCAGTACCGCAGCAATGGCAATTGCACCCCGACGACGGGCGCCATGAGGCTGCTGGGCACGCTGGAAAGCCCGGCCGAAGTCGCCCGGCGCGTGTTGCGGCCCCAATATAAGGAAATTGCCGTCAGATAGGCATAACGGAGCATGTTCTGCTGCACGCCGCACCGGGAACGGTGCGGTTTTCTCCTGTGAAATATTTCTATATAACAATATGGTATATAGAAAGACGAATCGATTCGTTCTGTAATTACTTGCATTTTGATATCTTTTGGCTTTTCTTCCTCCTTGAGAAGCGTAAAGATGCCTAGACAATTCAAGTTAACCCCGCTCAGCATTGCCGTACTGGCCATCCTGGGCGGTTCCGCCAGCGTGGCGCAGGCACAATCTGCCGCGCCGGCTGCTGAGGGCCAGGCCGACACCGGCGCCCACTCGGTTGTCGTGACCGGTTCGCGGATTCCCCGCGCCAGCCTGGAAGGACCGTCGCCCGTCACCATCCTGACCGGCGATGAAATCACCAGGCAAGGCTACAAAAACGTCTATGACGCCCTGAGCAACCAGGTGCAGAACAGCGGCTTTACGCAAGGCGAAGACTTCGGCAATACTTTCACGCCGTCGGCCAACACCATCAGCCTGCGGGGCCTGGGTCCGAATCACACCTTGATCCTGCTCAACGGCCGCCGCCTGGCCGATTTCCCCGTCGCCTACGAAGGCACGGTGAACTTCACCAACCTGGCGAATATCCCGTCGAGCATCGTCGACCGCATCGAAATCCTCAACGGCGGCGCCTCCGCCATCTATGGTTCGGACGCGATCGCCGGCGTGATCAACGTGATCCTGAAAAAACAGACGGAAGGCTTTGACATCAACCTCAAGGCGGGTACCACCACGCGCGGCGGCGGCGGCAACCAGCGCGTGCAGCTGACGGGCGGCGGCAACTTCGACAAGCTGCATACCCTGTTCAGCGTGGAGCTGAGCCAGCGCGATCCGCTGTCCAGCCTGGAGCGTGACTTCATGTCCACCCGCTCGGGCACGCCGACGAACATCGCCTCGCGCCGCGTGGTGCAGTCGGGCACGTCCGGCACCTACGTGGACCTGGGCGACACCTGCAAGCAGTTCGGCGACCTGTTCGGCGGCAGCGTCGTGAAATACCAGGCGAAGAACGGCAGCTATTGCGCCAGCCCGAAAGTGGGCCCGACCTACTGGACCACGCAGACCAAGAACCAGAGCCAGAACGTGTTCGGCAGCGCCAATTACGAGTTGTTGCCGGAAACGACGCTGTTTGCCGATTTCCTGATCGGCAAGAACGCGACGGAAAACAATACGCGCGGCCCCACCTGGACCTCGGCGTCGACGGGCAACAGCTACTTCAAGAACCAGAACACGGGCAATTACGAGGCGTGGACGCGCTACATCTCGCCCGAGGAAATGGGCGGCGTATCGCGCTACAACCGCAAGTGGGACGACCTGGCCACCGCCATCTCGCTGGGCGCCAAGGGCCGCATTCCCGGCACGGCATCGTGGCAGTATGAAGCCAACTACAACGCTTCGCTGTACAAGAGCGAAAGCCACACGCCGCGCGCGCTGGCCAATATCGACAGCTTCTTCCTGGGACCGAAACTGGGCACGGATGCGAATGGCGTGGCCATCTACGCGCCGGACCCGGCCCGTTTGTCGCGCCGCCTGACCGCTGCCGAGTTCGACAGCATCACGGGCAATGCCGACAGCGACGACAAGGCCTGGACGAATACCCTGAGCCTGGCCACCAACGGCGACCTGTTCCAGCTGCCGGCCGGCGTGGCGAAGATCGCCACCATCGCCGAGGCGGGCAAGCAGGGTTTCAGCAACGTGCCCGATGCGCGCCTCAACGAGGGCTACTTCAACGTCGCCACCAAGTCCGACATCACGGCCGGCACGCGCACGCGCTACGCGCTGGGCGCCGAAGTCAACCTGCCGCTGCATGACAAGCTGACGGGCACCCTGGCCGGCCGCTACGACCGCTACAACTTTGCCGGCCGCAGCGATGGCAAGTTCACCTATAACGGCGGGCTGGAGCTGCGTCCGACGAAGGAAGTGCTGTTCCGCGCCAACTACGCCACCAGCTTCCGCGCGCCGGACATGAACTACATTTACAAGGCGCGCGGCACGGGTTACTACTCGAGCACCACCGACTACTACCGTTGCGGCGCCGCCGGACAGGCCATCGAGGACTGCGACTACGCGAATAAATCGCCGGGCGCCGACTATGTGCAGAACGGCAGCAAGGACCTGCAGTCGGAGAAGGGAAAGTCGTTTGGCGTGGGTGCCGTCTGGTCGCCGAGTGCCAGCTTCGACGTCTCCGTCGACTACTGGAACATCAAGATCGACGACCTGGTGACCAACCTGAGCGCCGACAAGATCCTGCGCGACGAAGCCGATTGCCGCCTCGGCAAGACCGACATCACGTCGCCGACCTGCGTCGATACCCTGAACCGCGTGGAACGCTTTGCCGCGAATGCCTTGAACCGCGCCGGCGAGATCAAGACCATCACCGTCAATCCGATCAATGCGGCCAAGCAGAGCACCAGCGGCGTCGACATCAGCCTGAAGTATTTGCTGCGCACGACGGACTATGGCCGCTTCGCCTTCAAGGCCAACTATGCCAAGGTGCTGAGCAAGAAGTCGCAGCAGTTCGTGGGCGACGAAGAGATCGACGAGCTGAAGGACATGAGCAGCACGGATTGGCCGGACAAGCTGAACCTGAGCGTCAACTGGAGCGCAGGCGACTGGTCGAACACCTTGCTGGTGACGCGCTACGGCAAGATCCCGAACAGTGCCGGCACGGCCTACCTGACGCCGACGGCCCTGGCCAACATCAGCACCGTGTACCGCATCAGCGACCGCGCCACCCTGTCGCTGATCATCAACAACGTCCTCGATACGGTCAAGCGCGACAACAGCGGCGGCTGGCCGTACTACCCGATCGGCAATTACAGCCCGCAAGGCCGCCAGGGATGGATCGAATTTAATTATCATTTCGGTTCATAACTCACGCTCGCCAGAGCAAAGCCGGGACAGCACACGCTGTGCCGGCTTTTTTATTTTTCGCCGCGGTTTTACGCGCGTCACCGCCCTATAATTGCCCGCTTGTCCTCTCTCGATGGAGCCCGTCCCATGCTACGCCACGCCCTGCTGTCCGCCGCCTTGTTGTCCACCTATGCTTTGCCTGCCTGCGCCGCTTCGCCGTTGACCACGGTGGCCGAACGCTCGGGCTTTTTGCAGACGGGCCGCTACGCGGAGGTGGAAGCGCTGTGCCGCCAGTTCCAGGCCCGCTATCCGAAGCAGGTGCGCTGCGTGGAGTTTGGCCGCACGCCGGAAAACCGGCCCATGCTGGCGCTGGCCGTGAGCAACACGGGCGCCCTGACGGCGGCCGAGGCGGCGCGCCGCAAGCTGCCCGTGCTGCTGGTCCAGGGCGGCATCCACGCGGGCGAGATCGACGGCAAGGACGCCGGTTTCCTGGCTCTGCGCGAAGTCCTGGAAGGCAAGGCGGCGCCGGGCGCGCTGGACAAGCAGGTGCTGCTGTTCGTGCCCGTGTTTAACGTCGATGGCCACGAGCGCTACGGCCAGTGGAACCGGCCGAACCAGCGCGGTCCCGTGGAAATGGGCTGGCGCAGCACGGCGCAGAACTACAACTTGAACCGCGACTACGTGAAGGCGGATTCCCCGGAGATGCAGCACATGCTGGCGCTGGTGAACGCCTGGGACCCGCTGGCCTATGTCGACCTGCACGTCACCGATGGCGCACAGTTCGAGCCGGACATCTCGATCCAGGTCGAACCCGTGCATGCGGGCGATCCTGCCTTGCGCGTGGCCGGCACGGCCCTGCGCGACAACGTCCTGGCCGACCTGGCGCGGCAGGGCTCGGACCCGAAGCCGTTCTATATCTCGTTCGCGGAAGAAGACAACCCGCAGTCGGGCTTTGTCGACTCGGCGCCGAACCCGCGCTTCTCGCACGGCTATTTCCTGCTGCGCAACCGCTTCGGCATGCTGGTGGAGACCCATTCGTGGAAGGATTATCCGACCCGCGTGCGCATCACGCGCAACACCATCGTCTCGCTGCTGTCGCAAGTGGCCCGGCATGGCGCGCAGTGGCGGCAGCTTGCGCTCGACGCGGACCAGCGCGCCGCGCAGCTGGCCGGCGCCACCTTGCCGCTCACGTACAAGACCACGGAGAAGAGCCACCTGATCGCGTTTCGCGGCTATGCCTACACGCGCACGCCATCCGACATTTCCGGCGCGCTGATGACGCGCTATGACGAGACCACGCCGCAGCTGTGGACCGTGCCCCTGCGCGACGAGATCGTGCCCGACCTGCAGCAGGCCGCGCCGAAGGCCGGCTACCTGGTGCCGGCCGCACAGGCGGGCATGGTGGCGGCCAAGCTGCGCCAGCATGGCGTCGCTTACCAGGTGCTGGCCACAGCCTGGGGCCGGCAGCCGGTACAGGCCTTCCGCGCCACGCAGGTGACATTCGGCGCGCAGTCGTTCGAGGGCCGGCAGACGGCGGCCGTGCAGGGCGAGTGGCGGGACGAGGCGCGCGTGATCGGCGCCGGCGCCCTGTACGTGCCCGTCAACCAGGCCAAGGCGCGCCTAGTGGTGGCCCTGCTGGAGCCGCGCGCGCCCGATTCCCTGCTGGCCTGGGGCAGTTTCAACACGGCCTTCGAGCGCAAGGAATACATGGAGGCCTATGTGGCCGAGGACGTGGCGCGCGCCCAGCTGGCGGCCGACCCGGCGCTGGCGGCGCAGTTCCACCAGAAGCTGGCCGATGATCCGGCGTTTGCGAAAAGCCCGCAGGCGCGCCTGGAATTCTTTGCCCGCCGCCACAGTTCGTGGGACGAGCGCCTGAACCTGTATCCGGTGCTGCGCACGGACGTGGCGCCCGGCGCCGCCGCGCCATCCGCCCAATAAGCGACACTTCCCGGCCCGGGACAAACCCGGGCCGGGCATTTCAGGCATGATGTCGTTTCATCCACATCTCTGCCCGGAACCCGCATGGAACACCACAGCTTTCTCATCAACATACTGTTTTACCTGGTGGCCGCCATCATCCTGGTGCCGCTGGCCAAGCGCCTGGGCATGGGCGCCGTGCTGGGCTACCTGGTGGCCGGCGTCGTCATCGGGCCGTGGGGCCTGGGCCTGATCAAGAATGTCGAGGTGATCCTCAGCTTCTCCGAGTTCGGCGTCGTGCTGCTGCTGTTCCTGATCGGCCTGGAGCTGGAGCCGAAGCGTCTGTGGCTGCTGCGCCGCCCGATTTTCGGCTGGGGCGGGGCGCAGGTGGCCGTCGTCAGCGCGGGACTGTGCGCCGTGGCCATGGCATTCGGCGTGGACTGGCGCACGGCGCTGGTGGGTGGACTGGGCCTGTCGCTGTCGTCGACGGCCATCGTGCTGGCCACCCTGGGCGAACGCAAGCTGATGAGCACTCCAGCCGGTTCCGCCGGCTTTTCCATCCTGCTGTTCCAGGATATCGCCGCCATTCCCATGATCGCGCTGGTGCCGCTGCTGGGCGGCCTGGTCACGCATGGGGGCGAACCGGGCTGGCTGCGCGTGGCCAAGCTGGCCGCCGTGCTGGCCGCCCTCGTGATCGGCGGGCGCTTCCTGGTGAACCCCATCCTGCGCTTCATCGCCAGGACGGACTTGCGTGAGATCTTCACGGCCTTTGCCCTGCTGCTGGTGATCGCCATCTGCGTGCTGATGGAATCGGTGGGCCTGTCGATGGCGCTGGGGACGTTTGTCGCCGGCGTGCTGCTGGCCGATTCCGAATACCGCCATGAGCTCATTTCCGACCTGGAACCGTTCAAGGGCCTGCTGCTGGGCCTGTTTTTCATGGCCGTCGGCATGTCCGTCGATTTCGGCGTGCTGCGCGCCCAGCCGCTGCTGATCCTGGCCCTCGTGGCGGGCCTGCTGGCGGTGAAGATCGCCCTGCTGTATGTGTTGTCGAAGTTTTTCGACATTCCCCGCGGCCAGCAGCTGTTCTTCGCGCTGCTGCTGTCGCAGGGCGGCGAGTTCGCCTTCGTCGTGTTTGCCGCCGCCGTGGCCGCCCACGTCTTTGCGCCGGAGACGGGCGCCCTGCTGGTCGTCGTCGTCACCGTGTCGATGGTGGCCACGCCCTTGCTGCTGCTGGCGCACGACAAATTTGTCGCGCCGCGCCTGCAAGGCGAGAAGAAGCGCCGCCCGGACGACCATATCGAGGCGCAGGATAACCCCATCGTCATCGCCGGCTTTGGCCGCTTTGGGCAGATCATCGGCCGCCTGCTGGCGGCCAACAAGATCGGCGTGACGGTGCTCGACCACGATCCGGACCAGATCGAGTTGCTGCGCAAGTTCGGCTTCAAGGTGTTTTATGGCGATGCCACGCGCGTGGACCTGCTGGTGGCGGCCGGCATCGAGAAGGCCAGGGCGCTGGTGATTGCCATCGACAATGTGGACGACAGCCTGGCGCTGGTCGACGCCGTGCGCCTGCGCCTGCCCCAACTGACGATCCTGGCGCGGGCGCGCAACGTCACGCATTACTATGAACTGATGAAGCGGGGCGTGACCATCATCGAGCGCGAGACGTTCGCCGCGGCCCTGCTGCTGGGTGAGCAAACCTTGCGCCAGGTGGGCTTCAGCGAGGAGCGGGCGCAGCGCGCGGCCGGCATCTTCCGTGCGCATAACCTGAAGACCTTGCTGGAAGTGGCGCCGCACTTCCAGGACCAGCAAAAAGTCATGTCGCTCACGCGCCAGGCGCGCGAGGAGCTGGAAGACATGTTCGAGAGCGATGCGGCGGCGTTTGCGGCAGCGGAAACGCCGGGGTCAGACCCTCAACACCGTTAACGCAGAGCGCTGAATTAACGTTACCGGGGGGGGGGGGGGCTGACCCCAGCCTTCGCTTGGGGTTGCGTCGGCTTGCAAGCGGCTTACTTCCCCCGCTTCGCTTCAATCGCCTCGATCTGGTCCATGATGCCGTTCATGCGCGCCACGAGCGCCTGGTACGGTTTCGGCGAGGCCAGGTCGACGCCGGCCGCCTTCACCAGTTCATACGGATAGGCCGAGCCGCCGGAACCGAGCATCTTCAGGTAGGCGGCCAGGGTGCCCGGTTCCTTGTCGAGGATGCGCTGCGCGAAATCCTGCGCGGCGGCGATCGAGGTGGCGTACTGGAACACATAGAAGCCGTGATAAAAATGCGGCACGTAGGCCCATTCCAGCGCGTAGGCGGGGTCGATGGTCATGACGCCCTGCGCCTCGCCATGGTAGCGCTTGAGGATGCCGGCGTAGATGGCCGTGATCTCTTCGCCCGTCAGCGATTCTCCTTTATCCACCTTGCCGTGAACGGCTGCCTCGAATTCGGCGAACATGGCCTGGCGGAAGAAGGTGCCGCGCAGGTTTTCCAGCGCCGCGCCCAGGTACAGCAGGCGCTCGTCGTCATCCTTGGCCTGTTTCAGGCGCGCGTCGAGCAGCAGGGCCTCATTGGTGGTCGAGGCGATTTCCGCGACAAAGATGCTGTACGGCGCATAGATGGACGGCTGCGCCTTGTTGGCCAGCACCGAGTGCATGGCGTGGCCCCATTCGTGCGTCAGGGTGCTGACGGCTTCGTAGTTGTCCGTGTAGTTCAGCAGCACGAACGGGTGCACGTCGTACGCGTCGCCATTCATGTAGGCGCCCGCCACCTTGCGCGGGCGCGGATACACATCCATCCAGCGCGCGTTGACGGCGGACGTCAGCGCGCTCACATAGTCGGGGCCCAGCGGCGCGACGGAATCGAGCATCATCTGCTTGCCTTCGGCCAGCGGGAACGTGCGCTCGCTTTTCAGCAGCGGCGCATAGATGTCGTAATACGCCAGGTCCTTGACGCCCAGCATGCGCGCGCGCAGCTTGAAGTAGCGGTGCAAGGTGGGCAGGTTGGCGTTGGTCTGCGCGATCAGGGTCTGGTAGACGGCCGGCGGCAAGTTGTCGGCGTCGAGCGCGGCGCTTTGCGAATCGGCATAGTGGCGCACCTTCGCGTAGGCGGCGTCCGTCTTCAGCTGGCCGTACAGGGTTTCGCCAAAGGTGCGCTCGTACTCCTTCCACTTGCCGAAGAAGGCATCGAACACCCGCTTGCGGTCATCGCGGTTGTCGTCGCCGCGGTACTTGGTGTAGGCCGCCTGGTCGAGGCGTACCTCCGTGCCATTCGACAATTTGATGGTTGGCCACGGGATTTCCGCGTTGGCCAGGGTGCGGTAGACGCTGGCGGCCGAGCTTGTCGCCAGGCCGAACTGCGCCACCAGCTGCTCGCCGGCAGCGTCCAGCGTGTGCGGCGCGCTGCGCAGCATGTTGCTCAACTGGAAACGATATAACTGCAAGCCCTTGTCTTTCGCCAGCATGGCATCGATGCGCCTGGCGCCCAGGGCGAGGATTTCCGGCTGCAGGAAGGTGGTGGCCTGGTTGAATTCATTGCCCAGCAGGGCGGCACGCTGGTTCAGCTGGTTGCCCTTGCTGTCGCCCGTGTCCTGGTCGTAATACTGTCCCGCATACGTGTACAGCATGTTGACGCGCTTGCGCGCATCCGCGTACAGGTCCAGGCAGCTTTTCAGGCGGGCCGGCGAAGCGCTCAGCTGCCCTTTGCAGGTGGCCAGCTGCTGCAGCTGGGCCGACAGCTTTTTCGCGTCGGCATCGAAGGCGGCGTCGCTGGCATACAGCGCCGTCAAATCCCAGCGGTCGGCCTGCCTGTCGGCGGGCGCGGGGGCCGGTGCGGCGAAGGCGGTGGCGAGGCTGAGGGCAAGCAGGGAGAACAGCAGGGGGCGCTTGAGCGCGGATGGCGTCATGGTTCATTCCAGTGAGGTTGTCGGAAGAATGCGTGCTGACCGCCGGGCAGGGATGCGCGCGTGACACACCGCGTACCGGCAGAGTTGTCTACGGTACATCAAATGAAGGGAGGGGGAAAGAGGCAGGGGGAAGATACTGCCCGCCACCGTGATGGTGGCGGCGAAACAACACGGGCTTACAACAGTGGATTACAACGGTTGCAGGGGGATCGTGCCGAAGGTGGTCGGCGTCGAGCACGGCTCTTCGTCGAAGGCGATGTCGCCCATCGGATTGGCCACGCCATCGGCCTTCAAGTCCTTGAAGCCGAACAGTTTCGGGTCCATCAGGTGCGATGGGGCCACGTTCGACAGGGCCGAGAAGATGCTTTCCACGCGGCCAGGGAATTTCTTGTCCCATTCGCGCATCAAGCCCTTGATCTGCTTGCGCTGCAGGTTTTCCTGCGAACCGCACAGGTCGCACGGGATGATGGGGAAGCCCTTCACTTCCGCATAGCGCTGCGTGTCTTCTTCCTTTACATAGGCCATCGGGCGGATGACGATGTGCTTGCCGTCATCGGATTGCAGCTTGGCGGGCATGCCTTTCAACTTTCCGCCGAAGAACATATTCAGGAAGAAAGTTTCCAGAATGTCATCGCGGTGGTGGCCCAGGGCGATCTTGTTGGCGCCCAGCTCGTCGGCCACGCGGTACAGGATGCCGCGGCGCAGGCGCGAGCACAGCGAGCACGTCGTCTTGCCTTCCGGAATCAGGCGCTTGACGATGCTGTAGGTATCCTGGTTTTCGATGTGGAACGCCACGCCCAGTTCCGTCAAGTAGGCGGGCAGGATTTCCGGCGGGAAGTTCGGCTGCTTCTGGTCCAGGTTGACGGCGACGATATCGAAGTGGATGGGCGCGCGCTCGCGCAGGGTCATCAGGATGTCCAGCAGGGCGTAGCTATCCTTGCCGCCCGACAGGCACACCATCACCTTGTCGCCGTCTTCGATCATATTGAAGTCGCCGATGGCCTGGCCCACGAGGCGGCACAAGCGCTTGTGCAGCTTGTTGTTTTCCAGGGCGATCTTTTCCGCCTTCTTGCGCGCCAGTTTCTGCGCGTCCACGTTGGCGGGAATCTCCACGGCCGTTGTCATTGTTTCCAGCACTGCGGTGTTGTTCATGTTGCTCATACTTCATCCTTGATCTTGAATACTTCCACGCCCACGCCTTCGCAGTCGGGATACACGTCCGGTTTCATGCTCGACACGCGGGCTGCACGCACGCGCGGGTGCGACAGCATGGCCGCCAGCACGTCGTCAACCAGGCTTTCCTGCAGCTGCACGTGGCCTTGCGCCATGCGTTTGGCGATGGTTTCGCGCATGAAGTCATAGTCGACCACTTCTTCCAGCTGGTCATCCTTCGGCGTCGACAGGGCCAGGGGAATGTACAGGTCGACGTTGATGAGGACGCGCTGCTCGCCCTTTTTCTCGAAGTCATAGACACCGATGTTGATGAGCACTTCGTAATTGCGCAGGAACAGGCGGCGGCAATCGGCCAGGCGGGGGTGGAACAGGGCGGACGACATAGTTTTACCTTATAGGGGATGCTGGAATGCTGGTTGTTTGGTCTGGCTGCTGATTATTTGGTCAAAAACATGACGTCGCGGGGCAGGCCGATCAGGTGCTGGCCGCCATCCACGAGCAAGGTCGTGCCCGTCAGCGCGCGGGCGCCGGCCACGTAACAGACGCAATCGGCCACATCCTCGGGCGTGCTGGAACGGCCCAGCGGCGTGTTTTCATGCGCCTTGGCAAAGTTCGCTGCCGTCTGCTCGCCGGAGACCATGGTGATGCCGGGGGCAATGCCCACCACGCGCACTTTCGGCGCCAGCGCCTGGGCCAGCATGGTGGTCGCCGACAGCAGCGCCGCCTTGGACAGGGTGTACGACAAAAAATCAGGATTGAGATTGTACAGTTTTTGATCCAGCAAGTTGATGACCACGGCTTGCCCGCCTGCCGGGGTGGCATGGTACAGGGCTTGCGCCAGCAGGATGGGCGCGGCCAGGTTGGCGTGCATGTGGGCGTCCAGGGCGCCGGCGGAGAACGTGCCGGCATTGTCGTATGCAAACAACGATGCGTTGTTCACGACACAAGTCACGGCCCCAAGTTCCGCCTGCACCTGCGGCAGCAGCTGGCGCACGGCCACTTCCTGGGCCAGGTCGCAGGGGAAGGCGTGGGCGCGCCGGCCCAGCGCGATAATTTCCGCGACGAGGCTGAGCGCTTCATCGTGCGACGCGCGGTAATGCACGGCAATATCCCAGCCGTCGCGCGCCAGGCCCAGGGCGATGGCGCGGCCGATGCGGCGTGCGGCGCCCGTGACGAGGGCGACGCGGGGTGTGCTGTGTGGCGATGTCGATGCTGGTGTCATGTCTTTACTGTGTCGAGGTGTGGAGTGAGCGGGCTTGCCGTGGCCGGTACTGGCGGCCTGCGCCGCCGATTCGCTACAATACGGTATGTCTCTTCCCGTACCCGATAGCGACGCGCTGGCCGCGTCCCATGCCTTGCAGCACCAGATTGCCGCCGAAATCGCGCGCAACGACGGCGCCATTCCCTTTGTCCGTTTCATGGAGTTGGCGCTGTATGCGCCTGACCTCGGCTATTACAGCGGCGGTGCCGCCAAGCTGGGCAAAGATGGCGATTTTACAACCGCACCGGAAATTTCGCCCCTGTTCGGCGCCACCCTGGCCCACGTGGCAGCCGCTATTATGGCGCAAACGGCCCCGCGCATCCTCGAATTCGGCGCCGGCACGGGCAAGCTGGCCTGCGACATCCTGACGGAAGCGGCGCATGCCGGCATCCATATCGAACAGTATGCGATCGTCGAATTGTCCGGCGAATTGCGCGCGCGCCAGGAGCTGGCGCTGGCCGCCTTCCCGCAAGTGGTGTGGCTCGACGGTTTCCCTGACAGTTTCGACGGCGCCGTGTTCGGCAATGAAGTGCTCGATGCCATGCCCGTCAATCTGATCAGCAAGACGCCCGCCGGCTGGTGCGAACTCGACGTCAGCATCGCCGATGGCCAGTTCGTCTTTGTCGAGCGGCCCGCCGGTGCAGACGTGGCGGCGCAGATCGCCGCCCAGATCCCCGATGCCGATGCCTTGCCTGTCGGCTACGTCACGGAAATCCACGGCGTCGCCAGCGGCTTCATGCGTTCGCTGGCGCGCATGCTGATGGCCGGCAAGGGCGGCGCGGCCGTGCTGTTCGACTACGGTTTTCCTGCGCACGAGTATTACCTGGACTTGCGCGCCACGGGCACCCTGATGTGCCATTACCGCCACCATGCCCATGCGGAACCGTTTTATCTGCCCGGCTTGCAGGACATCACGGCCCACGTCGACTTCACGGCCATGGCCGTGGTGGCGCAGGAGGCGGGTCTCGACGTGCTGGCTTATATGAACCAGGCCACCTTCCTGCTGGGCGCCGGCATCGGCGACTTGCTGCTGCGCACGGACCCGCAAGAGGTCAAGACCTACCTGCCGCAGGCCAGCGCCGTGCAGAAACTGCTGTCACCGGCCGAGATGGGCGAGCTGTTCAAGGTGCTGGTGGTGGGCCACCAGGTGGAACTGCCGGAAGCCCTGTTGTCGGGCGACCGCAGCCACCGGCTCTGATATCAAGGCAGGGCATGAACGCCCTGCAATTTCCTGTCGGCCGGTGGTTATTATCTTGTCATATCGTATATGATGACCGATACAGCACGGTTCCATCCTGCAAGAACCCGTCGCCGCGCACCGATTTCAAGATAGAACGATGGGAAAGATACATACACACTATGACAACCTGAAAGTGGCGCGCCTGGCGCCGCAGGAAGTCATACGTGCCGCGTACAAGGCCCTCAGCCAGAAATACCATCCCGACAAGAATCCCGGCGACGAGAAGGCCGCGCGCATCATGGCTATCCTCAACAGTGCCTATGGCACCCTGTCCGATCCGCAGCGCCGCAAGGAGCATGACGAGTGGATTGCCGCCGAGGAGTGGGAAATCGAATGGCTGGAAAGCACCCATCACGAAGAAGGCAAGCCCAAGGATGGCCGACAGAAAGGTCATGCCCCGCAGCATGAACAGGCCTGGGCGCAGGACGTGCCGCCCCCCACGGGCAAGCAGCGGCGCGGCCAGGCACCCATCTGGCGCAACTGGCGCTGGTGGCTGAGCCTGGTGGTTTGTTTGCTGCTGGGCTGGCTGGGTGCCTTGCTGATGCTCGATACGTCCCGGCCGATGCCTTCCGCGCTGGCATTGGCCTGGAGCGGCCTGGCGCGCGATGGCGCCAAACCGCAGCCGCAGCCGGAGCCGGCAGCACCAGGCGCCGGCGCCTTGCTGCCGCCGTCCAAGGGGGAGGCCGTGGCCATCGACAGCTGGGCGGTGGGCAAGCCGTATGCGGCCGAACCCGCGCAGGCCAAGGCGCCCGAGATCCGCGTGCTGGCCGTCTCCCAGCTGAGCCTGAAAGCCACCCGGCCCGTCTGCGATGGCGCGGCCCAGGCCGAGTCCGCGGCGCTGGTGGCGCCGAATGGCGAGCCATGGCCGGCGCAATCGGGGTATGTGGATGGATTTCCGATCAGTAACAAGGGCGAAGAGCTGGCTGTCACGCTCGACAACAGCGCCAATGCGGCGCCCGTGTTCGTCAAGCTGTATGACCTGGAACGGCGCTCGAACGTGCGCTACCTGTACATCCTGGCCAATGACAAATTGACGGTGGAGCATCTTGGCGCGGGCAAGTATGAGGTGCGCTACCAGACCGTCGGACCGGGCCAGGACAGTTGCGGCGTCAAGCCGCTGAGTGCTGCGCCCGCGCCTGCATCGGCACCGGCCAGCGGCGAGGGTGGCACGCAGAATCCAGTTGTAAGCAGCATCTAATCTGATTATGCTTGACAGGCGTCAAAGCAGCGTCCACATCGACCTTATCCATTAGGAGTATTCATGACCGACATCAAAGCCGATGCAGATGATAACTGGCTGCTCGACGAGGATGAGCCGGTGGCGAGTCCTGCGGGACTGGCGGCACCCGACCAGCGCCTGTGGCGCGTCCTGATTGTCGATGATGACGTCGATGTGCATGCGGTCACGCGGCTGGCGCTGCGCAATGTCAGCTTCAAGGGCCGCGAGCTGGAACTGTTTTCCGCCTACAGCGGCCGCGAAGCGTATGAGATCCTGCGCGACACGCCCGATATCGCCCTGGTGCTGCTCGACGTGGTGATGGAAACGGATGACGCG
Source organism: Janthinobacterium sp. GW821-FHT03C08 (assembly GCF_059420905.1). Classification (NCBI taxonomy): domain Bacteria; kingdom Pseudomonadati; phylum Pseudomonadota; class Betaproteobacteria; order Burkholderiales; family Oxalobacteraceae; genus Janthinobacterium; species Janthinobacterium sp. GW821-FHT03C08. Next base: position 338,191 of record NZ_JBWKUP010000002.1, on the reverse strand, counting down.
GGCCTGATCCTCGCCAAGCGCATCCGCGCCGACCTGAACAACTCCATCGTGCGCGTCGTGCTGCGCACGGGCCAGCCGGGCCAGGCGCCCGAGCAGCGCGTCATCATCGAGTACGACATCAACGATTACAAGGCCAAGACGGAGCTGACGACGCAGAAGCTGTTTACGACCGTGATTTCGGCCCTGCGCGCCTACGAGAGCCTGATGATGCTCGAACGCAGCCGCATCGGCCTGGGCAAGATCCTCGCCGGCGCCACCAATCTGTATCAGATCCATTCCCTGCGCGAATTCGCCTCGGGCGTGCTGAACCAGGTCAGCGCCATCCTCGACGTGGGCGCCGACGGCGTGCTGTGCCTGATGCAGGGCGGCGCGGGGCGGCCCGAGGTGGTGGCCGCCACGGGCACGTATGCCGTGCTGGCCGAATCGGAAGCCATGCCGGCCGACCATGCCCTCACGCCCACCATCGACAAGGCGTTTGCGGAAAAGCGCAGCCAGTTCGAGCATCCGGCCAACGTGCTGTTCATCCATACCGAAGGCAACCGCGAGCTGGCCATCTCCGTCACGCCGCCGTGGCCGCTGGCGCAGATCCAGCGCGACCTGCTGGAAGTGTTTTGCCAGCGCATCGCCGCCGCCTTCGACAATCTGTACATGTTCGGCCAGCTGCGCAAGGCGCAGGAAGCGACCGTGGTGGCCTTGGCCGACCTGGCCGAATTCCGCGACAGCGACACGGGCGGCCATGTGCGGCGCGTGCAGCAATTGTCCGACGCCATCGCCCGCCGCATGCAGCAGCGCGGCGTGTATGCCGATGAACTCACGCCGCAGCTGCTCGACATGATCGGCCTGGCCAGCATCCTGCACGACGTGGGCAAGGTGGCCACGCCGGACGCTGTGCTGCTCAAGCCCGGCAAGCACACGGACGAGGAGCGGGCGCAGATGCAGCTGCACGCCAGCGTCGGGCGCACCATCCTGGAGCGGGCGGCGAACATGGTCGACGGCGTCAGCTACCTCACCTACGGCGCGCAGATCGCGGGCGGCCACCATGAGCATTTCGATGGTGCCGGCTATCCGCATGGCCTGAAAGGGCGCGACATACCCGTGGCCGCGCGCATCGTTGCCGTGGTCGACGTGTTTGACGCGCTGCTGCACGAGCGGCCGTACAAGGAACCGTGGCCGTACCCGCAGGTGCGCGAGTACATCGAGCAGCGCCGCGGCAGCCAGTTCGATCCGGAAGTGGTGGCCGCACTGCTTGACCTGATCGACCACGAGCCGCAACTGTGGCATCCGGAGCGCGCCATCGCCTGATTTCCGGCTTTTCCGGGCCAGTTTCCGCCCCGCGCCATTCCCTTGCGCGCGGCGCCGGCATATACTCGGCAGCCTCATGCCGGCTGGCGCCACGCACCAGTGTGGTGCGCCGCGGAGTTTTCGGACATCACGACATGAAAGAACTCAAGGGTCTCAGCGCGCTGATCATCGAGCCGCATCCGGGCATGCGCGCCAGCCTGCACAATATGCTCAACCTGTGCGGCCTGGCGAAGATCGACGACGCCGCCAGTTCGGGCCAGGCGATCCGCATGCTGGGCAGCAAATCCTATGACCTGATCCTGTGCGAGTACGATCTCGAAGGGGGGCAGGATGGCCAGCAGATGCTGGAAGACTTGCGCCACCACAAGCTGATGCATGCGTCGACCATGTTCTTCATGGTGACGGGCGAAGGCAGTTTCGCCAAGGTGGTCAGCGCCGTCGAGCTGTTGCCTACCGATTACATCCTGAAACCGTTTACTGCTGACAACATGCTCGAGCGCATAGCCCGCGCGCTGGACAAGCGCAACGCCTTCGTGCCCGTGTATGCCTTGATCGACGTGGGCAACGAGCGCGCGGCCATCGCCGCCTGCGCCGAGGGCGCCAGCCTGTATCCCCGCTATGCCACGGATTTCCTGCGCCTGCGCGCCGAGCTGCATCTGCTGCTGGGCGAGGCGGCCGATGCCGAGCCGATCTATGCGGCCTTGTATGCGTCCAAGGCTATCGGCTGGGCGCGCCTGGGCCAGGCCAAGACGCAGTTCCTGCTCGGCGAGTACGACGTGGCGCAAGGCACCCTGGAAGGATTGCTGGAAAACAACAAGCGCTTTCTCGACGCGTATGACTGGCTGGCCCGCACGCATCTGGCGCAAGGCAAGCCGGCGCTGGCGCAGGCAGCCCTGAGCGAAGCGGTGGCCCTGTCACCGCACGCCGTGCGCCGTCTGCGCCGCCTGGGCGAGGCGGCCCTGGCGGCCGACGATATCGAGACGGCGGAAAAAGCCCTGAAGCTGGTGGTCAGCAAGGCCAAGTATTCCGAATTCCGCGATCCGGAAGACCATGTGCGCCTGGTGCAGACCCTCGTGCGCAAGGGCGATCCGCTGCAGGCGGGGGCCATCATCCGCGACCTCGACAAGTCGATGGGCGGGCAGAAGAACGCGGAGCTGTGCAGCGCCCTGTGCAGCGCCATGCTGCATGCGCAGACGGGCAACGAGGAGCGGCTGCAGCAGTCGCTCGACGCGGCCCTGGCCGCCAACCGCCACAGCGTGGGCGGCTCGAACATGCTCAAGACGGAGCTGGCGCGCCACTGCCTGGCGCATGGGCGCGAAGACGGCGCCGCCGAGGTGATGCGCGAGGTCATGCGCAATGCACCCGACAGCGCCGCCATGACACGTGCCATGGCCGTGTTTGAGCGGGCGGGGCAGGAGGAGCTGGCCAAGGCGCTGGCGCGGCAAAGCCGGCAGGAAGTGGTCGACATGGTGGCGGCCGGCGCCGCAAAGGCGGGGCAGGGCGACTTCCGCGGCGCCGTCGAGCTGATGGGCGAAGCCGTCACGCGCCTGCCCGACAATCCGCAAGTGGTGTTCAACGCGGCCGTGGCCGTGCTGAAATGCCTGGAGCACGAAGGCTGGGACGAGCGCATGGGACAGCAGGCGCTGACCTTGATTGCCGGCGTGCGCCGCCTGGATCCGCGTAATCCCAAATTACCAGTACTGTCGGGCCTGCATCAGCAGTTGTTGCGTAAATATAAGCCCCATGGGACTTCCTGGATGCATCCGCCCGATGCCCGGTAAAGGGGAGCAATGCGGGGCAAATGACGGAAAAATGCGGCTTGCAAGCAGGGGCGATAAAAAAAATACGAAAAAAGACGACTTTTTCGCGCCAACCCTTGCACATTCTCAAATCGGGAGCTTATAATCACGCCCCGAAGCAGCCAACTTCTTCTTTATAAGCAAATGCAGCAGTCGGGCATCAGTAAATAAGGTTGACAGTTGTGAGTAGATGCTTCATACTCTGCGGTTCCCGCGGAGGGGTGGCCGAGTGGTTAAAGGCGACAGACTGTAAATCTGTTCTCTATGAGTACGCTGGTTCGAATCCAGCCCCCTCCACCAAGTTTTTGCAAGGAAAACTGGGTAGTAGCAAAAGTAAGTGAAGATAATGTGAACGATACCTCGCGGGTGTAGCTCAATGGTAGAGCAGAAGCCTTCCAAGCTTACGACGAGGGTTCGATTCCCTTCACCCGCTCCAGTTTCCGTTCAGATGCTTGATGCATCGCATGCAACAAATTACAGCCCTTGTAGCTCAGTGGTAGAGCACTCCCTTGGTAAGGGAGAGGCCACGTGTTCGATCCACGTCAAGGGCACCAGAATTCGCAGCAGGCAGCACAGAAGCAATTCAAACCAGACCGTCGGGCGTGTGCCTGAGCAATCTAATCAAATCATTAGGAGTTCAAAATGGCAAAAGGTAAATTCGAACGGACCAAGCCGCACGTCAACGTCGGCACCATCGGCCACGTCGACCACGGTAAAACCACGCTGACCGCTGCAATCGCAACGGTTCTGTCGAAGAAATTCGGCGGCGAAGCCAAAGCATACGACCAGATCGATGCGGCTCCAGAAGAAAAAGCGCGCGGTATCACGATCAACACCGCCCACGTCGAGTACGAAACGGAAACCCGTCACTACGCTCACGTTGACTGCCCAGGCCACGCCGACTACATCAAGAACATGATTACCGGTGCCGCGCAGATGGACGGCGCGATCCTGGTGTGCTCCGCAGCTGACGGTCCAATGCCACAGACCCGCGAACACATCCTGCTGGCCCGCCAAGTTGGCGTTCCATACATCATCGTGTTCCTGAACAAGTGCGACCTGGTCGACGACGCAGAGCTGCTGGAACTGGTTGAAATGGAAGTGCGCGAGCTGTTGTCGAAGTACGAATTCCCAGGCGACGACCTGCCAATCATCAAAGGTTCGGCACGTATGGCGCTGGAAGGCAAAGAAGGCGAAATGGGCGTGGACGCAGTGCTGCGTCTGGCCGATGCCCTGGATGCTTACATCCCAACGCCAGAGCGCGCTGTTGACGGTGCCTTCCTGATGCCAGTGGAAGACGTGTTCTCGATCTCGGGTCGCGGTACCGTAGTAACCGGTCGTATCGAGCGCGGCATCATCAAGGTCGGCGAAGAGATCGAAATCGTCGGCATCACCGATACCGTCAAAACGACTTGCACCGGCGTGGAAATGTTCCGCAAGCTGCTGGATCAAGGTCAAGCAGGCGACAACGTTGGTCTGCTGCTGCGCGGCACCAAGCGTGAAGACGTGCAACGTGGTCAAGTTCTGGCCAAGCCAGGCTCGATCAAGCCACACGCCCACTTCACCGGCGAGATCTATGTTCTGTCGAAAGACGAAGGCGGCCGTCATACGCCATTCTTCAACAACTACCGTCCACAGTTCTACTTCCGCACGACGGACGTAACTGGTTCGATCGAGTTGCCAGCAGACAAAGAAATGGTTATGCCAGGCGATAACGTGTCGATCACCGTCAAGCTGATCAACCCGATCGCGATGGAAGAAGGTCTGCGCTTCGCTATCCGTGAAGGCGGTCGTACCGTCGGCGCCGGCGTGGTTGCAAAAATCCTCGCATAAGGAAATGTTATGCTTCCACCCGGGGCGTCCTGGGTGGTAGAATAGCACTCCTCGAAAGTTTTACGTAGGGACGTAGCTCAATTGGCAGAGCGTCGGTCTCCAAAACCGAAGGTTGGGGGTTCGATGCCCTCCGTCCCTGCCACCGTCAAGGTGCAGGGCACCGAAAGTAGAAAAATGTCAAATCAATCCGTGCAAACCGTTAGCACGTCGAGTGACAAGATAAAAGTCGCGCTGGCAATAGTGGCTGCGATTGCAGGAGTAGTCGGGTTTTATTACCTGGCAGGCCAACCAGCTCTGGTGCGTGCAAGCGCGCTTGTGGCTGGTTTGGTTATTGCTGTTGCGCTCTTGTATGTCTCGACGACCGGCCGTGAATTTCTCAATTTCGCCAAAGAAGCCGTGCGCGAAACCAAGAAAGTCGTTTGGCCTACCCGCAAAGAAGCCACGCAGATCACTGCGATCGTGTTTGCCTTTGTGTTGGTCATGGCGATTTTCCTGTGGGGTACGGATAAATTGCTCGAGTTTTTGTTGTATGACGTAATTCTGGGTTGGAAAAAATAATGAGCGAAAATGTGCATGATGAAGCGGCGGACGAATCCGTTCCGGGCGACGCTCCGGTAGCGGATACTGGTGCAGCGCTGAGCGTGCCAGTGAGCAGCAAGCGCTGGTATGTCGTGCATGCTTATTCCGGCATGGAAAAAAGCGTCATGCGCGCACTGACTGAGCGCATCGAGCGCGCGGGCATGCAAGACCAGTTCGGCCAGATCCTCGTGCCGATCGAAGAAGTTGTCGAAGTCAAGAATGGCGTGAAGTCCGTCACCGAACGTCGTTTCTATCCTGGCTATGTGCTGGTGGAAATGGAAATGACGGACGAGAGCTGGCACTTGGTCAAGAACACCAGCAAGGTTACCGGTTTCATCGGTGGCAAATCGAACAAGCCGACGCCGATCTCCGCGCGCGAAATCGATGCCATCATGCGCCAGATGCAGGAAGGTGTTGAAAAGCCCCGTCCGAAGACCTTGTACGAAGTGGGCGAGCAAGTGCGCATCAAGGATGGTCCGTTCACCGATTTCAACGGCAATGTCGAAGAGGTCAATTACGAGAAATCCAAAGTGCGCGTCTCGGTCACCATTTTCGGTCGCGCCACCCCGGTGGAACTCGAATTCGGCCAGGTCGAAAAAGTTTAAGTCTGTATCAAGCGCCACCAGGAGCGTTGCAGTTGTCTCAGCAAAATCCGGTCAGAGGAGCCCCGCCAGGGTAGGATCGGCGGGGCGCTACTACTCAATCCAAGATAGGAGCCATCATGGCAAAGAAAATCATTGGTTTTATCAAGCTGCAAGTGCCAGCTGGTAAAGCAAACCCATCCCCACCAATCGGTCCAGCTCTGGGTCAACGCGGTCTGAACATCATGGAATTCTGCAAAGCGTTCAACGCGCAGACCCAAGGTATGGAACCAGGCATGCCGATCCCAGTCGTGATCACCGCGTTCGCTGACAAGTCCTTCACCTTCGTGATGAAGACGCCTCCAGCAACCTACCTGATCAAAAAAGCTGCTGCGATCACCAAAGGTTCGCCGAAGCCACATACCGACAAAGTCGGTACGCTGACCCGCGCACAAGCTGAAGAAATCGCTAAATTGAAAACCCCTGATCTGACCGCTGCCGACATGGATGCTGCTGTACGCACCATCGCTGGTTCCGCTCGTTCGATCGGTATCACGGTGGAAGGTGTTGTATAATGGCTAAGTTATCCAAACGTATCAAGGCTTTGAAAGCCAAAGTCGACCGTACCAAAGTGTACGCTTTCGACAACGCTGTCGCTCTGATCAAAGAGTGCGCAACGGCCAAGTTCAATGAATCGATCGACGTATCGGTACAACTGGGTGTTGATCCTAAGAAATCCGACCAAGTGGTGCGCGGCTCCGTCGTGCTGCCAGCTGGTACCGGCAAAACCGTGCGCGTGGCAGTTTTCGCGTCGGGCGAAAAAGCAGAAGCTGCTAAAGCAGCTGGCGCCGACATCGTTGGTATGGAAGACCTGGCTGAGCAGATCAAAGCCGGCGACATGCCTTTCGATATCGTGATCGCTTCGCCAGATACCATGCGTATCGTTGGTACCCTGGGTCAGATCCTGGGCCCACGCGGCATGATGCCTAACCCGAAAGTTGGCACTGTTACTCCTGACGTCGCTACCGCCGTGAAAAACGCGAAAGCCGGTCAAGTTCAGTACCGTACCGACAAATCCGGTATCATCCACGCTACCATCGGCCGTAAATCGTTCGCTGACGCAGATCTGAAATCGAATCTGGTCGCACTGATCGACGCCCTGAACAAAGCCAAGCCAGCATCGAGCAAAGGCGTGTACCTGCGCAAAGTTTCGCTGTCGTCGACCATGGGCGCTGGCGTCCGTGTTGACCAGGCTAGCCTGGCAGCTTAAGTAAAGAATCAAGTCCCGCGCGCCTTCGGGCGCTGCGGGCGCATCTTTGGGCTGTTTGCCCGGTGTTCGCACCAGGCAGGCAGACAATCAAAGACCGTTGGGCCGACTGCGATCGCACATGCAGAAGGTTAATAGGCTTCCCGGCAACGGGGGGTGCCCAACGCAGATGGTGTACCCGAACAAGTTTTGTAGTCCTCATGCTGCGTGAATCCATCCGCTCAGTTTAGTACTTCTTGACTTCGGACGCCGTGTTCGAACCGATGCAAGGCGCTCAACCACTCGGTTGTGATTGCCGAACATCATTTAAGGAGGTTGACCGTGAGTCTCAATCTGAATGACAAAAAGGCCGTCGTCGCCGAAGTTTCCGCACAAGTAGCAAATGCGCAAACGATCGTCGTGGCCGAATATCGTGGCATCCAGGTTGGTCACTTGACGCAACTGCGTGCTAAAGCGCGTGCCCAAGGCGTGTACCTGCGTGTGTTGAAAAACACTCTGGCTCGTCGCTCCGTTGAAGGTACCGCATTCGCCAGCCTGGCAGATGCCATGACCGGCCCGTTGATCTACTCGATCTCGGCCGATGCCGTTGCAGCAGCTAAAGTCATCGCTGACTTCGCTAAAACCAACGACAAACTGGTCATCAAAGCAGGTAACTACGCAGGCAAGCCGCTGGATACAGCTGCTGTCACCGCGTTGGCGAGCATTCCTAGCCGTGAAGTCCTCATTTCGCAGTTGTTGGGCGTTATGCTGGCTCCGGTTTCGGGCTTTGCACGTGGTCTGGCTGCCCTGGCAGCGAAAAAAGGCGAAGGCGCCGAAGCTCCTGCAGAAGCAGCAGCAGAAGAAGCCCCAGCAGCCGCTTAATTGCGCGCGCTTTTTTCTCTCAGTACCAATCTGATGTAACTAACGTAATAAATTTAGGAGTTTCAAAATGGCAATTAGCAAAGACGATATCCTGGAAGCAGTTAGCGCCATGTCCGTAATGGACCTGAACGACCTGGTTAAAGCATTCGAAGAAAAATTCGGCGTGTCCGCAGCAGCAATGGCTTCGGCCGGTCCTGCAGCAGGCCCAGCAGCAGCTGCTGAAGAGCAAACCGAGTTCAACGTTGTTCTGGACACCTTCGGCGCAAACAAAGTTGGCGTCATTAAAGCAGTTCGCGAAATCACCGGCCTGGGCTTGAAAGAAGCTAAAGACCTGGTCGATGGCGCACCAAAAACTGTGAAAGAAGCAGTGTCGAAAGCTGACGCTGAAGCTGCAGTTAAGAAACTGGTTGAAGCCGGCGCAACCGCTTCGATGAAGTAATATCTGTACTGGCGTCAGTTAGCGCCCGAGTCAAAGTCTGAGGTTTCCCCTCGCAAGGGGGGAAATCCGACTTTGGCTCCTTTGTCGTCTGTATCGTATTTGTAGCAGCAGTTTTGTTCGATTCAAGCCGGAAAGCAGAGCCTTGAGGTTTCGTCTGTGTCACACGCAGCGGTGCAAACGAACACTTGCAAAACCTGAATTTTCTATCCTTTCTGTCACTCACGGAGTGTCCATGCACTACTCATTTACTGAGAAGAAACGCATTCGCAAATCATTCGCGAAGCGCGCCAACGTTCACCACGTTCCGTTCCTGCTGGCGACCCAGCTCGAGTCTTATCATAGCTTCTTGCAAGAGGACATAGCACCGTCCGGCCGCAAGAATGATGGCCTGCAGTCGGCTTTCACCTCGATTTTCCCCATCGTTTCGCACAATGGTTTTGCGCGTCTCGAATTCTTGTCGTACGTTCTGGGCGATCCTGCCTTTGACGTCAAAGAATGTCAACAACGTGGCCTGACGTTCGCGTCGCCGCTGCGGGCGAAAGTGCGTCTGGTGATCCTGGACAAGGAATCGCCAACCAAGCCCGTCGTCAAAGAGATGAAGGAACAGGAAGTCTACATGGGCGAATTGCCGCTCATGACGACCACCGGTTCGTTCGTGATCAACGGCACCGAGCGCGTTATCGTTTCCCAGTTGCACCGTTCGCCTGGCGTGTTCTTCGAGCACGACCGCGGCAAGACCCACTCGTCGGGCAAGCTGCTGTTCTCCGCGCGTATCATTCCTTACCGCGGTTCGTGGCTGGACTTCGAGTTCGACCCGAAAGACATCCTGTTCTTCCGCGTCGACCGCCGCCGCAAGATGCCAGTGACGATCCTGCTCAAAGCCATCGGCATGTCGCATGAGCAAATCCTGGCGAACTTCTTCGTCTTCGACAATTTCAACCTGCGCTCCGAAGGCGCGGAGATGGAATTCGTCGCCGAGCGTCTGCGCGGCGAAGTGGCGCGTTTCGACATCGTCGACAAGTCGGGCAAGACCCTGGTGCTGAAAGACAAGCGTATCAACGCCAAGCACGTGCGTGATATCGAAGCTGCCGGCATCAAGCACATTTCCGTACCGGAAGACTACCTGCTGGGCCGCGTATTGGCGAAGAATATCGTCGATGGCGACACCGGCGAAGTCGTCGCTTCCGCGAACGATGAGCTGACGGAAGACCTGCTGGGCCGCCTGCGCGATGCCAACGTGTCCGAAATCCAGACCTTGTACACCAACGACCTGGACCAGGGCGCCTACATCTCGCAAACCCTGCGTATCGATGACACCGCCGACCAGATGGCCGCGAAAGTGGCGATCTACCGCATGATGCGTCCAGGCGAACCGCCAACGGAAGATTCCGTTGAAGCGCTGTTCAATGGCCTGTTCTACAACTCGGACCGCTACGACCTGTCGGCCGTGGGCCGCATGAAGTTCAACCGCCGCATTGGCCGCGATGAACTGACGGGCGCCATGACGCTGTCGAACGAAGACGTGCTGGCCGTGATCAAGATCCTGGTGGAACTGCGCAATGGCCGCGGCGAAGTCGACGATATCGATCACCTGGGTAACCGTCGCGTACGTTGCGTGGGCGAACTGGCCGAGAATCAATTCCGCGCCGGCCTGGTGCGTGTTGAGCGCGCCGTCAAGGAACGCCTCGGCCAAGCCGAAGCGGACAACCTGATGCCGCACGACCTGATCAACTCGAAGCCGATTTCGGCCGCGATTCGCGAGTTCTTCGGTTCGTCCCAGTTGTCGCAGTTTATGGACCAAACCAATCCTCTGTCGGAAATTACCCACAAGCGCCGCGTATCGGCTCTGGGACCCGGCGGTCTGACACGCGAACGCGCCGGCTTTGAAGTGCGCGACGTGCATCCGACCCACTACGGCCGCGTCTGCCCGATCGAGACACCGGAAGGTCCGAACATTGGTCTGATCAACTCGCTGGCTCTGTATGCCCGCCTGAATGAATACGGCTTCCTGGAAACCCCGTACCGCAAGGTCGAAGGCTCCAAGATTACCGATCAGATCGACTACCTGTCCGCCATCGAAGAAGGCCGCTACATCATCGCTCAGGCGAATGCGACCATCAACGACGCCGGCATGCTGTCCGATGAACTGGTCTCGGCCCGTGAAGCCGGCGAAACCATCCTGGTATCCCCAGAGCGCATCCAGTACATGGACGTGGCGCCGGGCCAGATCGTTTCCGTCGCTGCCTCGCTGATTCCGTTCCTCGAACACGATGATGCGAACCGTGCATTGATGGGCGCCAACATGCAACGCCAGGCCGTGCCTTGCTTGCGTCCGGAAAAAGCGCTGGTCGGTACCGGTATCGAGCGCACCGTTGCGGTCGACTCGGGCACCACCGTGCAAGCGCTGCGTGGCGGTATCGTCGATTACATCGATGCGGGCCGTGTGGTGATTCGCGTCAACGATGACGAAGCGCAAGCTGGTGAAGTGGGCGTCGATATCTACAACCTGATCAAGTACACCCGTTCGAACCAGAACACCAACATCAACCAGCGTCCGATCGTGCAAGTGGGCGACCGTGTTGCCAAGCGCGACGTGATCGCCGACGGCGCATCGACCGACCTGGGTGAACTGGCGCTGGGCCAGAACATGACCGTGGCGTTCATGCCATGGAATGGTCTGAACTTCGAAGATTCGATCCTGATCTCGGAAAACGTCGTCAAGGACGACCGCTACACCTCGATTCACATCGAAGAGTTGTCGGTAGTCGCCCGTGACACGAAACTGGGCGCGGAAGAAATTACGCGCGACATCTCGAACCTGGCGGAAAACCAGCTGGCTCGTCTGGATGAATCCGGTATCGTCTACATCGGCGCGGAAGTGCAAGCCGGCGACACCCTGGTCGGCAAAGTGACGCCAAAAGGCGAAACCCAGCTGACCCCGGAAGAGAAGCTGCTGCGCGCGATTTTCGGCGAAAAAGCTTCGGACGTGAAAGATACGTCGCTGCGCGTGCCTTCGGGCATGATCGGTACCGTGATCGACGTGCAAGTCTTCACCCGTGAAGGCATCGTGCGCGACAAGCGTGCCCAGCAAATTATCGATGACGAACTGAAACGTTTCCGTCTGGACTTGAACGACCAGATGCGTATCGTCGAAGGCGATGCCTTCCAGCGTCTGGAAAAAATGCTAATTGGCAAAGTTGTCAACGGTGGCCCTAAAAAGCTGTCGAAAGGCGCCAAGATCACCAAGGAATATCTGGCCGATCTGGACAAATACCACTGGTTCGACATCCGCCCTGCGGACGACGATGCAGCGGTCGCGCTGGAAGCGATCAAGGAATCGATCAACGAGAAGCGTCACCAGTTCGATCTGGCCTTCGAAGAGAAGCGCAAGAAACTGACGCAAGGCGATGAGCTGCAACCAGGCGTGCAAAAAATGGTCAAGGTGTACCTGGCCGTGAAACGCCGCCTGCAGTCGGGCGACAAGATGGCAGGTCGCCACGGTAACAAGGGTGTGGTTTCCCGTATTGTTCCTGTGGAAGATATGCCATACATGGCCGACGGCACGCCAGCCGACGTTGTGCTGAACCCGCTGGGCGTTCCTTCGCGGATGAACGTTGGTCAGATTCTCGAGACTCACTTGGGCTGGGCTGCCAAGGGTCTGGGTATCCGCATCGGCGAAATGCTGAAGGCGCAAACCAAGGTCGAGCAAGTGCGCAAGTACCTGACGACGATCTACAACGACAACGGCCGTGCCGAAGAGTTGAACGACTTCGACGACGAAGAGATCATGAAGCTGGCGGAAAACCTGAAAAAAGGTGTTCCATTCGCCACGCCAGTGTTCGACGGCGCCAATGAAGAAGAGATCCGCCGCATGCTGGACCTGGCGTATCCGGACGACATCGCCAAGAACCTGGGCATGACCGCATCGAAGAACCAGGTGACCATGTATGACGGTCGCACCGGTGAAGCCTTCGAGCGCAAGGTCACTGTCGGCGTCATGCACATGCTGAAACTGCATCACTTGGTTGATGACAAGATGCATGCGCGTTCGACCGGTCCTTACTCGCTGGTGACGCAACAGCCACTGGGCGGTAAAGCCCAGTTCGGTGGTCAGCGTTTCGGTGAGATGGAAGTCTGGGCACTGGAAGCGTATGGCGCGTCGTATGTCTTGCAAGAGATGTTGACCGTCAAGTCCGATGACGTGAATGGCCGTACCAAAGTGTACGAGAACCTCGTCAAGGGCGACCACGTGATCGACGCCGGCATGCCGGAATCGTTCAACGTGCTGGTCAAGGAAATCCGTTCGCTGGGTATCGATATCGACCTCGAACGCAACTAAACGACAGCACCCTGTCATTTGGTTTGGGAAACACAAAGCCCGGCTGGGAAACCATGCCGGGCAATGTAGTCTCAGGAATATAGAAATTTAATCACCTCTGGAGTGATACATGAAAGCACTGCTCGATCTATTCAAGCAAGTACAGACCAACGAGACCTTCGATGCAATCAAGATCGGTCTCGCTTCGCCTGAGAAAATCCGTTCGTGGTCCTACGGCGAAGTCAAAAAGCCGGAAACCATCAACTACCGTACCTTCAAGCCTGAGCGCGATGGCCTGTTCTGCGCCAAGATCTTTGGCCCGATCAAGGATTACGAATGCCTGTGCGGCAAGTACAAGCGCCTGAAACACCGCGGCGTGATCTGCGAAAAGTGCGGCGTCGAAGTCACCTTGGCCAAGGTGCGCCGCGAGCGCATGGGCCACATCGAGCTGGCCTCGCCGACCGCGCACATCTGGTTCCTGAAGTCGCTGCCGTCGCGTCTGGGCATGGTCCTGGACATGACCCTGCGGGACATCGAACGCGTGCTGTACTTTGAAGCATACGTCGTGACCGATCCAGGCATGACCCCGCTGAAGAAGTGCCAGATCATGTCGGAAGACGACTACGCCGCCAAGTACGAAGAGTATGGCGACGACTTCACCGCCTTCATGGGCGCCGAAGGTATCCGTGAACTGCTGCGCTCGATCGACATCCACCGCGATGCCGAAACCCTGCGCGTGGAACTGAAGGAATCGAAATCCGAAGCCAAGATCAAGAAATACGCGAAGCGCCTGAAAGTGCTGGAAGCGTTCCAACGTTCGGGCATCAAGCCTGACTGGATGATCATGGAAGTGCTGCCAGTGCTGCCGCCGGAACTGCGTCCGCTGGTACCGCTGGATGGCGGCCGTTTCGCGACCTCGGATCTGAACGATCTGTATCGCCGCGTCATCAACCGTAACAACCGTCTGAAACGCCTGATGGAGCTGCGCGCTCCAGAGATCATCACGCGCAACGAAAAGCGCATGCTGCAAGAAGCGGTCGATTCGCTGCTGGACAACGGCCGTCGCGGCAAAGCGATGACCGGCGCCAACAAGCGTCCGCTGAAATCGCTGGCAGAGATGATCAAGGGCAAGGGCGGCCGTTTCCGTCAAAACTTGCTGGGCAAACGCGTCGATTACTCCGGTCGTTCGGTCATCGTTGTGGGCCCGCAATTGAAACTGCATCAGTGCGGCTTGCCGAAACTGATGGCGCTGGAACTGTTCAAGCCATTCATTTTCAATAAACTGGAACTGATGGGCCTGGCAACCACGATCAAGGCGGCGAAAAAGCTGGTCGAGATCCAGGAACCGGTCGTGTGGGACATCCTGGAAGACGTGATCCGCGAACATCCGATCATGTTGAACCGCGCACCTACCTTGCACCGTCTGGGTATCCAGGCGTTCGAGCCGGTCCTGATCGAAGGCAAGGCCATCCAGCTGCACCCGCTCGTCTGCGCCGCATTCAACGCCGACTTTGACGGTGACCAGATGGCGGTCCACGTTCCTCTGTCGATCGAAGCGCAGATGGAAGCACGCACCCTGATGCTGGCATCGAACAACATCCTGTTCCCATCGAACGGCGAGCCGTCGATCGTGCCTTCCCAGGATATCGTGCTGGGTCTGTACTACGCGACCCGCGAAGCGATCAATGCGAAGAACGAAGGGATGATGTTCCCTGACGTGTCGGAAGTGATCCGCGCCTACGACAACAAGGAAGTCGAACTGACGACCCGCGTGACCGTGCGTATTACCGAATACCCGAAAAACGCCGAAACGGGCGAATTCGAGAAGACGGTAACGCGCTACGAAACGACGATCGGCCGTGCGATTCTGTCGGAAATTCTGCCGAAAGGCCTGCCTTTCTCGGTGCTGAACCGCGCGCTGAAAAAGAAAGAAATTTCCAAGCTGATCAACACGTCGTTCCGCAAGTGCGGCCTGCGCGCCACCGTGGTGTTCGCAGACAAACTGATGCAATCGGGTTTCCGTCTGGCGACACGCGCCGGTATCTCGATCTGCGTCGACGACATGCTGGTACCGCCTCAAAAAGTGACCCTGATCGCGACGGCCGAATCGGAAGTCAAGCAGATCGAACAGCAATACGCCTCGGGTCTGGTGACCGCCGGCGAGCGTTACAACAAGGTCGTCGATATCTGGGGCAAGACCTCCGATGAAGTCGGCAAGGCCATGATGGACCAGCTGAAAGTCGAAGACGTGGTCCGCCGCGACGGCACCCAGTCGACGCAAGAATCGTTCAACGCCATTTACATGATGGCCGACTCCGGTGCGCGCGGTTCCGCAGCCCAGATTCGCCAGTTGGCCGGTATGCGTGGTCTGATGGCGAAACCGGATGGTTCGATTATCGAAACGCCGATTACCGCGAACTTCCGCGAAGGCCTGAACGTGTTGCAGTACTTCATTTCGACCCACGGCGCTCGTAAAGGTCTGGCCGATACGGCGCTGAAAACGGCTAACTCCGGTTACCTGACGCGTCGTCTGGTCGACGTGACGCAAGATCTGGTGGTCATCGAGGACGATTGCGGCACCATGAACGGTACCGTCATGAAGGCCCTGGTCGAAGGTGGTGAAGTCATCGAACCGTTGCGCGACCGTATCCTCGGCCGCGTGGTGGTGCATGACGTCGTCAATCCTGAAACCCAGGAAACCCTGTATGACGCCGGCACCCTGATGGACGAAGACATGGTCGAAGAGATCGAGCGTCTGTCCATCGATGAAGTCAAGGTCCGTACGCCACTGACTTGCGACACGCGCTTCGGCCTGTGCGCCAAGTGCTATGGCCGCGACCTGGGCCGCGGCATGCTGGTCAACGCCGGCGAAGCCGTCGGTGTGGTGGCAGCGCAGTCGATTGGTGAACCTGGTACCCAGCTGACCATGCGTACCTTCCACATTGGTGGTGCGGCATCGCGTGCGGCAGTGGCATCGTCGGTGGAAGCCAAGTCGAACGGTACCATCCGCTTCACGGCAACCATGCGTTACGTGACGAACGGCAAGGGCGCGCAAATCGTCATTTCCCGTTCCGGCGAAGTGCTGATCACCGACGACCATGGCCGTGAGCGTGAGCGTCATAAAGTACCGTACGGTGCGACCCTGATCGTCAAGGACGGCATGGTCATCAAGGCCGGTACGGCCCTGGCAACGTGGGATCCGCTGACCCGTCCGATCATTACCGAATACGCCGGTCAAGTGCGTTTCGAGAACGTCGAAGAAGGCGTCACCGTGGCCCGTCAGGTCGACGAAGTGACCGGTCTGTCCACCCTGGTGGCAATCGATGCGAAACGTCGTGGTTCCTTGACCAAAACGTTGCGTCCGCAAGTCAAGCTGATCAACGACGCGAACGAAGAAGTCAAGATCGCCGGCACCGAACACTCGGTGGCGATCGGCTTCCAGGTCGGCGCGCTGATCATGGTCAAGGACGGTCAACAGGTATCGGTGGGTGAAGTGCTGGCACGTATCCCGACCGAATCGCAAAAAACGCGCGATATTACCGGTGGTCTGCCACGCGTTGCGGAACTGTTCGAAGCGCGCTCGCCGAAAGATGCCGGTATGCTGGCGGAAGTCACGGGTACGGTTGCGTTTGGTAAAGAAACCAAGGGCAAGCAGCGTCTGGAAATCACGGACATGGACGGCAACAAGCATGAGTTCCTGATTACCAAGGACAAACAAGTGCTGGTGCATGACGGCCAGGTCGTGAACAAGGGCGAGATGATCGTGGACGGCCCGGCCGATCCGCAAGACATCCTGCGCCTGCTGGGTATCGAAGCGCTGGCACGTTACATCGTCGACGAAGTGCAGGACGTGTACCGTCTGCAAGGCGTGAAGATCAATGACAAGCACATCGAAGTGATCGTGCGTCAGATGCTGCGCCGCGTACAGATCGTCAATGCCGGCGACACCAACTACATCGTTGGCGAGCAGGTAGAGCGTTCGGAACTGCTGGACGAGAACGATCGCGTCACGTCGGAGAACAAGATTCCTGCGACCTACGAGAACGTCTTGTTGGGTATTACCAAGGCATCGCTGTCGACCGATTCGTTCATCTCGGCGGCATCGTTCCAGGAAACCACCCGCGTGCTGACCGAAGCGGCGATCATGGGCAAGCGCGATGGTCTGCGCGGCCTGAAAGAGAACGTCATCGTCGGCCGCCTGATTCCTGGCGGTACGGGCCTGGCCTTCCACCGCGCACGCAAAGAGAAGGAAGCGTGGGAAGTGGAAGAGCGTCAAGCACTGCTGCTGGCCGAGAAAGCCTCGCTGGCTGGCGAAGCTGCCGAAGCCCTGCAGGATATCGAGATCCAGCAACACCACGGCGACGAAGCGTAATTTACGCTGCTAGCTGACAAGAACGGCACCTTCGGGTGCCGTTTTTTTATGCCCGCCTTTTTAATGAAGACATTATATTTATCCCTTGGAGCAGCCAATAAAAGGGGCTGCCAGATGCGTAATGCCATTGTTTGAACAGAGCGCTGGAATTGTGGATGAGTTATTGGTTTATATGGCTTTCTTTTTTGATTTTCTAGACGCCAATAAAATATTTGAATAAGCAATAAAGAAAACATTTTTTTGCCGGATCGGGATGCTTGAAATAAGGAGAGCGAATGCAGCATGCAGCTTCAGCACCAGTGTGGTGAAGGACGACCGGTGCGGCGAGCGTGGAGGCAGACGCTTGCCGCCATGCTGCCCGGTGCCGGACATGCCCATCGGCCTGCGGAGGCCTGTTCGTCATGGACAGCTGATGACTATTTCTTGATGTTGCACCCTGCGCCGCTATTGTCCATGCTGTGCCAGTTTCCAGTTTATTCATGCTAAGATTTGGCGCATGATTGCCCAAGCCCTGTTCACCCCTGCCCAGCAAAAATTGCTGGGATTGCTCTTTGTCCGCGTGAATGAAGGCTTTCATTTGAATGAAATCATGCGCCTGACGGGCCTGGGCAGCGCTTCGGCGCAGCGGGAACTGCGCCGGCTGCATGAGTCCGGGCTGATCACATCCGAACGCATCGGCAATGTGCGGCGTTTCTGGCCCAACAAGGAGAGCCTGGTCTATCCGGAGTTGAGTGGCCTGGTGCAAAAGACCTTCGGTCTTGTCGGCGTGCTCAGCAGCACCCTGGCTCCTCTGCGCGCGCAATGGCAGCTGGCATTCGTGTATGGCGCCACGGCAAAGGGCCAGGATGTGCCGGGCAGCCCCATCGACCTGCTGCTGGTGGCCGCAGAGGCCAATTATGGCGATTTGTTGACGGAACTTGCCCCGGCTGAACGAACCTTGCGGCGTAAAATCAATCCCAACTTATATACGCTGGCGGATTATCGGCGGCGGCTGCGCGAAGGCCAGCCATTTCTGCTGCAGGTATTACAGCAGCCCAAGCTGTTTGTCATCGGCGATGAATGGACGCTGCAGGCGCTGGCAATGCCGGATAATCTGGTTCAGTCCGATGGCATGCCATCTGTTTGATAAAGGCCGGGGCTGGCAATGAATTTCTGCTATAAACAGAGTATTGATTTACAGAATAATTCCTGAGACGGACTGATCGTATGATGAATAAATTACAGGCGTTTGGTTTGATTGTTTCCCAGGCCGTGCGGGGAGAATTGACGTTCCCCACCAGCGTGAATTCCGCTTTGCAATTGCAATTGGCCCTGGCTGAGTCGGATTGTCATATCGACCATGCCATCAAGCTGGTCCTGGCCGAACCGCTGCTGGCAGCGCGGACGGTGGCGTTGGCCAATTCGGCCGTCTACAGCCGCGGCGAAGCGGCGCCCGTCACCAGCGTGCGCGCCGCCGTTATGCGCATGGGCTACCGCAACCTGTATGCGCTGGTGGCGGCCATGGTGGTGCGGCAGTTCGGCAGCAAGATCATCGACCCTGCCTTGCGCCAGAAAGCGACCCAGCTGTGGGAGCACACGGCGCACGTGGCGGCGCTGGCGCACGTGATTGCGCGCCGCGTCACCCATGTCGATCCCGATACGGCGCTATTTGCCGGCATCGTGCATGAGGTGGGCGGCTTTTACCTGCTGTCGCGGGCCGACGAGTTTCCCGGCTTGCTCGATGACGATACGGATCACTGGATGGAATCGGCGGAAGAAATCATTTCCCGCGAAGTCATGAAGAAGCTGCTGATCCCGTTGGCCGTCAGCGACGCCATCGAAGGCTTGCGCGATGGACTGCTGTCGATCCCGCCTGACTCCCTGCTCGATACCTTATTATTGGCCAAGCAACTTTCTCCCGTGCCCTCGCCGCTGCAGGCCACCTTCGTGGAAATGCTCACGCCCTCCGACTCCGTCATCGATTTCATTATCGACAACGAAACCCTGCAAAGCATCTTGGCCGAATCGGCCGAGGAAGTGCGCTCGATGAGCGCCGCGCTGCTGGTGTAGCTGCCGGCGACAGGCGAAAAAAAAACGGCAGCCCCGTCAAGGTGCTGCCGTTTTGCCGTCAGGCGATGCGTTTTACTTCTGCTGCGCGATCCATCGGTCGACCTTGGCTTCCAGCAGTTTCAGGGGCAGGGTACCGTCGCTGAGTACCACTTCGTGGAACTTCGGCAGGCTGAACTTGTCGCCCAAGGCTTGTTGCGCCCGCTGGCGCAGTTCAACGATCTTCAGCGCGCCGATCTTGTAGCCCAGCGCCTGGCCTGGCCAGGCCATGTAGCGCTCCGTTTCGCTTTTTGCCACGGCGTCGTAGCCGAGGGTGTCGCGCATGTATTTGATCGTCTGTTCGCGCGTCCAGCCCTTGGTATGCAGGCCGGTGTCGACCACCAGGCGCACGGCGCGCAACATCTCGTCGTTCAAGTGGCCGAAATACTGGGCCGGATCGTCGAACAGGCCCATTTCCTTGCCCAGCGTTTCTGCATACAGGGCCCAGCCTTCCGTGAAGGCATTGTTGCCGCCGAAGCGGCGGAAATTCGGCAAGTCCATTTCCTGCACCAGCGCCAGGTGGAAATGGTGGCCCGGCTTGCCTTCGTGCAGGAACAGGGTGGTCATGCCCGTGTCGCCGTACAGTTTCGGATCGGTGACGACGGACCAGAACACGCCCGGACGCGAACCGTCGGCGGCCGGGGCCGTGTAGTGGTCGGCGGCCGTGTCGCGGCTCAGTTCAGGTTCCAGGCGCAAGTCCAGCGGCGCTTTCGGCACGAGGGTGAACAGGGCCGGCAACTTGCTGTCGAGCAGCACGTTCAGCTTGCGATACACGTCCAGCACTTCCTGTTCCGTCTTGAACGGGCGGTATTTCGCCTGCTCCGAGACCCACACGGGCAAGCCGGCGGCGGGGCCGTTGTAGCCCATCTTCGGCCCGACGATGGCGTATTGCTCCTGGATGCGCGCCACTTCGCGCAAGCCGATGGCGTGGATCTGTTCCGGCCGCATGTCCGTCGTGGTGCTGCTGGCCACGCGCGCCTGGTACCAGGCGGCACCATCGGGCAGGGCGCTCCAGCCGCTGCTGCTGCGGCCCGCCGGCAGGTAATCCTGCTCCATGAAGGTGGCCAGGCGCTGCAGGGCCGGCATCAGCTTGGCCTGGATGATGACGGTGTACGTTTGCGTCAGGCGGGCCTTGTCCGTATCCGAAAAGCCGGCCGGCAAGTTCTTGATGGGGGTGTAGTAGACACTTTCCTGCGGCGTGGCACTGACGAGCTTCTTGAATTGCGGCAGTGCCGATTCCGTCAGCGCCTTCGGCAGCACGATGCCTTTTTGCATGCCGACCTTCATGTTGGCGATGGCTTGATCTATCCAGTCCGGCAACTGGCCGATACGGCTCAGGTAAGCGTCATACTCCTTGACCGTGGTCAGCGGCTGCGATGCCTCACCGCCCGCATAATTGGCCAGGGTGACGGGCATGCTATCCATCTGGTTCAGGGGCAGCAGGTATTCGGGGAAGCGTTCGAAGCTCAGCGCCGTGGCCAGTTCATAGTCGAGGATGTCGTAATTGATCTGGTCTTGCTGGGCCAGCTGCGCGCGCGGGATGGCGCGCAGGGTTTTCTGGTACTGACGGTACAGGGCAAATTGCTTCGCGCGCGCGGCGGGGACGATGGTCGAGCCGAGCTGGTCGTCAAAACGGTTGTCGCCGCTCTCCGTGGCACTGATCGGATCGAAGCGGGCCGATGCATCGTAATACTGGTCGGCCAGCACTTGCAGCTGCTGCTTGGCCTTGGGGGCGCTGACCGCAGGCGCGACGGCTGCCTTGGCAGCGGGCTGGACTGCTTGCGCCATGGGTGCATGGGCAAGTAACAGGGAAACGGCCAGGGTGCCGAGGGTGCCGGCGGCAAAACGATGCTTCATGCGCGATGTCCTTTGTAAGGAGGAGAATGAACGGAGGCGTAGCGGGTCGGGATGGCCGGTCGCGAAGGAGCAGCCGGGGCGTAAGCATACGCCATTGCCCAGCGCGTTTGGATAAATTGTGAGAGAGGAATGTTGCTATTTTGCCGTAGGCGGCAGGGCCGCCTTCATCGCCTGCCAGTGCTGGCTGGCCAACGGGACGCAGGCGGTGCAGGGCGTGGCGGCGATCCGCGTGCGAATCTGCAGGGCGCGCTCTGCCGTTTGCGGGTGCGACGAGATCCAGCCCGGCATGCTGGCCTTGTCCTCGTCACCGAGTTTCTGGAAGAAAGTCAGCATGCCGTCGGGACGGATGCGCGCGCGCTGCAAGGCGAGCAAACCCAGCCGGTCTGCCTCTTCCTCCATGTCGCGGCTGAAATACAGGGTGCCCGCCTGGTGCGCCAGCATGGCGGCCACGGCACTGATGTCGCCGATGGTCACGCCCACCAGCGCGCCCCAGCCCAGGCTGCTGATCATTTGCCGTAGCGAATGACGCTGTTCCACGTGCTGGACTTCATGCGCCAGGACGCCGGCCAATTCTCCCGGGTCGGCCGCCTGGCGCAGCAAGCCCGTATGCACGACGATGATGCCACCGGGCATGGCAAAGGCGTTGACGCTGTCATCGTTCTTGACCAGCCAGCGGTAGGTGTAGCGCGAACGGGCCGTCAGTTTCTGGCCGATGTCCTGCACCGCCTGCTGTGCCGCGCCGCTGTCGCTGAGGCCGCCCTGCGCGCGTACTTGCGACAGGGCCAGTTCGCCCAGCTGCTGTTCCGTCGACAGGGGAATCAGGTGCGCCAGCGCGCCGACGGCGTTGCCGCCCTGCCACCACAGCAAGGCGGCAGCTGCGACGGCCGCGCCCGTCAAACCGGCCAGCCAGGCCGACACCTGCCGCCGGTTGCGCCGGCGTTCGCCCCACAGGCGCTGCAGTTGCGGTTGCAGCGCGGGCGGTGCTTCGCGCAGGACGATGGCGATGGCGTCCATCCCCAGCGGCTTGAGTGACGCTTGCCGGCCTTGCCCGTCGAGCCAGTTCAGAAACAGTTCCGGTCCGTCGACGCCGCCCACGCTGACGACCAGCTGCGCCACATCGACGGAGAAACGGGGCGTATCAATGAGCAGCTGGGCGCCGAAGAAGTGTGCGCTGACGGGCGTGCCGGACGGCCCGCCATCGGCGCCGGACAGCAGCGCCGGGAACGGTGTCATGCGGCCGCCTCGGCAAAGCGGCTTTCATATAACGCGGCCATCAGGTCGGACTGGCTGATGATGCCGGCCAGCCGTTCGTCATCGTCAAGGATGGGAATATGGTGGTAGCCGGCATCGGCCATCAGGGGCAGCAGGTCGATGATGGGCGTGCCCAGGCGGGCCGTGTGCGGCGATGGCGTCATCAGCTGGCCCACCACTTCCGGCTTGTCGCTGTGGGACAGGCCGCTGCGCTGCAGCAGGCTGCGCAGGCGCTGGCGCATGCCCTCGTAATCGTCGAGGCCGCCATGGCGCAAAAAATCCGTCTGCGTGATGATGCCGATGACCCTGTTCGCCCGGTTGACGACGGGCAGGGCGCCCACGTCGTGCTCGCGCATGGTACGCCAGGCAATATCCAATGGCGTGCCGAATTCCATGCTGAGCACGTCTTTCGACATGATGTCGGCGCAGGTAATGACGCCGAAGCGGCGCTGGTAAGCGCGCATTTCCGTTTGCAGGAAGATGGCTTGCAGATCATCGCGGCTGATGTCGAGCACTTCGCCGTGCTGGCGCAGCACGGCGTCGAGGTCATCCGGCGAAAAGCCCAGGCGCGTGCTAGGAGTCGCGTCCCTGGTGGCGTGCGGATGGGGCGTGGCCAGTTGCTGGGTATGCGGGTAGCGGCGTCCCGTCAGGTTGTTGTACAGCACGGCGCAGGCGACCAGCACGGCCGAATTGAACAGCACAGTGATGAAGACGAATTCAAAGCCGGCCGCATGCACGCTGGCGCCGCCGACGACGGTGGTGAGCGCGACGGCCCCGCCCGGCGGATGCAAACAGCGCAGGGCAAACATGGCGCCGATGGCCAGGCAGGCGGCCAGTGCCGCCACGCCCACGCCAGATCCGAACCATTTGACGCAGGCCATGCCGACCAGGCCGGAGACGACGTTGCCGCCCACCACGGACCACGGTTGCGCCAGCGGGCTGGCCGGCAGGCAGAACAGCAGCACGGCCGAGGCGCCCATGGGCGCGATCAGGTAGACGCTGGCGCTGTCCGGGGCCAGCAGGAAATGGCAGATCAGGCCCGTCAGCAGCAGGCCGCAGATGGCGCCCGCGCAGGCGCGCAATTGTTCGCGGCGGCTGCCGTTGTTCGGTTGTGGCAGCCAGCGTGCCAGGAAAGAAGTCGTCATGGGGAGGGCGCGTTCGGGTCGCGTTGCTCAGTGTCAGTGTGAGCCCGATATTATCCCATGCGTTCCATTTCGCTGCCTGTGGGCATTAATCCTCGGCGCACACCGCTTGCAAGCCATGCCGCCCCAGCAGCGCCCTGGCGGCCGCGATGGAGGACGGCGCCGGCTCGCTGCTGGTGCAGGCATAGATGTCATTGAGGACTATCGCCGCATCTTTGCCCGTGACGGCGGCCATCAGCTCGGCCAGGTTGCGGTCGGAAAAGTGTTCATATAGCAGGGCCAGCGCGGCGCAATACGCCGTATCGGACATGCCGCCGGGATAGGCGCTGCGCAACATGCGCGCGGCGCCGGACAGCGTTGGGGGCAGGGTATCTGGCATGCTCAAGCGGCTTCTCCTGGGTGGCGCTCTGATACGTGCTTATATGTTTTCCGCATAAGCACAGTGCAATTAAATGGTGGATATTTCCTACAAGCAGGCATATTCTAGACAATCACGCCCGCTGGCAACTGTTCAGCTGGCTTCACGATTTCTCTCAGGAGCCCCGCATGCGCCTTTCCCGTTTCGTCTCCTCTTTCTTTGCCAGCTTGCTGCTTGCCGGTACCGCTATTGCCGCCGCCCCCACACCGGCCAACCCGGTCGCCACGCCGCATCTGCCGTACAACGCGGCGGCTGACGCCAAGGCCGACGTGGCCCGCGCGCTGGCCGAGGCCAAGGTGGCGCACGTGCCTGTCTTGCTGATCTTTGGCGCCAACTGGTGCGAGGATTGCCGCGCGCTCGACAAGGCCTTGAAGGAAGGCAAGAATGCCGAGCTGATGCAACAGCAGTTCAAGGTCGTCAAGGTCGACGTGGGTAACTTCGACCATAATCTGGACGTAGCGCAAGCCTATGGCAATCCGCTCAAGAAAGGCATTCCGGCTGCCGTGCTGGTCTCGAGCGACAACAACCAGGTGCTGTACGCCACCAAGGGCGGCGAACTGGCGAATGCCCGCCGCATGAGCGAGAGCGGCATCTATGATTTCTTCAAGCAGGCGGCCAGCGTGAAAGCGCCGGCGATTTAAGCGTTTTCAAACTTCCTTAAAACTCTTCCCACGCATCGCTGGCCGGCGCTTTCGGGCGCGCTGGCGTGGGCAGCATGGGCTTGTGTGCTGGCTGCCGAGGCTGCTGCGGCGCCACATGTCCCGTTTCTTCCAGCTTGAAGACGCTGACCACCTGCGCCAGCCGGCCCGCCTGATCCTGCAGGGACTGGGCTGCCGCCGCCGCTTCTTCCACGAGGGCCGCGTTTTGCTGGGTGGCGTCATCCATCTGCGTGACGGTCGCATTGACTTGCGCGATGCCCTGGCTTTGCTCCTGGCTGGCCGAAGCGATCTCTCCCATCAGGTCGGCCACCCTCTGCACGGAGACGACGATGTCTTGCATGGTGGCGCCGGCCGAGTCGACCAGCTTGCTGCCCGCTTCCACCTTGCTGCCCGAGTCGACGATCAAGTCCTTGATTTCCCTGGCTGCCGCCGCTGAGCGTTGCGCCAGGTTGCGCACTTCCGTGGCCACCACGGCAAAACCGCGGCCCTGTTCGCCCGCACGGGCTGCCTCGACCGCCGCGTTCAGGGCGAGGATATTGGTTTGAAAGGCAATGCCGTCGATCACGCCGATAATGTCGGCGATCTTGCGCGAACTTTCCGTAATCGCCCCCATCGTCTGCACCACCTGGCCTACCACCTCGCCGCCCTTGACGGCGTGGCTCGAGGCCGATACCACCAGCTGATTCGCCTGGCGTGCGTTATCCGCATTCTGTTTCACGGTCGATGTCAGCTCTTCCATGGCGGCAGCCGTTTCTTCCAGGCTCGATGCCTGGGCTTCCGTGCGTGCCGACAGGTCCAGGTTGCCCGAGGCGATCTGGCTCGATGCACTCGCAATGGCCCCGGTACTGTCGCGAACTTCGCGTATCGTCACGTTCAGCGAGGCGACGAAGCGGTTGAAGGCGGCGGCCAGCGCACCGACCTCGTCTTCCGACTCGACGGGCATGCGGCGGCTCAGGTCGCCGTTGCCGCTGGCGATCTCGCCGAGCATATCGGCCGCCCGCGCGACGGGCGCGGCGATGGCGCGGCTGATGACGTAAATGACGCACAGGGCGATGCCGCCGCCAACGAGGCCGGCGATCAATGCGGCGATCAGGGCCGAGCGCGTGACATTACCCAGCACTTCCGTCTCCGGCACTTCCGCCATCACATACAGATTCAGTTCCGGCACGAAGGAGGCGGCGACGAACTGGCGTCCCGCCGGTGCGTCGTAGATGGCGTACGCATATTTGTTGCCCGTCAGCAGGCTCTTGCTCAGGCTATCGCTAAAGCCTGGCAGATCCTTCAGTGCATGCTTGCCATCGGCCAGGGCCGTGTCGCGGTGCACCAGCACGACGCCGTTGGCGCGTACGAGGTAGACATGGCCCGTCTGGCCGATCTTGTAGCTGCGGATGGTGTCGGCCAGTGCATTGATGGACAGGCCCAGGCCGGCGGCGATCTGCCTGCCGCCCGCCGTCTGGCCGCGCGCATTCAGATACAGCATGAGGTCGCTTGAGTTTTCTGCCTTGTCGATGTCGAGCGTGTACGCCTTGTCGCTGGCCAGCAAGCGATAAAACCATTGGTCAGCCGCCTGGTTCTTGTCCAAGGTGCGCAGCAAGCCATCGGCGGTGAAATACTTGCCCGTGCTGGCGGAAGCCCAGTTGATCGAGGCCGCCTTGTTCTTGTCCTTGACGACGGTGGCGTAGCGCTGGAAGGTGGCGATGCCGCTGTCGGGCAGGCCCGCGTCTTCCCAGTCTTGCAGGTAGACATCGTTGGCCATGGTTTGCACCACGGACAGGGGCTGGCTGATCTGGCGCAGCACGTCGTTGCGGATCTCGCCCACCTGCGCCGGCAATTCCTGGCCGACGACGCGCTCGCGCACGTAATCGCTGCTCATGCGCACGCTGAGGAACGAGGAAATCGCCATGAAGAGCAGCAGGCACAGGCCCATGCTGAACAGCAGTTTTTTCTGGATGGAGAGGCGGCGGAGCAATGACATGGAGAACCTTGGACTAAGGTCTGCGCGGCGGGCAGACAAGGCGCCAGTATACCGGCAGTGCTTCCTGCCATGCCCTTGCGTCGATACCTTTCGTTAATTTATGTTGCATTGCAGCAACGTAAAAAACGGGCAAGCATGTGAATTTTTCATGCATGAATGGCGATGCCTGAAAATGCGTCAGACAGGCAAGCCGTGGGCGATCAATTCCAGCGGCAATTCCGTGCTGCACTTGATTTGTTCCATGGAAAAGGCGGATGAGACGCCCGTCAGCTGCACCGCCTTGATGAGTTTTTTATAGAAGGTGTCGTAGCCCTTGATGTCGGTGGTGACGACTTTCAGCAGGTAGTCGATGTCGCCGCTCATGCGGTGAAATTCCTGCACTTCGGGCAGGACGATGACGGCGGCGGCAAAGCGGCGCAGCCATTTCTCGTCGTGTTGCCCGGTGCGCACGCTGACGAACACGGTCACGGGCAAGCCCACCTTTTGCCGGTTGACGATGGCCACGCGGCTCTCGATATAGCCCTCTTCCTCCAGCCGCTTGACCCGCTTCCAGCAGGGCGTGCTGGACAAGCCGATTTTTTCGCTCAGGGCGGCGATCGACAAGGTGCCGTCCTGCTGCAGGGCGGCCAGGATGGCGCAATCGAACTTGTCGAGTGTCACGGTAGGTGAATTCATTTTATGATTATCAATTGGGTAGCATGAATATGCTGCATATTACCTGTTTTGCAGTGTCTTTTGGCATATCTTCACGGGGGCGTGCCGGTAGACTGTCCATACGTTCCAGCCGTTATCGCTGCCCCTTTTATAGAATCTCCAGACTGCCATCATGAAAGAAATCTACCTCGACAGCAATGCCACCACCTGCGTGCTGCCCGCCGCCGTTGCCGCCGCCCGGCAGGCGATGGAGCAGGGCTTCGGCAACCCCAGCAGCACCCATGCGACGGGCTTGCAGGCCAAGGCCATGATGGATGGCGTGCGCCAGCGGGCACGCCGCCTGCTGGGAGCGGGCGAGGGAAGGCTGATGTTCAACAGCGGCGCCACCGAAGGCATCCAGACGGCCGTCTTGTCGGCCCTGTGCGCGCTGCGCGAACGGCGCGATGCGGGCCAGCGCATCGGCAGCCTGCTGCTGTACGGCGCGACCGAACACAAGGCCGTGCCGGAGAGCCTGGCGCACTGGAACCGTCTGCTGGGCCTGAACCTGGAAGTGCGCAAGCTGCCCGTCGATGCGCAGGGGCGCCATGACTTGCAGGCGCTCGCTGCGCTGATCGGCGACGCCGCCATGCTGTGCACGATGGCGGCGAATAATGAAACGGGCGTCGTCAGCGATTTGTCCGCCATCGCGCAACTGCTGCAGGAACGGGGCGCGGACGCCTACTGGATGGTCGATTGCGTGCAGGCGCTGGGCAAGCTGAAACTGAACCTGGCCGCCACGCGCATCGACTACGCGCCGTTTTCTGGTCACAAGCTGTATGCCCCGAAAGGTATCGGCATGCTGTACGTGCGCGCCGGCGCGCCATTCACGCCCTTGATGATGGGCGGCGGCCAGGAAGCGGGGTTGCGCTCGGGGACGGAAAACATGGCAGGCATCGCGGCCCTGGGCGCCGTGCTGGCCGCGCTGGAAGACGGGACGACCTTTCGCAGCCACGCCGAGCTGAGCGTTTTCCGCGAGCGCCTGATGGCCAGCCTGGAACAGGCGTTCCCCGGCATCGTCTTCAACATGCCGGGCGACTTGTCGCTGCCGACGACGCTCAATTTTTCCGTGCCGGGCCTGTCTTCGAAAGAGCTGCTGGACCTGTTCGACGCGGCGCGCGTGCGCGTCAGCTCGGGCAGCGCCTGCTCCGCCGCCAAGGCCCTGCCCAGCTATGTGCTCGAAGCCATGCACGTGCCGCAGTGGCGCGCCAGTTCCGCCATCCGCCTGTCGTTCGGCCCCCTGATCGACGCGGCGACCGTCGCCGCCGCCTGCGCGCGCATCGAGCGCTGTGGCGCAGCGCTGCGCAGCAGTTGCCTGTTGCCGTCGGCGCTGGCGCCGTCGCCGCAGGACGGCGCGCAGGACGGCATAATTCAGCTGAGCGTCGATGGCCAGTGCACCTGGCTGCTCAGCGACGCTGCCAGCGCCAGTTGCGTCGTCATCGATCCCGCCGCCGCACTGGTGCCGCGCCTGGCCGCTTTCATCCGTTGCCAGCAGCTGGCCTTGCGCGCCATCGTGCACACGGCGCCGCCTGTTGATCACGGCGTGGCGCGCCTGGCGCTGCTGCAGGCGCTGGATATGGAACAAGTGGGCCACCTTGATATCGACGGCGAGCTGGCCCTGGGCCACCAGCGCCTGCGCCGGATCGAGTGCGGCGACAGCCAGGACACGCATGTGTATCTGCTGGAGCAGCGCTTTGCCTTCATCGGTGCCTTGACGCCGCAGGCCATCGCATCCTTGCGGGTTGCCGGACTCGTGACGGCAGACACGGTGCTGTGCGCGTCAGGCGACGACAGCAGCATCTGCAGCACCGTGCGCGCGTTGCAGGGGGAGGTGCTTGCCGGCGCCGAACTGCAGCTGGACGCAGCCAGCCTGCCGGCTTTCCTGCGCCAGCATCCGGAGGCCATCCTCGTCGACGTGCGCGAGGCGTATGAACACGCGGCCTGCACGGGACAGGTGTTCGAGGGCTGCGAAGTGCGCAGCGTGCCGCTGAGCCGCCTGGCAGGGCAGGTCGACGCATGGCTGCGGCAGCCACAGCGCCCGCTGGTCTTTTTCTGTCGCAGCGGCAACCGCAGCGCGCGCGCCGCTGCCTGCCTGCGCCGTCTGGGCCATGCCGCCGCCTGGCAGCTCAACGGCGGCATGGCGATGGCGGAAGCCACGCACCATCCGCTGGCCATCGCGGCCTGAAGTTGTCCTTTTGAAATCTGGCGCCGCGTCCTGGCACGCGCGGTGCCGCCCTTTGCCTGTCTCTGTTCATTTCCTATCAGCATCTTTCTCCCGTTCAGCGTGCTGATTTCTTTGCCGGCACGCCCCTAAAACGCCGGGTATGTACGCTAGCGCACGGTCTTGCGCGCAGTGCACCCCTACGATGAAGTTCAGAAAATCTCCCTCTACCCTGAGATTCGTCGCAACGCTCCGGCGCTTCGCTTTCCGTCCTCGCCAGTGTCCGATCTTGTTTCTCCTGACTGGGCCCGCGTGACAGTGGCCGCCGGCTGCCTGCGTGCACCTAGCGAGGCCCAAGTTGAAAGAGTACACAGCAGTCGTCACGCAACAGATCAAGGAACAGCTTTCCAGAGTCAAGGAAATCTTCCGCGACACCACCCTGGCACAGGATACCTTCGACGCCGCGCGCGACGACGCCTTGCCCCTGCGTTCGGAATTATTCAGTGCCATGCAGATGGCTGCCCATGGCAAGCACGTGGCGGCCGGCCATGTGGTGGGACGGCATCATGGCCGCGACCGCCTGCTGGCGCGCCTGGCCGACAATGCGGCCCTGATCACGGCCACCGTCAATGAGTTGACGGCCACCGTCAAGAGCGGGCGCCAGGTCACGCCCGCCTCGGAGTGGCTGCTGGATAATTTCTACCTGATCGAAGAGCAGATCCGCACCACGCGGCGCCACCTGCCGAAGAACTACAGCAAGGAGCTGCCGCGCCTGACGTCGGGTCCCGATGCAGGCTGCCCCCGCGTGTATAAAATTGCGCTGGAAATCATCTCGCATGGCGATGGCCGCGTCGACCTGGAAAACCTGTGCCACTTCGTCGAAGCCTACCAGGACGTCGCCACCCTCACCTTGGGCGAACTGTGGGCCGTGCCCATCATGCTGCGCCTGGCGCTGATCGAAAACCTGCGCCGCGTGGCCGTGCGCGTGGCCGACGACCGCATGCAGCGCGACCTGGCCAACACCTGGGCCGACCAGATGACGGAGATCGCCGAACGCAATCCCAGCGGCCTGATCCTGCTGGTGGCCGACATGGCGCGCTCGAATCCGCCCATTACCAGCGCTTTCGTGGCGGAACTGTCGCGCCGCCTGCAGGGGCAAAGCCCGTCGCTCACCTTGGCCCTGTCGTGGCTGACGCACAAACTGGCCGAGTCGGGCCTCACCATCGAACAGCAGATCCAGTCCGAGATCGGACAGCAGGCGGCCGACCAGGTATCGATCGCCAACAGCATCGGCAGCCTGCGCTTTCTCGGCACCATGGACTGGCAGGAATTCGTCGAGACCATGAGCGTGGTCGAACAGACCCTGCGCCTCGATCCGGCCGGCACGTATGGACTGATGGATTTCGCCACGCGCGACAGTTACCGCCACGCCATCGAACGCATCGCCAAGCGCAGCGCGCGCAGCGAAGTGGAGGTGGCCGAGATGGTGGTGCAGCTGGCGCACACGCACGGCAATGGCAATGACGTACGCCGCGGCCACATCGGCTTTTACCTGGTGGGACGGGGCGTGCTGGTGCTGGAAAAGCAGGCCGGCGCGAAGCTGCCCTTCGTCGAGGCGCTGCAGCAGACGGCACGTGCCGCGCCGCTGGCCGTCTACCTGGGCGCGATCTCGTTCCTCACCCTGGCCACGAGCGCGCTGCTGCTCGAACGCGCCGTGCGCCATGGCGTGCAGGGCTGGCCATTGGTGGCGCTGGGCGTGCTGGCGCTGCTGGGCAGCAGCCAGCTGGCCGTGGCCGTGGTGAACTGGCTGGCGACCCTGATGACGTCGCCGCATCCGCTGCCGCGCATGGATTACCAGGCCGGCATTCCGTCGGATGCGCGCGGCATCGTGGTCGTGCCGACCCTGATCTACAGCCGGGACAACGTGGCGGCCCTGTGCGAAGCGCTGGAAGTGCGCTACCTGGCCAACCGCGATCCGAACCTGCGTTTTTGCCTGCTGACGGATTTTGTCGATGCGGACGCGCAAACCCTGCCCGGCGACGACGCCTTGCTGCGCCAGGCGCAGGAGACCATCCGCGGCCTGAATGACAAGTACCGCGTGGAGGGCGCCGAGTTCAAGGAAAACGGCGAGCCGGCCGATCGCGAAGAGCTGGGCCATGTGGGACCGTTCCTGCTGCTGCACCGTCCGCGCCTGTGGAATTCGCAGCAGAATGCGTGGATGGGGCAGGAGCGCAAGCGCGGCAAGTTGTCTGACCTGAACGCTTTCCTGCGCGGTGGCGCGCGCGACAAATTCTCGCTGGTGGAAGGCGAGTTGCGCGGCCTGCGCACCATCAAGTACGTGATCACGCTCGACACCGATACGCTGCTGCCGCGCGACGCGGCGCGCGAATTCATCGCCACCATGATGCACCCGCTGAACCGTCCCGTGCTGGACGCGGCCGGCACGCGCGTGGTGGCTGGCTACGGCATCCTGCAGCCGCGCGTGGCCGTCGCGCTGCCCAGCGCGAACGCTTCGCGCTACGAGCTGCTGTGCGGCGGCGAACCGGGCATCGACCCATACACGCGTACCGTCTCGGACCTGTACCAGGACGTGTTTTATGAGGGGTCCTTCATCGGCAAGGGCATCTATGACCTCGACATGTTCGAGCGCGTGCTGGGCCAGCGCCTGCCCGACAATAAAATCCTCAGCCACGACCTGCTGGAAGGCTGCTACCTGCGCGCCGGCCTGCTCAGCGACTCGGAGCTGTACGAGGAATATCCGGCCCGCTATGACGCCGACGTGAGCCGCCGCCAGCGCTGGATCCGCGGCGACTGGCAACTGATCGGCTGGCTGCTGGGCAGGGTGCCGGGCCGCGCCGGCAAGCGCGAACGCAATCCCCTCTCGATGCTGTCGCGCTGGAAGCTGTTCGACAACCTGCGCCGCAGCGTCGTGGCGCCGGCCACCACCCTGTCCCTGCTGCTGGTGTGGGGCTTTTTGCCGCACGTGGCCTTCTGGAGCGCGGCAGTGCTGGCCATCATCTTCCTGCCGCCCGTGTTCTCGGCCTTGTACGACCTGCTGCGCAAACCGCGCGACACCCTGTGGCGCCAGCATCTGGCCGCCTTTGAGCGGCGCTGCGGCGTGCAGTTCTCGCATGCCATGCTGACCCTCGTCTTCCTGCCGTACGAGGCCTGGATCAGCCTGGACGCCATTGCGCGCACGCTGTGGCGCCTGGGCGTGTCGCACAAGCATTTGCTCGACTGGCGCGCCTCGAACCTGCACAGTTCCTCCGGCTCGCAGGCGGACAGCTGGCGCGCCATGTGGTGTTCGCCCGCGCTGGCGCTGGCCACCTTTGGCGCCTTGCTGGCCTGGCGCCCCGACGCCTTGCCCGCCGCCGCCGTGGTGCTGCTGCTATGGCTGGCCGCACCCGCCATCGCCTGGTGGATCAGCCGCCCGATCGAACGGGCCGTGGCGCGCCTGTCGGCCGAGCAGGGACGCTTCCTGCACGGCGTGGCGCGCAAGACCTGGGCCTACTTCGACACCTTCGTCGGTCCCGATGACCACTGGCTGCCGCCCGATAACATGCAGGAGCATCCCGCGCTGGTGGTAGCGCACCGCACCTCGCCGACGAATATCGGCCTGGCCCTGCTCGCCAACCTGACGGCCTACGATTTCGGCTATGTCACCATGGGCCAGCTGATCGAACGTAGCCGCGCCACCTTGCACACCATGGGCGAACTGGAACGCTTCCAGGGACACTTCTATAACTGGTATGACACGCAGACGCTCAAGGCGCTGCAGCCGATGTACATTTCGACGGTCGACAGCGGCAACCTGGCCGGCCATCTGCTGACCTTGCAGCCCGGGCTGGTGGAACTGTATGACGCGCCCATCGTCGGCGCGCAGACCGTACAGGGCATCCGCACGACGGCGCAGGTGCTGCAGGAGTTCATCGCCGCCGAAGGCGAGGGCAAGGCCATGCGCGACAACCTGGCCTTGCTGCAGGCGCCGGCGGCGCCGGCCAGCCTGGACGAATGGCACACCTACCTGGGCGCAGCGAATGGCGCGGCCGACGCGCTGCTGTCGCTGACCTTGCAGAGCGAAGGTGGCGAGCTGGCCATGTGGACCGGCGCACTGGCGCGCCAATGCCGCGCGGCGCTGGCGGAACTGCTGCAGCTGGCGCCATGGGCCGCGCAGGCGGGCGTTGACGCTTCATGGATGCGCATGCCGACGCTGCGTGAGCTGGCGAATCTGGAGACGCCGGAAGGCGCGTCGCCCGAACTGGCCGCGCTGCTGGCACAAGGCCGCGAACAGGCGGGGCGTTACATGCGCGACATCGCCCACGCGGCGGGCCAGGCGCGCGACTTTGCGCAGATCGAGTACGCTTTCCTGTACAACCCGTCGACCAAGCTGCTGGCCATCGGCTACAACGTCAGCGAGCGGCGCCTGGACCCCAGCTACTACGATTTGCTGGCATCCGAAGTGCGCCTGGCCAGCTTCATCGCCATCGCGCAGGGCCAGCTGCCGCAGGAACACTGGTTTGCCCTGGGTCGCCAGCTGTGCATGGTGGCGGGCCAGCCCGTGCTGCTGTCGTGGAGCGGCTCGATGTTCGAGTACCTGATGCCGCTGCTGGTGATGCCGAACTATCCGAACACCTTGCTTGACCAGACCTATCACTCCGTGATCGAGGCGCAGATTGATTACGGCCGCCAGCGCGACGTGCCGTGGGGGATTTCCGAGTCCGGCTACAACACGGTCGATGCCAGCCTGAATTACCAGTACCGGGCCTTTGGCGTGCCCGGACTGGGCTTGAAACGGGGCCTGGCAGACGACCTGGTGGTAGCGCCGTACGCCAGCATGATGGGCCTGATGGTGCAGCCGGAAGCGTCATGCCAGAACCTGCAGCGCATGCAGGCGGCCGGCTACATGGGACGCTACGGCTTTTTCGAAGCGATTGACTTCACCACGGCGCGCCTGCCGCGCGGCCAGACCAGCGCCGTCATCCGTTCCTTCATGGTGCATCACCAGGGCATGGGCTTTCTCGCCCTCAGCTACCTGCTGCACGACCGCCCCATGCAGCGCCGTTTCGAATCCGATCCCTTGCTGCAATCGGCCTTGCTGGTGCTGCAGGAACGCACGCCGCAGGCAGGCGCGTTTTACTCGAACACGGCCGAATTGGCGGTGCTGCGCAGCGGCGCGCCCGAGCAGGCCATGCCGATGCGCATCCTCACGCAGGCCAACAGCGCCGTGCCGGAAACGCAACTGCTGTCGAACGGCCGCTACCACGTCATGGTGAGCAATGCGGGCGGCAGCTACAGCCGCTGGAAAGACTTGTCCGTGACGCGCTGGCGCGAGGACAGCACGCGCGATAACTGGGGCAATTTCTGCTACCTGCGCGACCTCGACGACGGTGCCGTCTGGTCCACCATGTACCAGCCGACCCTGGCCGAGCCGAAGAAGTATGAAGTGATCTTTTCCGAGGGGCGGGCGGAGTTCCGCCGCGCCGACCATGGCCTGGATCTGTACACGGAAATCGTCGTCTCGCCCGAGGATGACATCGAAATCCGCCGTACGCGTATCAGCAATAATTCGAACCGCCAGCGGCGCATCGAGATCACCAGCTTTGCCGAAGTGGTAATGGCGCCGGCGGCGGCCGACGCGGCCCACCCGGCCTTCAGCAAACTATTCGTGCAGACGGAAATCCTGGCCCAGGAAAATGCGATTCTGTGCACGCGCCGTCCCCGCTCCAAGGATGAACAGATGCCGTGGCTGCTGCACGTGATGACGGTGCATGACGCGGAGCGCTACGAGGTATCGTTCGAGACGGACCGCGCGCGCTTCATCGGCCGCGGCAACACGGCGCAGCTGCCGCAGGCGCTGCAGGACGACGGGCCGCTGGGCGGCGGCCACGGCTCCGTGCTCGATCCCATCGTGGCGATCCGCTATGTCATCACCCTGGCACCCGACCAGGCGGTCACGGTCGACAGCGTCACCGGCATGGTGGAGCAGCGCGAGGCGGCACTGCACCTGATCGACAAATACCAGGACCGCCACCTGGCCGACCGCGTGTTTGAACTGGCCTGGACGCACAGCCAGGTGGTGCTGCGCCAGCTCAACGCCAGCGAGGCCGATGCGCAGCTGTATGCGCGCCTGGCCAATGCGGTGATCTATCCGAATGCCTCGCTGCGCGCCGAAGCCAGTGTCCTGATCAAGAACCAACGCGGCCAGTCCGGCCTGTGGGCATACGCCATCTCGGGTGACTTGCCCATCGTGCTGCTGCAGATACGCGATACCGCCAACATCGAGCTGGCGCGCCAGATGGTGCAGGCGCACGCCTACTGGCGCCTGAAGGGACTGGTGGTGGACCTGGTGATCTGGTACGAAGAGCAGTCGGGTTACCGCCAGCTGCTGCATGACCAGATCATGGGCCTGATTGCCTCGGGCATCGATGCGCAGGCGATCGACCGCCCGGGGGGCATTTTCGTGCGTCTGGCCGAGCAGATTGCCAATGAAGACCGCATCTTGCTGCAATCGGTGGCGCGCGCCATCATCAGCGACTTGCGCGGCACCCTGGCCGAACAGGTCAAGCGCC
The DNA here is from genome assembly GCF_059420905.1 of Janthinobacterium sp. GW821-FHT03C08. NCBI lineage: Bacteria > Pseudomonadati > Pseudomonadota > Betaproteobacteria > Burkholderiales > Oxalobacteraceae > Janthinobacterium > Janthinobacterium sp. GW821-FHT03C08. The sequence goes on along the minus strand of NZ_JBWKUP010000002.1, from coordinate 302,033 downwards.
CGCCCAGCCCCGTGCTGCGCATGCCGCCGTTGCTGCAGGACCCCACGCGCGTGCATGGCGGCGTGCCGCACCGTGCGCCGGCGCGTGAGCTGATCCTGAAAAATGGCCTGGGCGGTTTTACGCCCGATGGCCGCGAATATGTGATCACCACCGGCGACGATGCGCAAACACCGGCGCCGTGGTCGAACGTGCTGGCCAATGCGCAATTCGGCACGGTGGTGTCCGAAGGGGGCCAGGCGTATACCTGGAGCGAGAATGCGCATGAATTCCGCCTCACGCCATGGCAGAATGACCCCGTGTCCGACCTGTCCGGCGAAGCGTTCTACGTGCGCGACGAGCAGAGCGGCCAGTTCTGGTCTCCCACCTCGTTGCCGGCACGCGGCAGCGGCGATTACGTGACGCGCCACGGCTTCGGCTACAGCGTGTTCGAGCATAGCGAAGGGGGCATCGCCACCGAATTGTGCACCTATGTGGCGCTGGACGCGGCCGTCAAATATTCCGTCATCAAGGTGCGTAACGACAGCGGCGTGCCGCGCCGCCTGTCCGTCACGGGTTACGTGGAATGGGTGCTGGCCGACCTGCGCGCCAAGTCCGGCATGCACGTGGCCACCGAGGTCGACACGATCAGCGGCGCCCTGTTTGCGCGCAATAACTACAACACGGAGTTTTCCGGCCGGGTCGGCTTTTTCAATACGGATGCCAGCATCCGTTCCATCACCTGCGACCGCAATGAATTCATCGGCCGCAACGGCAGCCTGGCGCAGCCGGCGGCCCTGCGCCGCGTGCGCCTGTCCGGCAAGGCGGGCACGGGGCTGGACCCGTGCGCCGCGATCCAGGTGCCGTTCGAGCTGCAGCCGGGGCAGGAACGCGAGATCGTCTTCCTGCTCGGCGTGGGCGGGCGCCGCAATGCCGACGCCAGCACCATGGTACAGCGCCATGCGGGCAAGGACGCGGCCCGCAGTGCGCTCGACGCGGTGCGCGCGCACTGGGAAAACACCTTGGGGGCCGTGCGCATCGAGACGCCCGACCCGTCGCTGGACGTGATCGCCAATGGCTGGCTGATGTACCAGACCATCGCCTGCCGCCTGTGGGCGCGCAGCGGCTATTACCAGTCGGGCGGCGCCTACGGTTTCCGCGACCAGCTGCAGGACGCGATGGCGATGATCCACACGGCGCCGCAATTGCTGCGAGGCCACTTGCTGCTGTGCGCGGCGCACCAGTTTGTCGAGGGCGACGTACAGCACTGGTGGCATCCGCCGTCGGACCGGGGCGTGCGCACGCATTGCTCCGACGACTACCTGTGGCTGCCGCTGGCCGCCTGCCGCTACGTGATCGCCACGGGCGACGTCAATGTGCTGTCGGAGGTGGCGCCCTTCATCGAGGGGCGCGCCGTCAAGCCGGAAGAGGATTCCTACTACGACCTGCCCGTGCGTTCGGGCGAATCGGCCGACCTGTACGAGCACTGCGTGCGCGCCATCCGCCATGGCCTGCGCCTGGGCGTGCACGGCTTGCCCTTGATGGGTTCCTGCGACTGGAACGACGGCATGGACAAGGTCGGAGAACACGGCAAGGGCGAAAGCGTCTGGCTGGCCTTCTTCCTGTATGAAGTGCTGCAGCGCTTTGCCGAAGTCGCCGTGCTGCGCGGCGATGCAGTCTTCGCCCAGTTCTGCCGCGACGAAGCCGTGAAACTGGCGGCCAATGTCGAGGAACATGCGTGGGATGGCGAGTGGTACCGGCGCGCGTATTTCGACGACGGTACGCCGCTAGGTTCGCACACGAATGAGGAATGCCAGATCGATTCGATTTCGCAAAGCTGGGGCGTGCTGTCGGGCGCCGCCAACAAGGAGCGCGTCGCGGGCGCCATGCGCCAGGTCGATGCCCGCCTGGTGCGGCGGGATTCGGGCGTGATCCAGCTGCTCGATCCGCCATTTGACAAATCCAGCCTGAACCCCGGCTATATCCGTGGCTACGTGCCGGGCGTGCGCGAGAACGGCGGCCAGTACACGCATGCGGCCATCTGGACGGCGATGGCGTTTGCGCGCCTGGGCGAGAGTGACAAGGCGTGGGAGTTGCTGCGCATGATCAACCCCGTGCGCCACGGGGGCGACGCGCAGGCGGTGGCGCGCTACAAGGTCGAGCCTTACGTGGTGACGGCCGACGTGTACGCCGTGGCGCCCCATGTGGGACGCGGTGGCTGGAGCTGGTACACGGGGTCGTCGGGCTGGCTGTACCGCCTGATCGTCGAATCCCTGCTCGGCTTGACGCGCGAAGCGAACGTGCTGCGCGTGGTGCCGAACATGCCGGCCGAATGGCATACCTTCAAGCTGCATTACCGCTTCGGTGCCAGCAGCTATGCCATCACGGTGGAGAAGGCGCAGGGGCGGCCGGCGGGACTGTCGCTCGATGGCGTGGCGCAGGCTGGCGACAGCATTGCCCTGCGCGACGAAGGCCGCGAGTATGCGGTGCTACTGCTGCTGTAGCGTTGTCGTGGAGTCTTGCCACGTTTCGTGTTCGGGCCGGCGCCGACCGGCCAGCAGGATCAGGCCCGCACCGAACAGCAGCAGGTCACGCGTGCGGACTTCAGGGCCGGCCTGCCGCGCGGCTGGCAAGGCATGGCGGTTCGCGGGGGCCGCCGTGGCGGCAGGGGGATGGCTGGCGCAAGCGGCCAGGCACAGCGCCGCCATTTTTCCATTGAACTGCATACATTCCTTAAAAAAGCGCGCTGACCAGTCTGCGTCGGCGCGCCAATATCCATGTCGACGGTATTGTAAATATCGACATGAACATTGTAAATAAGAAATTTTTAGAGGCGTGTCAGAAGCCCAGGGCCGCGCCCGCACCCAGCAGGGTGGCCACGCCCAGCACGGCAAATACCAGTGCCGCGATGCCATGCACCAGGCGCAGCGGCACGCGGTTGGCGATCTTGTCGCCCAGGTACACGGCCGGCACGTTGGCCAGCATCATGCCGAAGGTGGTGCCCAGCACGACGGAATAAATGTCGTGGTAGCGCGCCGCCAGGGCCACCGTGGCCACCTGCGTCTTGTCGCCCATTTCCGCCATGAAGAAGGCGATCAGGGTGGTCAGGAAGACGCCATACTTGGCCAGCTTGGTGTCCTCTTCATCGAGCTTGTCGGGGATCAGGGTCCAGGCGGCCATGGCCAGGAAGGAGACGCCCAGTACCCAGCGCAGCACGTCGGGTCCCAGCATGCTGGTGATCCAGGCGCCGACGGCGGCGGCAAACGCGTGGTTGGCGACGGTGGCGACGAAAATCGCCAGCACGATGGGCAAGGGCTTGCGGAATTTGGCGGCCAGCAAAAAGGCCAGGAGTTGGGTTTTGTCGCCGATTTCAGCGAGACCGACGATGCCGGTGGAGATGAGGAATGCTTCCATGAGAGTGCGAGAGGTACGTGGGCCGGACGAATTAACCAATGATCCACGGGCGACTCCGGCCCATGCGGCCGCCCTGGATCAATGGTCTCGTCAAGTTCTGCAACCACCTGCACCATGGCCTGCGGGCCAATTATGTTGATACAGGTTCCCGCGGCAGGACCGCAGGACGACTACTCCCCAATGTTCGAGGCGCATCATACGCCAATGCCTGTTTTCGCGCCAGTGGCGCCGGCCGGCTGCCTGGCCTGGTGTGTGGGGTGCCGACAACAATGATCAGCCTGCAAACAGACTCGACTTAGAATGCAGTTCTGTCCACGACTCCCAGATGGAATGCGCCATGCCGGTCTTCGTCCGCTTGCTTGCCTTGTGCTGTACGCTGTTTTCCTCCTTGCCCGGCCTGTGCGCCGGCGTGCCGTTCGACGATAAGTTCCGCCAGCTCGATGAGCTGCTGCCCACGCCGACGGCCTACCGCACGGCGTCCGGCGCGCCGGGCCACGCCTACTGGCAGCAGCGCGCCGATTACGTGATCCGCGCCACGCTCGATGAAGAACGTCGCGCAATCACGGCCAGCGAACAGATCACGTATCACAATCATTCGCCCGACAGCCTGGCGTATCTGTGGCTGCAGCTGGACCAGAATGGCATCCGCAAGGATGCGGACCAGCGCCGCGTATTGAGCGCGCCGTCGCGCCAGGCCTGGCTCAGTGGCAGCGAGGATGAGGCATTGAAATTCGAGGACTGGCGCGCCATCCAGGAAGGCCGCACCTTTGAGGGCGGCTTCAATCTCGCCAGCGTCAGGTCGGCTGGCGGCAAGCCGCTGCATTACGTGATCAACCAGACCATGCTGCGCATCGATTTGCCGGTGGCGCTGGCGCCGGGCCAGAGCATCAGTTTTCATATCGACTGGTCCTATAAAATCAATGACCAGAAGGTGCTGGTAGAACGCTCCGGCTACGAGTATTTTGCAGACGACAAGAACACGATATTCCAGATTGCGCAGTGGTTCCCCCGCATGGCGGCCTACTACGATGCCGTCGGCTGGCAGAACAAGCAGTACCTGGGCACGGGCGAATTTGCCCTGGAGTTTGGCGACTACGAACTGTACCTGACGGTGCCGGCTGATCACGTGGTGGCTGCCACGGGTGAGCTGCAGAATCCTGCCGCCGTTCTGAGCGCGGCGCAGCGCGAGCGTCTTGCGAAAGCCAGGAGCAGTGCCGCGCCAATGCTGGTGATTACGCCGGAAGAGGCGCTGGCGACGGAAAAGGGCAAGGCGGCGGGAACGAAAACCTGGCACTTCAAGGCGGCCAATGTGCGCGACGTGGCATGGGCGTCGAGCCGCAAGTTCATATGGGATGCGCAGGGACTCGACAGCGGCGGCAGGCGCGTGCTGGCCATGTCGTATTATCCGAACGAGGGCAACCCGCTGTGGCAGCAGTACAGCACGCGCGCCGTGGCGCACGCCATCGAACAGTACAACAAGTATAGTTTCGACTATCCGTATCCGGTGGCGATTTCCGTCAACGGCGCCGTGGCGGGCATGGAGTATCCGATGATTTCTTTCAACGGCGGGCGTCCCGTGAAGGATAAAAAGACGGGCGCGCTGACGTATTCGAAAGCCACCAAATATGACCTGATCGGCGTGATCATTCATGAGGTGGGACACAATTATTTCCCCATGATCGTCAACTCGGACGAGCGCCAGTGGGCATGGATGGACGAGGGCCTCAATTCCTTTTTGCAGTACCTGGCCGAGCAGGCGTGGGAAGAGCATTTCCCGTCCTGGAATGGCGAGCCGCGCAAGATCGTCGACTACATGCGCAGCCAGAACCAGGTCCCCATCATGACCAATCCGGAGTCGGTGCTGCTGTTGTCGCCGAATGCCTACGACAAGCCGGCCACGGCGCTCAACATCCTGCGCGAGACCATCCTCGGCCGGGAACTGTTTGACTTCGCCTTCAGGCAGTATGCGCAGCGCTGGAAATTCAAGCGGCCTACGCCAGCCGATTTTTTCCGCACCATGGAAGATGCTTCCGGCACGGACCTGGACTGGTTCTGGCGCGGCTGGTTTTATACCACCGACGCGGTCGACATCAGCATCGACGGCATCAGCGAATATGGCGTGAGCACGAAGGATCCGGAAATTGAAAAAGCGTGGAAGAAGGCGCAAAAGGCGGCCCAGCCCATCTCGATTTCGGACCAGCGCAACAAGGCGCTGCCGAAGAAGGTCGACCTGGACCCCGCGCTGAAGGATTTCTACAACCAGCACGACGATTTCACGGTGACCAACAAGGACCGCAACGGCTATGCGGAAGAGCTGGAAGGGCTGGAGCCGTGGGAACGGGCGATGCTCGAGCAGCGTGCCCGGGGCAAGCATCTGTACCTGGTCGATTTTTCGAATATCGGCGGACTGGTGATGCCGCTCATCCTGGAAATCGAACTGGCCAGCGGCAAGAAGATCATCGAGCGCGTGCCGGCCGAAGTGTGGCGTTATTCACCGAAAAAAATCAGCAAGGTGCTCATCACCGACGAGCCGATGGTGGGCCTGGTGCAGGACCCATATTGGGAAACGGCCGACATCGATACCAGCAACAATGCCTGGCCGCGGAAAATCACGCCGTCGCGCCTGGAACTGTTCAAGCAGGACCGCGACAAGAACAACCTGATGAAGGATTTTAATACGCCACTCAAGGCATCCGAGACCAAGGGCGCGGCCGTAACAGGGGGGAAGTAGCAGAAAAGCGCCGGCCCGTCCGGCGCTTTTTCCGCCAGGTCCGCGCCGGAAGTGCTATTCTGCGCGACGCCCCGGCGCACACGGACCGGGGCCTTCGCAAATCATTCAAAAGACGACCATGCAAACTATGACCTACCTGCGCGCGCTGGGCTGTGCGCTACTTTGCCAGGTGACCCTGGCCGCGCACGCCGACCCCTTGAGCTATGCGCGCTACGACCAGGTGCGCACGCGCGACCTGCAGCTGGACCTGAAGGCGGACTTCAAGCAAAAGACCCTGTCCGGCTATGCCGAGCTGTCCTTGAACTGGATCGATCCCGCCGCGCGTACCCTGGTGCTCGACACGCGCGACCTGGCGATCGCCAAGGTGCAGGTGCAAGACAAGCGCGGCGCATGGCAGATGGCGCCTTATGAACTGGACAAGGTCGACCCGGAAAAAGGGCAGGCGCTGCGCATCACCACCACCGGCCAGCCTGAAAAAGTACGCGTCTACTATCACACGGCACCCAACGCCATCGCGCTGCAGTGGCTTACGCCGCAGCAGACCATGTCGGGCAAGCTGCCCTTCATGTTCAGCCAGTCGCAAAGCATCAACGCCCGTTCGTGGGTGCCGTCGCAGGATACGCCGGCCGTGCGCTTCACCTACAGCGCGCGCATCGATGCGCCAGCGGGCATGCGCGTGGTGATGAGCGCCGAGAACGACGAAAAGGCGACGGGCAAGGGCGGCTGGAAATTCAGGATGCCGCAGCCGATTCCTTCCTACCTGCTGGCCATCGCCATCGGCGAACTGGAAGTGCGCAAGCTCGGACCCCGCTCCGCCGTGTATGCCGAACCGCCGCGCATCAAGGCGGCCGAATACGAGCTGGCCGATACGGAAAAAATGATCCAGGCCGCCGAAGCGCTGTATGGCCCGTATGGATGGGGACGTTACGACATGATCGTGCTGCCGCCATCGTTCCCTTACGGCGGCATGGAAAACCCGCGCCTGACCTTCCTCACGCCGACCATGATCGCGGGCGACCGCAGCCTGGTCGACCTGATCGCGCATGAACTGGCCCACTCGTGGTCGGGCAATCTGGTCACCAACGCGTCGTGGAAGCACATGTGGCTCAACGAAGGTTTTACCACCTACGTCACCACGCGCATCGTCGAGCAGCTGTATGGCAGCGACGTGGCGCAGATGGGCGTGCAGGTCGACCAGGAAGAACTGGCCGCCTCGATCAAGGAACTGCCAGCGGCGAAAACGGCACTGGTCACGCGCGATGCGGATGCCAATCCGGCGCAAACCTACACGGACGACGGCATCATCTATCCGAAAGGCGCGTGGTTCCTGGCCACCATGGAACAGCGCGCGGGCCGCGCCGTATTCGATCCCTTCCTGCGTGGCTGGTTCGACCAGCATGCGTTCCAGAGCGTGACGACGGACCAGTTCATCGCCTACCTGCGCAAGAACCTGCTGGCGCAGCATCCGGACGTGATGCCGGCAGCGGAACTCGATGAATGGCTGTATGGCACGGGCGTGCCGGCCAGCGCCAAGCGCGTCGTCTCGCCGCGCCTGGCGCTGCTGGACCAGCACCGCGATGCCTGGCTGAAGGGCGAACTGGCCACCAAGGACCTGGGCATGGACAAGTGGGTCGCCATCGAATCGATGCACTTCCTGAACGACATCAACAACAAGGCCAGCGCGGTGCAATTGCGCGAACTGGACCAGGTCTACGGCGTGGGCAAGAGCGGCAACAACGAAGTGGCCTACCGCTTCTATCTGGCGTCCGTCAACGCCGGCTACGACGTGCAGCAGCCCTTGCAGGCATTCCTCATGAGCGTGGGGCGCCAGAAGTTTGTCGTGCCCCTGTACAGCGCCCTGATGAAGACGCCGCAGGGCCATGCCTGGGCCAAGGACGTGTATGCGAAAGCGCGCGAACGCTATCACCCGGTGACGCAGGAAAGCGTCGACAAGCTGATGGCCGCGCAAGCGCGTTGAACCTGATTGGGAACCATGAATATGTACACCATGAACCGTATCGCCGCCGCCGTTGTGCTGGCGTTTTCCAGCGTCGCTGTACCGGCGCTGGCCGCCGATGCCGCACCGGCCGTTTCCGTCGCGGCGGTGCCGGCACCCGCCTTCGATCTTGACCGCGACGTCAACAGCGCCTTGAAGATTTTCGACGTGCCGGGTATTGCGATTGCCATCGTCAAGGACGGTAAAGTCATCACCGCCAAGGGCTTCGGCGTGCGTAAACTCGGCGAACCGGCACCTGTCGACGCCAAGACGCTGTTCGAAGTGGCATCGAATTCGAAGGGCTTCACGGCCGCCGCGCTGGGCATGCTGGTCGACGAGGGCAAGCTGGCCTGGGACGATCCCGTCACCAAGCACCTGCCGGGCTTCCAGATGCACGACTCCTACGTCACGGGGGCCATGACCATCCGCGACTTGCTGACGCACCGCAGCGGCCTGGGCCTGGGCGCCGGCGACTTGCTGTGGTGGCCGACCACCACCTTTACCACCGACGAGATCATCGAGAAGCTGCGCTACATCCGCCCGGCCACGAGTTTCCGCAACAGCTACGCCTACGATAATCTGCTGTACATCGTCGCCGGCAAGATCATCGCCGACAAGGCGGGAAAAAGCTGGGGCGAGGCCATGCACGAGCGCATCCTCGCGCCGTTGGGCATGACGGGTACCACCACCAGCCTGGCGGAAAACGCGGGCAATCCCGACATCGCCAATGCACACAGCAAGATCAATGGCAAGATCGCCGCCGTCAAATCGATGCCCGTGCCGAACGCCGTGGGCGCCGTCGGCATCAACACGAATGCGGAAGATATCGCCAAGTGGATGATGGTGCTGCTCGACGAGGGCAAGATCGCCGGCGTGAAGGACAAGGATGGCAAGCCAGCCCGTTTGCTGAGCGAAAAGCAGGCGCGCGAACTGTGGACGGCGCAAACGCCGATCAAGATACCGGAACCGAAACCGGCGCTGGCCGCGACCAAGCCGAACTTCAGCGCCTATGGACTGGGCTTCCAGCTGCGCGACTACAAGGGCATGAAAGTGGCCATGCACGGCGGCGCGCTGCAAGGCTTCTATTCGCGCGTGCTGATGGTGCCGGATGCGAAACTGGGCGTGGCGATCCTGACCAATGCGGAAAATGGCGGTTCGATGACGGCACTGCAGTGGCGCATCCTCGACCACTATCTGCAGGCGGCGCCGTCGGACTGGCTGGCGCTGGTAGCCAAGGTGGAGCAGGACCAGCATGCCGAAGAGGTGAAAAAACAGGGCAAGGCGTCGGGCGCACGCGCGGCGAAATCGCAGCCTTCGCTGCCGCTGGCATCGTATGACGGCGAATATGAGGATGCCTGGTATGGCAAGGTGGTGATCAAGCCCGAGGGCAAGAAGCACATCCTGAGCTTTACCCGCACGCCGGACATGACGGGCGAGCTGGAACACTGGCAGCACGACACCTTCATCGTGCGCTGGAAAGAGCGCAATTTCAATGCCGATGCCTACGTGACGTTCTCGCTCAACCCGGATGGCAGCATCGACCGCGTGAAGATGGCGCCCGTGTCGGCCGAGACGGATTTCAGCTACGACTTCCAGGATCTGAGCCTGGCGCCGGTAAAGCCGAAGGAAGCGAAGAAGTAACGTGCAGATACAAAAACCGCAGCGTCGTCTGCGGTTTTTTTTCGCCCCTTGCCATGCAAGTGCGCGGCAGGATGGACGCAAGCCGGTTTTTATTTCTTGAAACGGCTGGAAAAAGAAACGTTATCTTGTTTTCTTGTTTGCGTATTTGCTAATTTGCTAATTTTTTAGGGTGTTACTATTTCCATGCGCCACATAATTTGTCTATCGATAGACGGTTTTTGGCGGCTGACGTCTTTGTCTTCCAGTGGTTTTTTATAACGACTCGACTCTTTGGGAATGGGATAAAAATGATCAATGTAAAAAAAGCCGTATTTGTCTTCTGTGCCGCCGTCGGTTTCGCCGGTGTCCTGGGGAGCGCCTCGGCGCAGCCAACGCGCCAGGCCTGCATGCAGGCCCTGTTTGATTGCAACGATGGCGTCATGAGCCAGTGCACGGTCGTTTCGCGCTCTTGCGGCGTGTACGGCATTTACCTGTAAGGCGCGCTGCGCGCACAAGCATCAGGCGGCGCGCCCGGCCGGCTCGCCGCCATAGGCCTTGCTAGGGTTTGACGAACTTCAGGGTCATGCGGTCGCTCTCGCCGATGGCCGTGTATTTGTCGCGCTCCACATCCTTGTTGGCATAGGTGGGCGGCAGGGCCCAGACGCCGCCCTGGTGGTCTGCATGGTCTTTCGGATTGGCGTTGATTTCCGATTTGCCCGCCAGCCTGAAGCCCGCGTTTTCCGCCAGCTTGATCACATACGCTTCGTGCATGTAGCCGCTGCTGGCCGTGGCATCCTGTGCCTTGCTGGCTGGTAGTCGATGCTCGACGACGCCGAACACGCCGCCCGGCTTCAGGCTGTCATACACTTCCTTGAACAGGGTCTGCATGCCTGCTTCGCCGATGGGTATCCAGTTATGGATATTGCGGAAGGTGAGCACCATGTCGGCCGTGCCTTTCGGCGCGATGCGGTAGGTGGTGGGCGGGGCGAAGGCGCCGATTTCCACCTTGCCGAAGGCAGCCGGGTTGGCGTCGAGTTTCTGCTGGAAGCGGGCCGCGGCGCGGCGCGCGCCTTCGCTGGCCGCTTGCGGGTCGTTGCCGGCGGCGATCAGTTTGCCATTGTCGCGCAGGTAGGGCGCCAGGATCTCCGTGTACCAGCCGCCGCCGGGCGCCAGTTCCACCACCGTCATGCTCGGCTTGATACCGAAGAAGGTCAGCGTTTCATACGGGTGGCGGGCGCCGTCGCGCGCCGCGTTGGCCGGCGTGCGCGCGCTGCCGGCAATGGCCGCCTTCAGGGCCGCGTCGCCCGTGTCGGCGGCCAGCGCCGCGCCGCCGCAGGCCAGCATGACCGTCAGGGCCGCTGCCAGGGATACTCGCTTGATCATCATGTGCTCCGTTATTGAGTGGGTCTGGTGCTGGCTATCGCCATCAATGCCGATCATCGGCCAAGCACGCCGGACGGTCAAGCAGATTCCGCGCCCCATGCAGCGACGTAGGCGGGTGTCGCGCTGGTGTTCAACGCATCGGCGATGGCGGCGCCGCGAGCGTGCGTGAACGGCAGCTCGCCCGTCCAGACGACGTGTGCCATGTCACCCGCGTCGTCCAGCGGGCCGCCCTTGCGCTGCTTGACGGCGCATTCGTCGAGGGCGATGCGCAGCACGGTCGTGGCGGCGTATTCCTTGTCGCTGCCGCCGCGCACCTGCGGCAGGCGTCCCGGCGCCAGCTTTTCCATCAGCGCGTCCATTGCCGCATGCTGCTGGGCGATGTCGGCCACCTTTTCAAATTGTCCGTAGATCATCGCCGAGCGGTAGTTCATGGTGTGATTGAAGGCGGAGCGCGCCAGCACCAGGCCGTCCAGGTGGGTGACCGTCACGCAGACGTCGGTGTCGTGCAGGAGTTGCTTGAGCATGCGGCTGCCGTTCGAGCCATGGATGTACAGGTGGCCGCCGATGCGCCAGCAGGCGGTGGGGATGCAATGGCGTCCCTTGTCATCCTGGAAAGCGATATGGCACAGGTAGGCGTCGTCGAGGATCGCGTACACGGTGGCGGGATCGTAACTGGCCAGTTCGGCGACACGGCGCACGCGGGTACGGGGGCTGGGGGGAAGGGCGGTAGCAGGCATGGCGGGAGTCCGGTGGATGGAAGGAACAGGCCGCACTATAATCGCTCCATGGTTCTGAAAAAAGATCCAGAAATGATAAATAATTTAGGGCCAGAGAGGATTGCATGGATTACGCGTTGTTGCTGAACGCTTTTGAACACACGCACCGCGGGCGTGGCTGGCCGCGCCAGCGCGTACTGCATGAATGCCTGCGCGCTGCCATCCGTAGCGGCCAGCTGGCGCCCGGTACGCGGCTGGCCGCCACGCGCGTGCTGGCCGCCGAACTGGGGCTGGCGCGCAATACGGTGCTGTACGCCTACGAGCAGCTGGCCAGTGAAGGCTTTGTCTTGCCGGACCGGCGCGGCACCGTCGTCGCCGGCAGCACCGGCACGCCCGTGGCATTGCCGGCGAGCGGCGGCCAGGATGGCTTGTCGCGCCGCGCCCGGCATTTGCGTGGCCTGGCGGGGCAGGATGTGAATGCGGCGCTGGTGTATCCGGCCGACGCGATGGGGGCGTTCGCGCCTGGCGTGCCGGCGCTGGACGAGTTTCCCCTGGCGCTGTGGCGGCGCATGCTGGACCGGGCGTGGCGCGCGCTGACGCCGCGCCAGCTCAATTACGGCGATCCGGCCGGCGAGCCGCAACTGCGCTTGGCCATTGCCGACCATCTGCGCGCCGCGCGTGGCGTCGTGTGCGATGCGGCCCAGGTGTTCATCACGGATGGCACGCAGAGCAGCCTTGATGTGTGCCTGCGCGCCTTTGCCGACCAGGGCGAGACCTTGTGGATCGAGCATCCCGGTTATGGCGGCGCGCTGGCGGCCGGCCGTGGCGCCGGCTTGCAGGTGGCCGGCATTGCCGTCGATATGGATGGCATCGCCCCGACGGACGAGGACTGGAGCGCGACGCCGCCGCGCCTGATCTACACCACGCCGTCGCACCAGTATCCGACGGGCAGCGTGCTCAGTCCCGCGCGCCGCATGGCGCTGCTGGAACGCGCCCGCGCGGCAGGTGCGCTGATCATCGAGGACGATTACGACAGCGAATTTCGCCACGGCGGCCCGCCCCTGGCAGCCATGCAGGGGCTGGTGGCCGACGCACCCGTCGTGTATCTGGGTACGTTCAGCAAGACCATGTTTCCCGCCTTGCGCATCGCCTTCATCGTCGTGCCGGCAGCGCTGGCCGGGGCCTTCTCGCAGATGCAGGCGCAGGGCGCTGCGCGGGGACGGGTGGCGGAGCAGCTGGCGCTGGCCGAGTTCCTGCGCAGCGGCCTGTTTGCGCGCCATGTGCGGCGCATGCGCCGGCTGTACCGCCAGCGCCGCGATGCCTTGGGCGAAGCATTGCAGCGCCATGCCTGTGCCGGCGCGTCCATCCATGGCGGCTCGGCCGGCATGCACCTGGCGCTGCGTTTTCACGATGCCAGCCGGGATGACCTGGCGCTGAGCCGGCGCGCCGCGCAGGAGGGCATCGTGGCGCTGGCGTTGTCCGCCCACGGGACAGACGAGCGGGCAGGCTGGAACGGTTTCTTGCTCGGCTACGCGCAGGTGAAGGCCGAGAACATGGATGGACTGGCGCGCCGCCTGGGCGCGCTGCTGCCGGCGTGAGGGGGGGGGGGCTTATTGCTGGTCCAGCATCCACTGCTTCAAGCCGTTGACCCAGTTCTTGGCGGGCAGGTTGAACTGTTTCTTGATGGCGGCCGCACGCTCGTATAGCTCGCTGAAATCGAGCGATGGCGATTTTTTGAAGGCCAGCACGACGATGTTTTCGTCTTCCATTTCCGGCACCCAGACGACGGCGTCGAAGACCAGCTCCATCGCCTGCAGGTTCTTGTCGTAGTTGGGAAAGTCGCCGAAGACGTTTGTGCACATGATGCCGTCGTCCGTCAGGCAGTCGAAGCAGGCCTGGTAGAACTCGGGCGTGTCGAGCACGGGGCCGCGCGCCTCTTCGTCGTACAGGTCCACCTGCAGCACGTCGACCTTGCCGTGGTTGGCCGTGTCGAGCACGAAGTCGAGTGCATTCATTTCGCGCACGTCGAGGCGCGCGTCGTTTGGCGGCAGGGCAAACTGGGCGCCGCAGATGGCGATCACATTCGGATTGAGCTCGATGGCCGTGACCTGGGCGTCGGGGAAGCGGCGGTAGCTGAACTTGGTCAGCGCGGCGCTGCCCAGGCCCAGCTGCACGATGCGTTTGGGTTGTGTCTTGAAGAGCATCCACATCATCATCATCTGCACGTATTCGAGCTCGATGGCATCGGGCTTGTCCAGGCGCATGGCACCCTGCACCCACTTGGTACCCAGGTGCAGGTAGCGGATGCTGCGATGTTCGGTGATGGTGGCCGGCGGATGGCCAGGATGGCTGAAGGCGGTGTTGCTGGTGGAAGTAAAATCGGTCGTCATGGCGCCAGTGTAGCAGCCGCATGAAAAAAGACGCCGCAGCGTCTTTTGGGTGGAGCGCTCAAGATTGCTTGCGGCGCCGGGCCAGGAAGCCCAGGATGCCCAGGCCGGCCAGCAGCATGCCATAGGTTTCCGGTTCCGGGACGGGTGCCAGGTTCAGGTTGAAGGTGCCGCCATAGCTGCCGCCATGGCTGTTGCCGATGACGGTCAGGGTTAGCGGGCCGTTGAACAGCAGGCTGGTCTGCGCCAGCACCTGGCCCTGGGCATAACCGAACACGGTGGGGCCGCCAAAGCCCGTCAGGGCGATACCGTTCAGGTTGGCGCTGGTGAAGTTGATGGCAGATGCATCGCTGCCCGTCACCGACAGGTTGGCCAGGAAGGCTTGCGCTGTCGAACCGAAGGTGGCATCCGGAGTGAAGTGGAAAATATCCGTGAAGGCTCCGAGCGGGCTGGGCGTGACGTTGAAGCCGCCTGTCCACAGGTCGCCCGTGGTATTGGTCAGGTTGATGGTGTACGACGCGGCATACGCGCTGCCGATGGATGCAGCTCCCAGTACCGCTGCTGCGATGAGTGATTTCAGTTTCATATTTATCCCCGCGAAAAAACGATTAATGTGTCAAAAAACCGTACCGCGTAGATAAATTATCGCCAAGACAATTCATTGTCAATGAGCTATTTTTATATCATTATGCAAACTTAAATAGCTTATTTCTAACATACGGGCATACGCCGCGTGAAGTTGCAAAATTAAAAACACAAATTGTTGATATTGCACAATAAATAGTTGCGGATTATGTGATCTAAAAATCGTTACTCCGGGATCTCATTTCTGTCCGGCAAGGGAAGGATGAGGGTCACTGTCAGGCCACCGCCCTCGCGATTGGCCAGGGTGATGCGTCCGCCATGCGCTTCGGCAATTTCGCGCGCCAGGGCCAGGCCCAGTCCCGTTCCGCTGCGCTTGGTGGAGTAGAACGGGACCAGCGCGTTTTCCAGCACCGCACCGTTCATGCCGGGTCCGCGGTCGCGCACCTCGATGCGCAGCTGCCCTTGCGCCAGGCTTACGTGCATGCTGATCTGCTGGAGTTTGGAGCCGGACTCCTGCGCATTCTTGAGCAGGTTCAGTAGCGCTTGCTGCAATTGCGCCGCATCGAACACGGCCGCCTGCGCCGGCGGCGGGGCGTCGAGCGTGAAGGTCGCTTGCGAGGCCAGGCTGTCGAGGAATGGCTGCCATTCGCAAGCGGCCAGGCGCGGCGCGGGCAGCTTGGCAAAGCGCGCGTAACCGAGAATGAAGCTTTCCAGGTGGCGCGTGCGTTCTTCGATCGTGGCGAGGATCTGCGGCAGGCGTTCGGTTTGTCCGCGGCGTACCAGCTCGGCCCCGGAGTGGGCCAGCGAGGCCAGCGGCGCGAGCGAGTTGTTCAGCTCATGGCTGATGACGCGGATGACTTTTTTCCAGGTCTGCACTTCCTGGCGCCGCAGTTCCAGGGTCAGCTGGCGCAGCAGCAGCAATTCATGCTTGCGGCCGTTCAGGCTGAAGCTACGCCGCGCCAGGTGGTACACCTCTTCCTGTTCGCCGTCGCCGGTCGTAAACAGGCCGTCGCTGGGACGCGCCAGCGCTTCCGCCAAGGCCGGTGCTGCCTGCTGCACGATGTCGGCCAGGCGCTGTCCTTCCAGGCGCCGTCCCTGGTGTAGCAACTGGCGCGCGGCCAGGTTGGCGTAGACGATGGCGCTGCCTTCGGCCACCAGCAGCATGGCCACCGGCGTGTTCTGCACCATGGTGTCGAGCAGCAGCTCGCGCTGCACCAGGTCCAGGCGCTGCTTGCGCAGCACGTCGCCGAGGGCATTGTGGGTCGCCACCAGGTCGGCCAGTTCATCGTTCTGCGGCCAGCGCAGGCTGAAGGCGAAGTCGCCGTCCTGGTAGCTGGCGACCGTGCCGCTCAAGGCGCGGAACAGCGACAGCATCGCCTGCAATTGCGCGCGGATGGTGATGACGGCAATCGGCAGGATGCACAGCAGCGACAGCCCCAGCACCAGCCACGGCTGGCCGGGCAGGAAGTGCGCGAGCAGCAGGGCGATGCCCATGCCCAGTACCAGCAGGGTAACGATGAGCGCCGTCCAGCGCGTCAGCAACGAAAGGCGCAGGCCTGTCGGGCGTATCGGCGTGTGCTCGACGGGCGGCATCAGGCGCGCGCGATGCCCAGGCGCTCCATGCGCCGGTACAGCGCCTGGCGCGACAGCCCCAGTTCCTGCGCCGCCTGCGCCACGACGCCGTGCGCGCGGGCCAGCGCGGCCACGACGCTGTCGCGGTCCGGTTCCGTGGCTGCGGTATCTTGCGCGGCGCGCTGCACGGCCGCCAGCGGCAAGCCCAGGTCCTGCGCCTGGATCAGGGGGCCGGCCGCCAGCAGGCTGGCGCGCTGCATGACGTTTTTCAGTTCGCGCACATTGCCGGGCCAGCCATGCGCCAGCAGGCTGGCCTGCGCCTGCGTATCGAGGCTCTTGTCCGGCCCGAGGAAATGCCGCGCCAGCACGAGGATGTCGGCCGGACGCTGGGCCAGCGGCGGCAGGCGCAGCTCGATGACGTTCAGGCGGTAGAACAGGTCTTCGCGGAAGGTGCCGGCGCGTATCATGGCCGGCAGGTCGGCATTGCTGGCGCTGATGACCCTGACCTTGACCTGGCGTTCGCGGTTCGATCCGAGGCGTTCGAAGCGGCCCGTTTCCAGCACGCGCAGCAGTTTCATCTGGCCGGCCAGCGGCAGGTTGCCTATCTCGTCGAGAAACAGGGTGCCGCCGTCGGCCGCATCGAACTTGCCGTCGCGCGCCCGCGTGGAACCCGTGTAGGCGCCCGCTTCGGCGCCGAACAGTTCCGCCTCGATCAGGTCCACCGGCACGGCGCCGCAGTTGAGCACCACGAAGGGGCCGTCGGCGACCTGGGAATTGGCTTGCACGATGGCGGCGATGCGCTCCTTGCCACTGCCGTTCGGCCCCGAAATGAGCACGGGAACGTCGGCACGCGCCACCTGGCAGGCCAGGTGTACCACGCGCTCCGTGGCGGGATCCTGCCACACCATGCCGCGCAAGTCGAAGTCGTGTTCGAGCGCGTGGCGCTGGCGCTGCTCGGCCAGCACGCGCTGGCGCAGGGCCTGGCTGGCCTGTCCCAGCTCCAGCAGGTTTTGCACGCTGGCGATCAGGCGCCGGTCGTCCCATGGCTTGGCCAGGTAGTCGGCCGCGCCGGACTTGATCAGGTCGACGGCCGCATCGAGCTGGGTCCATGCCGTCAGCAGGATCACGGGCAGGTCGGGGTAGCGCGCGCGGATGGCGTGGAACAGCGCGCTGCCTTCCTCGCCCGAGGTGGTGTCGGCCGTGAAGTTCATGTCCTGCACCACCAGGTCGATGGGATGGCGCGCCAGCAGCGCCAGGCCCTCCTCGGGCGAGGCGGCGCGCAGCGCATCGATCTCGTGGAGCGAGAACAGCACGTCGAGCGCGATGGCCACGGCGGCATTGTCGTCAATAATCAGTACGGTAGGCATGCGTGCAGCATAACATTGTCATGACGGCCAGGGCAGGGACAAATGCTCATGTGCTGCGCGTGGCGGTGGCCGGCGAAATGCTGGCCGCACGCCAGGCCGGGCCATATACGGCGACCAGTCCCAGCAACCAGAACACGAGCGCGCCGCCCAGCAGGTAGTACAGGGGCAGGCGCGCCATTTCCAGTTGGCTCACCAGCAGGTGGTTCAGCGCCAGGGCCAGCACGACGCCGGCGGCCACGCCCACGCTGGTGATCATGAAATTCTCCGTCAGGAAGTAGCGCAGGATATCGACGCGCCGTGCGCCCAGGGCGCGGCGCACGCCGATCTGCTTGCGCCGCTGCGTCACCCACAGGCTGGCGATGCCGACGATGCCGCTGGCCGTCACCAGCAGCAGCAGGGCCGAGACGGTGATCAGCATCCACGACAGGGCGCGGTCGGCGCGGTAGCGCGTGTCGCGGTCGTCATCCAGGCTGCGGATGCGCACGATCAGCTTGTCCGGCGTGGCTGCGCGGATGGCTTGCTCGGCTTCCTTCATCACGCGCTCGCGCTGGCCGGCTTCCGTGCGGATGGTCAGCAGGGTATCGCCGTCGCCCGTCAGGCGCACGGGAAAGATCACGGAATACTCGCCCTGCTCGCCCACTTCCGCGCCCTGGGTCTGCAGCCGGTCGATGACGCCGACCACCTGCAATTGCTGGGCATTCTCGCCCGTGCCGAGGAACAGGGGCATGCCCAGTGCGCTGCCGCCGCCCGGGTGGATTTTTTCAGCCATGGCCCGCGTGATGATGACTTGCGGCGGAAATACCTCCGTCACGTTCTGGTCGATTTCGTTGATTTCGGCGGGCGTGAAGTCGCGGCCTTCCCGCAGTTGCAGGCCCCAGGTCTTGATCAGCGAGTCGGGCGTGATGTACACGGCGGCGATGGCGGAGCTGTTTTCCTGCTTGCGGCTGGCGGCGAAGCCGCTGTTGCTGCCGCTGCGCGACAGGGGAACCTGGCTGACCTGCGCCACGGAGACGACGCCGGGTACGGCGCGCGCGGCGGCGGCCAGGCGTTTTTGCAAGGCCAGTTCTTCATTGTGGCCCAGCGGACGCAGGTTGCGCGCCAGCAGGTGGAACACTTCGCTCTCGGCCGCCACGCCGCTGGGGCGTGCCGCCACTTCCTGGCGCACGTTGACGATATGCAGGGCGTTGGCCAGGATGGCCAGGCTCAAGGCTACCTGCACGGCGACCAGGATGGCGCCGGTTTTGCTGCGCATCAGCGCAGACAGGATGGGTCGGATTTCCATGGTGGTCCTATTCGTGTGCGGTGGCGGCGGTCATTGGGATTTGAGCTGGATGGCCGGCGTCACCTGGCAAGCGCGCCAGGTCGGCAGCAGGCCGGCCAGGATGGCGGCGGCGACCGAGAGGACGAAGGTCATGGCCAGCATCACCCAATCCATGTGCGCGGCGACGGTCAGCTGCTTGGACTGCATGCCGATCAGGGCCAGGGCGCCGAAGGACAGCAGCAGGCCGAGCACGCCGCCGGCCAGGCCGATGACGGTCGTCTCGATGAGGAACTGGCGGAAGATGTCGCTGCGCGACGCCCCCAGCGCGCGGCGGATGCCCACTTCGGAAGCGCGCACGGAAAACTTCGCCAGCAGCAGGCCGATGGTATTGACCAGGCACAGGGCCAGGAAGCCGAACGCCAGCCAGGCCGACAGCTTGTTGTCGTTGCCGACCACGCGCAGGTGGACCAGCCATTCATCAATGCTGAACAGGCGGTTCGGCGCGGCGCGTTTCAGGCGGCCCAGCTTGCGCTGTTCCTGCGCATAGCTGTCGAGGTAGTTCTGCAGCTCGGCGCGCTGGCCATCGCTGGCCATCTCGAACCAGAACTGCATCCACGTGCATTCCGAGTCGAGCGTGCCTTGGAATCCCGGCTCGCGGTTGCCGCTGCAGCTCATGCTGCCGTTGTGTCCCGTCTGGTGGCGGATCGCGCTGGTGAACGGGATGAAGTAGCTGTCTTCGCTGCCGAAGGCGCCGCTGCCGATGATGCGGTGGATGCGCGGCACGGGATCCCATTTGTCGAGCACGCCCGTGATCTGGAACTGGAAGCCCATCAATGTCATGCGCTGGCCGACCGGGTTGCTGTCGCCATACAGTTTTTCCGCCAGCTTGCGCGACAGGACGATGACGTCGGCGCCGGCCGCATCGTCGGCGGCGCTCCATGGCTGACCATACAGGAACGGTGTCTCGAACATGGGGAAGAAATCGCGGTAGGCGGCCAGTCCCTGCGAGCTGAAGGCGCCGATGTCCTTGCGCGCGGGCTCGATGGCGCCGCCCACGCCGTACATGACGCTGCGGCGCTCGCCGATTTTGCTGTTCTGGAAGTTGACGGCATCGCGGTAGCTGAGCTGCTTGTCGCCCGATTCGTTGCCCGGGGTGTAGCCGGAGAGGGAGCCATTGTCCACCAGCGGCACGAACATGCGTCCGTTCTTGTGCGGCAGGGGATTGCCCGACATGACGTGCAGGATGGTGAGCGTGGAAATGCTGGCGGCCACGCCAATGGCCAGGGTCAGCACCATCAGCGCCGTCAGGGCGGGATTGCGGCGCAGGCTGCGTAGGCCAAGCAGGAAGTAGTACTGGAACATGCGTCTATCCTCAGGCAGTGGCGGCGTTGCTGCCGGCCTTGGCCGGGCTGCTGGCCAGCGTCGGTCCCTTGTGCACCAGGTCCGACACCTGGCCGTCGATGATGTGCACGTTGCGCTGGCTGCGCAGCGCCAGTTCGGGATCATGCGTGACCATCAGGATGGTGGTGCCTTGCGCGTTGATGTCTTCCAGCAGTTCCATCACGCCGCGCGCCATCTGCGTATCGAGGTTACCCGTCGGTTCATCGGCCAGCAGCAGCTTGGGCGAGCCGGCCAGCGCGCGCGCGATCGCCACGCGCTGCTGCTGGCCGCCCGACAGTTCGGCCGGATAGTGTTTCATGCGCGAGGCCAGACCCACCTTGGCCAGTGCATCCTCGATGCGTTCGCGCCGCTCGGCGCTGTTGTAGCCCCGGTAGCGCAGGGGCACGTCGACATTGTCGAACAGCGACAGGTCGGGGATCAGGTTGAATCCCTGGAAGATGAAGCCCAGTTTTTCATTGCGCAGGCGCGAGCGGGCATTGTCGTTCATGCCTTTCACGTTGACGCCGTCGAGGATGTATTCGCCATCGGTGAATTCCTCCAGCAGGCCGGCGATGTTCAGGAAGCTCGTCTTGCCGGAGCCGGACGGCCCCGTGACGGTGACGAATTCCCCCTGCTTGACGTGGATTTCAAAACCGCGCAGCGCGTGCGTTTCGATCATGTGGGTGCGATAGACTTTATTCAGGTTTTGCATGCGCAGCATGGCGAGTCTCCGGGTAGATGAGAATGGATTAATTGAGCGAGACGCGGGCCGCGTTCTCGAAGGCTTCCGTGCCGGCGACGACGACCTTGTCACCCTGCTTCAGGCCGCCGAGGATTTCCACGGCCGAGACGCTGGTGGCGCCCATCCTGATGGGCGTGCGGATGGCCACGCCGTCGCGCACGACGTAGGCGAAGCGGCCGCCTTCGGCCTCGACGAAGGGACCGCGCGCCAGCATCAGCACATTCGGCTTTTCATCGATCAGCAGGCGCGCCGTGACGCGCTGGTTCTGCCGCAGGCCGGCCGGCTGTTCACCGTTGAAGCGCACGCGCGCCAGCACCTGGTTTTTCACCACTTCGGGGGACAGGGCCGAAAGTTTGCCCGTTGCCTTGATGGCGCCCGTCTCGATTTCCGCGCCCATGCCCAGGCCAATGTCGGCCACGTACGTTTCCGGCACTTCCAGCTCCACTTCCAGCTGCGACAGGTCGACCAGCGTCATCAGCGCCGTATTGGCTTGCACCACGCTGCGGTTGGCCACCGACAGGGTGCCGATGAAGCCGTTGACGGGCGCGCGCACGGTCAGCTCGTCGACGCGACGCTGGGCATTGTCGCGGACGAGGCGCTGGCGTTCCAGTTCGTTGACCTTGGTCTTCAGCGCCAGGGTCACGTCCTCGCTTTCCAGGCCCGCCGCCTGCGACGCGTGCTTGCTGCGGATCTCGGCGGAATTCAAGGCATCCTTCGCCTTCTGGTAATCGATCTTGGCGATGATGCCCACCTGCGCCACGCTTTCATAGCGTTCCAGCGTGCGCTGCGCGGACAGGCGATCGATCTCCGCCGTATCGGCTTCGCGCCGCGCCAGCAGCTTCTGCTTCTTGGCCAGGATCTGCTGGCGCGCCACTTCCGCCTCCAGCTGCTGCACGCTCGATTGTTCGCGCTTCAGCGCGTCGGACAGGTCGGGCGATTCCAGCACGGCGAGAATGTCGCCCTTTCTGACCGTGTCGCCCGCCTTGGCCTTCAAGGTCACGGTGGCCACCGTGGTCGAGTACAGGGTGGGGCTGATGGCCGCCACCACGCGGCCATTCACGGCGGCATCGCGGATCAGCGTACCGCGCGTGACCTCGGCGATGCGCAGGCGGCTGGCATTGACGGAATGTTCGCTGTTGCGCCAGCCGGCAAACACGGCGACGGCACCGCCGATGACGATGGCGGCGCCCGCCAGCAGCAGGGCGCGTTTCTTGTGGCGCTGGCCCGCCGGGGCGGACAGCACGGCGTCTTGGGAGGAAGTATCGCGGATCATGGTGGACGTTTCGTGGACAATGCAATTCTCTATGCATATTCCATGCCAGTTTTAAGTCGTTGAATTGAAAAGAAAAAAATAAAATTGTCCGGCTGTCCGGCTGTCCGCGGTGTCCGCGGTGTCCGCGCTGTCCAGCGGGTGTCCGCGCGGGGCACCTCGGGACAATGTGAGGAATGGATCTTGATAAAGTGGCAATCGACCTGATCTGTGCCCTGGCAGTGATGGCGCGTGGCGCCATGCTCGCCCCCCTCCTGTGGAGCATGATGACGCCTACGCCTTCCCTGTTTTCCTCCCTGCGCCGCTGGCTGCGCCAGTTTGCCAGCCTGCCCGAGCCGGCGGAATTCGACTATCCGTTTGCCCGCAGCGACATCGCCATGCTGCAGCGGGTCGAAGATGGCCCGGCGCAGCTCGACGAACAGACGTGGGATGAAATGCTGCTCGATGGCTACCATGCGCAACTGGCTACGCAAGCCAGCATTCTTGGCCAGCAGCGCCTGCATCAGCGCCTGGCGAGCGGTACGGCGGATGCCGCCTCGCGCGCGCGCATCGCGGCCCTGCTGGCCGCGCCGGCACAGCAGGCGGCGCTCGAGCAAGCCATGCGGCCGCTGCGCACGGCCGACATGGAAGTGGCGGCCTTGTTGTGTGGCGCAGCGCCGCCGGCACCGCCGTGGTGGAGCCGCTGGCTGCTGTTGCCCACGCTGGCGCTGCTGGTGTCGCTGCTGGCCGCGTGGCTGGTCGCGCCGCTGGCATGGGCCATCGTCGTGCCCGTCTGGCTGGCGCTGATGGCCTTGCAGATGCGCTTTCATGAGCGCTGCAAGCCCTGGGAGCGCAGCGTGTTTACCTTGCAGCGTATCCTGCTGGTGCATGGTCGCCTGGCCGCGCTCGATTCGCCTTTCACGGCGGCGCTGCGCGAAGGCGCCCGGGCTGCGGGCGTGATCAACCGCCAGATCACGCCGCTGCGCTGGATCAAGATGATTCCCCTGCTGAGTGAGTATGACGACTGGCTCATGCTGGGCAATATCCGCCGCTACTTTCACAGCCTGCGCGTCGTGCGGCGCGAGCGCGATTTTTTGCGCCAGAGTTTCCTGCTGCTGGCCGACCTGGAGGCGGACCTGGCCCTGGCACGCCATCTGCGCGGCCGCGTGCAGTTCTGCTGGGCGCAGGAAGCCGGCGCGCGGCAATTGTCGCTCGACGCCATGGTGCATCCGCTGCTCGATGGCGCCGTACCGCTATCGTTGCGGCTCGATGGCCGCGGCGCCTTCATCTCGGGCCAGAATGCCATCGGCAAAAGCACCTTGCTGCGTGGCGTGGGACTCAATCTGGTCAGCGCGCGCGCCTTCGGCTTTTGCTACGCCCATGCGGCACGCGTGCCGCTGCTGCCGCTGTATTCGAGCATGCAGAATGAGGATTCGCTCGATGGCGGCGAAAGCCTGTACATCGCCGAATTGCGGCGCGCGCGCGAACTGCTGGCGCTGGCCGAGGGCGGCGCGCCGGCGCTGTTCCTGATCGACGAGATTTTCCGCGGCACGAACCACCTCGAGTCGGTGGCCGCAGCCGCGGCCGTGCTGCATACCCTGGCGGCGCAGCACCTGGTGATCGTCTCGTCGCACAACCTGGTGCTGGGACCGTTGCTGGAAGACTGCCTGGCGCCTTGGTGCGTGCGCCGCGACGCGCACGGGGCACTGTTGCTGGCGCCCGGCGTGCTGCAGGCCACGAACGGCATCGCCCTGCTGGCGCAGCGCGGCTTCGGCAGTGCCATCGAGGCGAAGGCGGGGCAGGTCTTCGACTGGCTCAGCACGCATATGGCGCAGCCGGCCGATTGCGCGGGCGTGCTGGCCGGCGACTGACTATTTGTCCTGTTTTTCCGGCGTGCTCTTGTCGATCACTTCGCGGCAGTCGCCGCGGATGATGGCGTTGTCGTAGTTGGTCCAGCCGTAGCTGTCGACGTAGCGCTTGTGCTGCTTGAAGCGGGGGCTGGCGATGCTCCATTCGGGCTGTTCGCCGGCGAAGCGGATGTCACCCAGGTCGAGCAGGGTGTGGAACATGTTTTCCGTCGACAGGCGTGCCTTCCGGTGGCGCTGCAGTTGCGTCACCTTGTCTGGATAGTGCTGCTGGAACTGCGGCGAGTACCAGACGAAGGCGGGCACGTGGAACTCGAACTGCGTGTTATGCCCGTGGAAAGCCAGTCGGCAACTGCCGTCGTACAGGGTCTGGCCGTGGTCGGCCACGTAAACGAGCGAGCTGCGCAGGGCCATGCGCTGGCCATCGTCCTTCAGGATGCCGATCACGTTCGACAGGAACCAGTCCGTGTACAGGATGGAGCTGTCATAACTGTTGTTCAGCTGCGGCTTGATGGCCGTGTCCGTGTAGACGGGCTTGTCGACGCCGAACAGCGATGGCTGCCACTTGTCGAACGATTTCGGATAGCGCTGGCTGTAGTTCCAGTGGCTGCCCAGGGTATGCAGCACGATGAGTTTTTTCGGCGCCGGATCGGCCAGCGCATTCTTGAGCGGGTCGAACAGGATCTGGTCGAAGTTCGAGTTGTTGGTAAAGCCGCCCAGGTTCAGGAACTGCACCACATCCGCCTCCTTGGCGAAGACGGAAACGGGCGTGTCGAACTGGCCGAACGAGATCTGGTTCGACAGCCAGTACGTCTTGAAACCCGCTTCCTTGTAGGCCGTGAGGAAGGATTTTTCCGAAAAACCGTCCTTCAGGCTTTGCGTGGCCGGCTTGCGCGAGATGATGACGGGCACCGACAGGCGCGTGGCGGAAACGGCCGTGATGACGTCGGCCAGCGGTACCAGGTTGCTTTCCTGCTTCAGCAGGGGATTGGTGTCGCGTTCGTAGCCGTTCAGGCTCCAGCGGTCGTAGCGCGACGATTCGCCGATCACCATCACCACCACTTCCGGCTGGGTGTCGGGATGCTGCTGGTGTGCGCCGAAACGGAAGCTGCTGCTTTTCTGGCCCAGTTCGGCCAGGTACTTGCGTTCCTTGTAAAAGTCGAGGCCGCGCGCCATCAGGCCGAAGGGCCAGGAGTTGCTGATGGTGTCGAAGGTGTAGGGCAGGCGCGCCCAGTGGGGCAGGCTGGGCCAGCCCAGGCCCGTTTCGTCGGCACCGGCGATGCTGGCGTTCTCGGGCTTGCTGCTCTCGTCGTCCTCCTCGTCCGTCTCGTCGTCCGCGGAACTGGCATTGCCGAAGCCGGAGGCGCCGGCCTTGACGCTGGCCGCCGGCTTGCTGGCCTTGGCGGAAGCGGCGGCGCTGTGCAGGACTTTGGCGTCGAAACCGAATTCGTAGCCGTAGCCCCAGAAGGCGCCCAGCAACAGCAGCAGTGCGAAGGCGGCCGGGCGCGTCCTGCCGCGCCAGTCGAGGTCGCGCGTGCGCGTGGCCGCATACCAGCTGAGCAGGCACCAGGCGACGACGCCCAGCATGACGGCCCCCATCAGCCATACCTTCTGGCCGAGGAATTCCATCGCCTCCTTGGGGCTGGTCTCCACGATGATGCCCAGGTGGTGCGTGGAAATGCCCTGGCCATAAAAGATGAACAGGTAGATTTCCGTCGGCAGGGCCAGGAAGGCGGGCACCAGCAGCCAGTGGAAATAGGCGGGACGCTTGAACACGCTCCAGACGGCCAGCCAGGCCAGCAGCTCGAAGGTGAGCATTTGCCAGGGGTGCTCGAGCGGGCGTCCCAGCAGCGCCGGGATGAACGGCACGGCCGACAGCAAGGCATAGGTCAGGAGCAGGAACAGATAGTCAGGGCGAAGCAAGGGGCGCATAAAGGAAGGCGGCGAATAATGTCCGCTATTATCAATCCTTTTGTCATCTTGCGGTCATACAAGAGCGCCCCCGGTGATGACTTGCATGCAGGGAAAGAGTGCTCAATCAACAAGTGGGTCGCCCACACACTGCCAGGAAAAATTAGCCAAAATGCTACAAATTGGCGTGATTTTTGCCTTTTTTTATAGCAAAAAGCCGTAAACTGATTGACCCCCTGTAACACAAGGTCTAAACTAGCGAGTTCTCGATTTTATTCTGCACATCGTTTACGTGTTACTTGGCATTTCTTGGCCGCTCCTTATCGAGTGGCTGCGGGCGCCTCCGGTGCGCAGCAGATAAAAGCGGGACGAGGTTTTAGTCGCCGGGCATCTTGCCCGGGTTATTAATCGTATTTTTTTGTTGGATTTATAACGATGCCAACCATCAATCAATTGATTCGCAATCCACGCGTCGCCTTGACCGTGAAGAGCAAATCGCCGGCGCTGGAAAACAGCCCGCAAAAGCGTGGCGTCTGCACACGTGTTTACACCACGACTCCAAAGAAGCCTAACTCGGCTCTGCGTAAAGTCGCTAAAGTTCGCCTGACCAATGGTTTCGAAGTCATTTCGTACATTGGCGGTGAAGGCCATAACCTGCAAGAGCATAGTGTTGTGCTGTTGCGCGGCGGCCGCGTCAAGGATTTGCCGGGTGTGCGTTACCACATGGTTCGCGGTGCCCTGGATACCCAAGGCGTTAAAGACCGTAAGCAATCGCGTTCGAAGTACGGTACCAAGCGCGCTAAAGCAGGCAAGAAGTAATAAGTTGTACGCAGCAAACCCAAGTTTCGCTCAGTGGCAACTAGCTAAGTGAATGTAGTCGACCGCATCTGGTCGAGTAAGTGGAGGACTATGATGGTCGTCCGCGAGTGTGCGAAGAACGCGCGCTCAACTGAAGATTGAAAGGAATTGATATGCCACGTCGTCGTGAAGTACCCAAGCGCGAAATTTTGCCAGATCCAAAATTCGGCAACACTGATGTCGCTAAATTTGTAAACGTGCTGATGCTGTCCGGTAAGAAATCGGTTGCAGAAAACATCATCTACGGTGCTTTCGAGCACATCGCAGCAAAATCGGGCAAAGATCCGCTCGAAGTTTTTGCTACCGCAATCAACAACGCCAAGCCGTTGGTTGAGGTGAAATCCCGTCGCGTCGGTGGTGCAAACTACCAGGTGCCGGTCGAAGTTCGCCCAGTCCGTCGTATGGCTCTGTCCATGCGTTGGTTGCGTGAAGCTGCTAACAAGCGCAGCGAAAAATCGATGCCACAACGCCTCGGCGGTGAGCTGATGGAAGCGGCTGAAAGCCGCGGCGGCGCGATGAAAAAACGCGACGAAGTCCATCGTATGGCTGAAGCGAACAAAGCGTTCTCGCATTTCCGCTTCTAATATAAAGCCAGCTACCGCAAGGCGGCTGTCAAGCATCTGTTGTTCGAGGCCGGGCTCATTTTTGCAAAAAAATGCTGCTCGGTTTTGTCCATTCATTTAGGATTAATTATGGCCCGCAAGACCCCCATTGAGCGCTATCGCAATATCGGTATCTCCGCTCACATCGATGCAGGTAAGACGACCACGACCGAGCGCGTCCTGTTCTACACCGGCGTGAACCACAAGCTGGGCGAAGTCCATGATGGCGCTGCCACCACCGACTGGATGGCGCAGGAGCAAGAGCGCGGCATCACGATTACCTCGGCTGCTGTTACGTGCTTCTGGAAAGGCATGGCTAACAACTTCCCAGCGCATCACATCAACATCATCGACACCCCGGGCCACGTTGACTTCACCATTGAAGTTGAACGCTCGATGCGCGTGCTGGATGGCGCCTGCATGGTTTACTGTGCAGTCGGCGGCGTGCAGCCACAATCGGAAACGGTATGGCGTCAGGCTAACAAATACAAAGTGCCACGTCTGGCCTTCGTGAACAAGATGGACCGTACCGGCGCCAACTTCTTCAAGGTCTACGATCAGATGCGTTCGCGTCTGAAAGCCAACCCGGTGCCTATCCAGATGCCGATCGGCGCTGAAGACGTCTTCACCGGTGTTATCGATCTGGTCAAGATGAAGGCCGTCATTTGGGACGACGCTTCGCAAGGCATGAAGTTCGAATACGAAGACATTCCTGCACACCTGGCTGCCGATGCTGCCAAGTGGCGCGAGAACATGGTTGAAGCCGCTGCTGAAGCGTCGGAAGACCTGATGAACAAGTACCTGGAAGAAGGCGACCTGTCGGAAGCCGAGATCAAGGCTGCTCTGCGTCAACGTACCATCGCCAGCGAAATCGTTCCAATGTTGTGCGGTACCGCCTTTAAAAACAAGGGCGTACAGGCAATGTTGGACGCGGTCATCGAGTACCTGCCATCGCCTATCGACATTCCGCCAGTACCGGGTTTGGATGAAGATGAGCAGCCTGTCGAGCGTAAAGCTGACGACAACGAGAAATTCTCGGCGCTGGCATTCAAGATCGCAACCGATCCGTTCGTGGGTCAGCTGTGCTTCATCCGTTGCTACTCGGGTACCCTGAATTCGGGCGACTCGGTGTTGAACTCCGTGAAGCAGAAGAAAGAGCGTATCGGCCGTATCGTGCAGATGCAAGCGAACGAACGCGAAGAAATCAAGGAAATGCGCGCTGGCGACATCGCCGCCGTTGTGGGTCTGAAAGACACCACCACTGGCGATACGCTTTGCGACGACAAGGCAAGCGTGGTTCTGGAGCGCATGGTCTTCCCTGAGCCAGTGATTTCGCAAGCGGTTGAGCCAAAAACCAAGGCCGACCAGGAAAAAATGGGCCTGGCGCTGAACCGTCTGGCAGCAGAAGATCCATCGTTCCGCGTGCGTACCGATGAAGAATCGGGCCAGACCATCATCGCCGGTATGGGCGAGTTGCATCTGGACATCATCGTTGACCGCATGAAGCGCGAATTCAACGTTGAAGCCACCGTCGGCAAGCCACAAGTGGCTTACCGCGAAACGATCCGTAAAGTGTGCGAAGAGTCGGAAGGCAAATTCGTCAAGCAATCGGGTGGTCGTGGTCAATACGGTCACGTGGTTCTGAAGATCGAACCGCAAGAACCGGGCAAGGGCTTCGAATTCGTTGACGCGATCAAGGGCGGTACCGTTCCTCGCGAATACATCCCTGCAGTTGAAAAAGGTGTGCGCGACACGCTGACTTCGGGCGTGATGGCTGGCTACCCAGTTGTTGACGTGAAAGTCACGCTGTTCTTCGGTTCGTACCATGATGTTGACTCGAACGAAAATGCATTCCGCATGGCCGCTTCGATGGCATTCAAAGATGGCTGCCGCAAAGCATCGCCAGTCATCCTGGAGCCGATGATGGCCGTGGAAGTGGAAACGCCGGAAGACTACGCCGGTACCGTGATGGGCGATCTGTCGTCGCGTCGCGGTATGGTGCAAGGCATGGACGAAATTGCTGGCGGTGGCGGCAAGATCATCAAGGCCGAAGTACCTCTGTCGGAAATGTTCGGCTACGCTACGTCGTTGCGTTCGTCGACCCAAGGTCGTGCGACTTACACGATGGAATTCAAGCACTATGCTGAAGCACCTAAGCATGTGACTGAAGCAATCGTAAGCTCGAAAGCTAAGTAATAGAAGTTCCGGGCCGGCTTTCACGAGAATGCCGGTCCCTACATTTAAATCATTGTTCTAAGGAAGAATAAAATGGCAAAAGGTAAATTCGAACGGACCAAGCCGCACGTCAACGTCGGCACCATCGGCCACGTCGACCACGGTAAAACCACGCTGACCGCTGCAATCGCAACGGTTCTGTCGAAGAAATTCGGCGGCGAAGCCAAAGCATACGACCAGATCGATGCGGCTCCAGAAGAAAAAGCGCGCGGTATCACGATCAACACCGCCCACGTCGAGTACGAAACGGAAACCCGTCACTACGCTCACGTTGACTGCCCAGGCCACGCCGACTACATCAAGAACATGATTACCGGTGCCGCGCAGATGGACGGCGCGATCCTGGTGTGCTCCGCAGCTGACGGCCCAATGCCACAGACCCGCGAACACATCCTGCTGGCCCGCCAAGTTGGCGTTCCATACATCATCGTGTTCCTGAACAAGTGCGACCTGGTCGACGACGCAGAGCTGCTGGAACTGGTTGAAATGGAAGTGCGCGAGCTGTTGTCGAAGTACGAATTCCCAGGCGACGACCTGCCAATCATCAAAGGTTCGGCACGTATGGCGCTGGAAGGCAAAGAAGGCGAAATGGGCGTGGACGCAGTGCTGCGTCTGGCCGATGCCCTGGATGCTTACATCCCAACGCCAGAGCGCGCTGTTGACGGTGCCTTCCTGATGCCAGTGGAAGACGTGTTCTCGATCTCGGGTCGCGGTACCGTGGTAACCGGTCGTATCGAGCGCGGCATCATCAAGGTCGGCGAAGAGATCGAAATCGTCGGCATCACCGATACCGTCAAAACGACTTGCACCGGCGTGGAAATGTTCCGCAAGCTGCTGGATCAAGGTCAAGCAGGCGACAACGTTGGTCTGCTGCTGCGCGGCACCAAGCGTGAAGACGTGCAACGTGGTCAAGTTCTGGCCAAGCCAGGCTCGATCAAGCCACACGCCCACTTCACCGGCGAGATCTATGTTCTGTCGAAAGACGAAGGCGGCCGTCATACGCCATTCTTCAACAACTACCGTCCACAGTTCTACTTCCGCACGACGGACGTAACTGGTTCGATCGAGTTGCCAGCAGACAAAGAAATGGTTATGCCAGGCGATAACGTGTCGATCACCGTCAAGCTGATCAACCCGATCGCGATGGAAGAAGGTCTGCGCTTCGCTATCCGCGAAGGCGGCCGTACCGTCGGCGCTGGTGTTGTTGCAAAAATCCTGGCTTAATTCTTAAGCCTGCATAAAAGAAGACGCGTCGTCGCCCGGCGCCCTTCTTTTTATTCAACTGCCGGGGTTGGCAAGCATTTTGGTGCTATCATGTCGACCCTGACGGTTGTTGCGTCAGAAATTCCCGTGTTACCTCATTGCCGTGCAGACCGCGCGGTTCGTTCTTTTAAGGAAATACCATGTCGACACCAAACCAAAAAATCCGTATCCGCCTGAAGGCTTTCGATTACAAACTGATCGACCAGTCCGCTCTGGAAATCGTTGAAACCGCGAAGCGTACCGGCGCTGTCGTCAAAGGCCCAGTACCACTGCCTACCCGTATTCAACGTTTCGATGTGCTGCGTTCCCCGCACGTCAACAAAACTTCGCGCGATCAGTTCGAGATCCGTACGCACCAACGCCTGATGGACATCGTTGACCCAACGGACAAAACCGTTGACGCGCTGATGAAGCTGGACCTGCCAGCTGGTGTTGATGTTGAAATCAAACTGCAATAATCGTTTTTAAGAAGGCTGGCGGGGTGTCCCGCTGCCTGATGATGGGGCCGGGCCTGCTCACGACCGTGAGCGCGCCCGGCCCCATTGCTATTGGTGAGCGCATTCTGCCCGCACCGCTCGTTCTTTCTGCTCCATCCCATCCTGCTTTCCTTTGCGTTGCACCGCCGCCGATATTGCCGATGTGCGCTGGCCACCCTCGACTGGCGCTGCCAGGCGCACGTGCGTAATTGTGCTTTACAGCGCCGCGGCCGGTCGCTACAGTTACTGCATGCTCCATGCCCTCGATGCCCACCTGTTAAATGCGACGCCACGTCAGCGCTTGCGCGGCTGGCCGCGCTTTCTGACCGAGTTCCTGTACTTCGGCATCAAGGAGGCGAGGTCGTGCCTGTTCGTGGGACTGTTTTTCGCTGCCGTTTTCCTGGTGCCGCGCGCCGGCCTGTTCGGCCTGCCGCGCTATGACGTGCTGCTGCTGGCGGCGCTGGCGATTCAGGGCGCCATGGTCTGGCGCGGACTGGAAACGTGGGATGAGCTGAAAGCCATCTGCCTGTTCCATGTCGTCGGCTTCGCACTGGAAGTGTTCAAGGTGTCGGGTGGCATCCAGTCGTGGAGCTACCCCGACTTTGCCTACACCAAGGTGTTCGGCGTGCCCTTGTTCTCCGGCTTCATGTATGCGGCCGTCGGCAGCTACATCATCCAGACCTGGCGCCTGCTCGACATGCGGATTCGCCACCATCCGCCGTACTGGATGGCGGTGCTGATCGCGCTGCTGATTTATGCCAACTTCTTCACGCATCACTACATCGGTGACTATCGCTGGTATCTGGCTGCCTGCGCGCTGGGCTTGTATGCGCGCACCACCGTGGTGTTCCGCCCGCTCGACCGCGACCGCAGCATGCCCTTGCTGCTGGGTTTCGTGCTGGTCGGCTTCTTTATCTGGCTGGCTGAAAACATCAGCACCTTCTGGGGCGTGTGGCGCTATCCGAACCAGCTTGGCGCCTGGTCGGCGGTGCATGTCAGCAAATGGAGTTCGTGGTCGTTGCTGGTGGTGATGACCTTCACCATCATCGCCCATCTCAAGCACATCAAGGCCAGCATTCACGTCGCCCAGCCTTAAGCCCGGTCCCGGCGCGGCCCCGCGGCGAACCGGGGGCGCCGGAAACGTGCGTCGCGCTTACTGCAGGCCGGCCGCCACCGCCGCGAAGCGCTGGCCCAGTGCCGCTTGCGGGCCGCCCTGCACCTGTTTGGCGTACTGCTGCAGCACCTGCGCCGCATAGCCGCGCGCGGCAGGCGACAGCTTCGGCAGCAGGGGCAGGGCGCGCTCCAGGTAGCCGCTGCCCTCTTGCCACTTGCCCTGCGCCGACAGTGCCGAGGCCAGTTCCACCAGGCGCCGTCCGACGCGCGCATCGCTGCGCGGCTGTGCCGCCTCCTCGGTGGCCAGCGCTTGCCGGTAGAGTGTCTCCGCTTCCGCATTCTTGCCTTGCAGGCGCTTGATGCGTCCCAGGTTGTACTGGCGCTGCGAGAGGATTTCCGCGCTGGCGCCGGCCTGTTCTGCCGCCCGCAGCGCCTGCACACAGGCCAGTTCCGCCTCGCCCAGCTGGCCCTTGAGCTCAGCCGCATTGCAGGCATCGTGCTGTTCGTTGGACGTGGCGATGAGCGAGGCCGGTGTCGTGCAGGCGGTCAGCAGGCTGACCGCGCAGAGCAGGGCGATGCCATGGGATTTGATGGTAAGGGGCTTCATAGTCTCCTCGTACGGGTGTGGGACACGGTGTATCAGTGGAGTCATGCAAGATAAATATACCACCAGTTTTTCAGGCCGGGCGGCCTTTTGCCGACTCCTCCTTGGCGCTCACCGCACGCGCGCGATTGACGCCGCTCGCCTGCTTCAGGGATACTCCGGCTCTTTCCTTCCGTGCCTGATGCCGCCATGTCCAAGACTATCCTGATTGTGGAAGATGAACGGGCGATTGCCGACAGCATCGCGTATGCCCTGCGCACGGACGGCTTCACGCCGCTTCACGTGATGCTGGGCGAGCAGGCGCTGGCCGCAATGCGTCCAGGTCCTGGCGAAGCCGCGCCATTGCCCGCTCTGGTGGTGCTCGACGTCGGACTGCCGGACATGAGCGGCCTGGAAACGTGCCGCCGGCTGCGCCAGTTTTCCGACGTGCCGGTGATCTTCCTGACCGCCCGCAGCGATGAAATCGACCGCATCGTGGGCCTGGAAATCGGCGCCGACGATTACGTCACTAAGCCGTTTTCTCCGCGCGAACTGGTGGCGCGCATCCGCGTCATCCTGCGCCGCGCGGGTGCCGCGCAAGCCCCTCGCGAGACTGGCATGACGATAGCCGCTGGCGCCGCCGAGCCTGCGCCGGCGCATTTCGAGCTGCGCGCGCTGGAGGCGCGGGTGCTGTTCCACGGCCAGCCCCTGGCATTGACGCGTTACGAATATTTGCTGCTGAAAACCTTGCTCGAGCATCCCGGCCACGTGCTGTCGCGCGCGCAGCTGATGGCGCAGGTGTGGAGCGGGGCGCCCGATACGCTCGACCGCACCGTCGATGCGCACGTCAAATCGCTGCGCGCCAAGTTGCGTGCCGTCGATGCGCACAGCGATCCCATTCACACCCACCGTGGCCTCGGCTACAGCCTGGCCCGCGCATGAGAATCGGCCTGCGCATCCTGCTCGGCTATTTCCTGATCGTCGGCCTGGCCGCGTGGTTCCTGCTGAATGTGTTCATGGAGCAGGTCAAGCCGGGCGTGCGCTCGACGCTGGAAGACACGCTGGTCGACACCTCGCAGCTGCTGGCCAGCCTCGTGGCGCCCGACCTGCGCGCCGGCACGCTGGCGACTTCGCCCATGGTGGCGCGCATGCAGGATTACGCGCGCCATGGCGTGGACATCAACATCAACGGCGTGCGCAAGCAAACCCTCGATTACCGCATTTATATTACGGACCGGCGTGGCATCGTGCTGTTCGATTCCAGCGGGCGCGACGTGGGGCGCGACTATTCGCGCTGGAACGACGTGTACCTGACCTTGCAGGGCAAATATGGCGCGCGCAGCACGCGCAGCCGGCCCGACGACGAGATGTCGACCGTGATGCACGTGGCCGCGCCCATTCGCGACGGCAATGAGGTCATCGGCGTACTGACGGTGGCCAAGCCCAATGCCAGCGTGCAAGCCTTCGTCGAGCGCAGCCAGCGCAAGATCCTGCAGCGGGGCGCCGTGCTGCTGCTCCTGTCCCTGCTGATCGGCCTGGCCTTTGCCTGGTGGCTGCACCATGCGTTGGACAAGCTGATGCGCTATATCGGCGAGGTGGAGGCGGGGCGCAAGGTGGCCTTGCCGGCGCTGGGAAAAAATGAGTTCGGCACACTGGGGCGGGCGCTGGAAGCGATGCGCATCCGCCTCGAAGGCAAGGAATATGTGGAGCAGCTGATGCACACGCTGGCGCATGAATTGAAAAGCCCGATCGCCGCCATCCAGGCGTCGGCCGAACTGCTGCAGGAAGACATGCCGCCTGCCGAGCGGCACCAGTTTCTCGCCAATATCCTCGAGCAGAACGTGCGCCAGCGGCAACTGATCGACAAGCTGCTGGCCCTGGTCCGCGTGGAAAAGCAGCAGCGTCTCGACCATCCGGAACGCCTCGCGCTGGCGCCGCTGCTGGCGCAGGTGGCGCAGGATGCGGCCGCCACTCTGGCGGCGCGCGAGGTGAGCCTGTGCCTGCCGCTCGATGCCGAGGAGCTGGCCGTGGCCGGCGACGCCCTGCTGCTGCGCCAGGCCTTGGGCAATCTGCTCGACAATGCGGCCGGTTTCGCGCCGCCAGGCAGCTGCATCCATCTGACCGCGCGGCGCCAAGGCGGCCAGGTGGCCATCAGCGTGCGCGATCGCGGCGCAGGCATCCCCGCGTATGCGCTCGAGCGCGTCTTCGAGCGCTTTTATTCCCTGCCGCGCCCGGATGCCGGCAAGAGCACGGGCCTGGGCCTGCCTTTCGTGCGTGAGGTGGCGTCCCTGCACGGCGGCACGGTCGAGGTCATCAACCATGCGGAGGGTGGCGCCTGCGCGTGCCTGTGTCTGCCGCTGGCGTAGTTGCGCAGCATTTATTTGCGAATTTCACACGCAGCGCATATGCAGCGCACATGCCTTTCTTACACTGGCATCCTTACTTCAAGGATGCGCCATGCAAAAAACTTTATTCGTCAAAGCGTTGATCGTGTTTGGCCTGATGCTGCTGATCGGCCTGCCGCTGCTGATGGTCCAGGAAACGATCAAGGAGCGGATGGAATTCCGCCAGGAAGCCGTCAACAGCATCGCCGCCGATTCGGTGCGCGAACAAACCGTCATCGGACCCATACTCGTGGTGCCCTACACGGAGCAGTACGACGAGCGCGTGGAAGTGGCCAAGGGCGATGACAAGGCACCGGAGGTGAAAGCCGCCGTGCGTACGGAGCTGCTGCGCCGCACGATGCAGCGCCGTCTGCTCGTCTACCCGAACAGCCTGTTAATCAGTGGCAACATCGAGGCGGACCGCCGCTACCGCGGCATCCACCAGGTACTCGTCTACAGTGGCCAGCATGCATTCAAGGGCCACTTTACGGTACCGGCCAGCACGCAGCTGCCGCGCAAGTCGCCGGATTCGCGCGTGACCCTGGGCGAGCCTTTTGTTGCCCTGTCGATTGAGGACGTGCGCGGCATCCGCAATATTCCGAAAATCGACTGGGGCGGACGGGAGATCGAATTCGAGCAGGGCACCGACCTGTTTGCCTTTCGCAGCGGGTTGCACGCGCCGCTGGGCGCAATGCCGCTGGCGCAAGCGCAACAGGTGAAATTCAGCTTTGCCCTGGGCCTGGATGGCATCGAACGCCTGCATGTCGTGCCGGTGGCAAAGAATAACCAGATCTCCATCAAGTCGAACTGGCCCCATCCGCAGTTTGGCGGGCGCTTCCTGCCGTCGCCGAAATACCGCCAAATCAACGCCGATGGTTTCCAGGTCGAGTGGGACATCTCCTCGCTGGCCACCAATGCGCAAACGCAGTTGAGCACGATCGAGGGCGAGTTCAAGGTGCCCGACAGCGCGCCACTGGGCCAGGTGGACCGCTTCAACGTGGGCTTCATCGAACCGATCAACGTGTATTCGCAATCGGACCGCGCCACCAAGTATGGCTTGCTGTTCGTGGCGCTGACCTTCGCCGCCTTCTTCATCTTCGAAATCTTGAAGAGCCTGCCGATCCACCCGGTGCAGTATCTGCTGGTGGGCCTGTCGCTGGCGATCTTCTTCCTGCTGCTGGTGGGCCTGGCCGAGCATGTCGCCTTCCTCGCCGCCTATCTGATCGCCAGCGCCGCCTGTATCGTGCTGACCAGTTTTTACCTGGTGCACGCGCTGCGCGACACCTGGCGCGGCATCGGCTTCGGCGTGGCCCTGACGCTGCTGTATGGCGCCCTGTACGGTTTGCTGAGTTCGGAAAACAATGCGCTGGTGATGGGCAGCATCCTGCTGTTCGCGGTGCTGGCGGCCATCATGGTGGCGACGCGCAAGGTCGATTGGTATCAGATTGGTAAAGGCGCTGCGCAAGAGGAGGGCGAGCCGCCCCGATGATCGGCTTGCCGAAGACTGGCCCGGAGTGCCCCACGGCTGGTCTGGGGTATCGCCGACGTAAAAATGCCGGGCGCATAAACATATCTGATTTTTGCATAAATTGGTGTTTGGTTGGTATTGTTTACGGTATTCTATTGGTGTTACTTTTTTGGTAATGGCGAGCGCAGCACGGCTTGCCGGGGCGAGGCGCCGATGGCGCCGTGGCCCTGCCGGTTCTTCCATCGTATTCGTATATCAACCAAGCGGAGACGTACCATGATCAAGAAAACCACGGCTTTCCTGTTTGCTCTCGGCCTGAGCGCTTCCTATGCATTCGCCGCGGGCGACGTGTCGCAGTGCTATATGGACTGTGCGCAAAAGGTCGCCAATTGCCAGGCGCACCTGGGCGGTAGCCCCATCTGTACGGACCTGTACGACCACTGTCTGGCCAATTGCCAGAAATAAGGCGTGGCAGTGACGGCCTTGCCCAGATGCGCGGGACCGTCCCCATGCTGCCTGTGCCGTAAAACCTACTTCCTATTGGAGACATGCATGTACAAGAAAATCGCCGTATTTCTGTTTGCCATCGGTTGCAGCACATCGTATGCGATGGCCGGCAATGACTGCACGCTGGAGTGCGCTACCCGGGCGTACACATGCTCGGGCGGCATGCCCGGCGGCGCTTCCAGTCCCATCTGCGAAATAATCTACAAGCATTGCATCGAGCAGTGCAAGGTCTGAGCTGACGGGGACCCGCAGGGGCGCCATGCCTGATGGACGTGGCAGGAAGGGCGCGTACGTGGTGTACGCGCCCTTGTTGTTTCCGCAGGCGCCGGCGCCGGCCGCCAGGGCGCATGCAGCCGTGCTTTGGAGGCATTGCGTTGCTGCGCGGCAGTATTTTTCAAGCGCGTTGACAACTCCCGCAGGGGCGTCGCGCAACACTTTGACATACCTCGTGTTAACTTGTTGCGTCAAGGGTTTTTGTGCTATATACTAGCCGGCTTCGGTATGGATTCGTCTTTTTTGAGTCCTACGTTACTTTGTAGTTAAACAAGCCCCGCCCAATCGCAGGTGGGAATGGAGAAAAAATGAGCCTAGGCCTTCTCGGTCGCAAGGTTGGTATGATGCGCATTTTCACGGATGAAGGGGATTCGATTCCTGTCACCGTGCTGGACGTATCGAACAACCGTGTTGCGCAAATCAAAACCCCTGAAACAGATGGTTACTCCGCTGTTCAGGTCGCATTCGGTCAACGTCGCGCTTCCCGCGTGACCAAAGCTGTTGCTGGTCATCACGCTAAAGCTGGTGTTGAAGCCGGTACTCTGTTGAAAGAGTTCCGCGTTGACGCTGCTAAAGCCGCTGAACTGAAAGCTGGCGATGTTGTCGCTGCTTCCCTGTTCGAAGTCGGTCAAAAGATCGACGTGCAAGGCGTTACCATCGGTAAAGGCTATGCAGGCGTTATCAAACGTTACCACTTCGCTTCCGGCCGTCAAACGCACGGTAACTCGCGTTCGCATAACGTTCCAGGTTCCATCGGTATGGCACAAGATCCAGGTCGCGTTTTCCCTGGTAAGCGCATGACCGGTCATCTGGGTGACGTTAACCGTACGATCCAGAACCTCGTGATCGCCCGTATCGATGCCGACCGTCAGCTGTTGCTGGTCAAAGGCGCGATTCCAGGTGCGAAAAATGGCCAGGTAGTTGTCTCGCCAGCCATCAAAACCAAAGCCAAGAAGGGAGCTTAAACGATGGAACTCAAGCTTCTGAATGCGCAAGGTCAAGCCGCCTCGAACGTTGCTGCAGCCGATACGATTTTCGGCCGTGACTACAACGAAGCGCTGATCCACCAAGTCGTCATCGCTTATCAAGCGAATGCACGTAGTGGTAACCGCAAGCAAAAAGACCGTGAAGAAGTTCACCACACGACGAAAAAGCCATGGCGCCAAAAAGGTACCGGCCGCGCGCGTGCTGGTATGTCGTCGTCGCCACTGTGGCGCGGCGGTGGTCGGATTTTCCCGAACTCGCCTGACGAAAACTTCACCCACAAAGTGAACAAAAAAATGTATCGCGCAGGTATCTGCTCGATCCTGTCGCAGCTGGCTCGCGAAGAGCGCCTGATCGTCATCGACGATCTGACGATCGACGCGCCAAAAACCAAGCTGCTGTCGCAAAAATTGAACGGCCTGGGCTTTGATTCGGTTCTGATCATCACCGACGTTCTGAACGAAAACCTGGAACTGGCATCGCGCAACCTGCCTAACGTACTCGTCGTTGAGCCACGTCACGCAGACCCGATGTCCCTGGTGTTCTACAAGAAGATCCTGGTCACCAAAGCTGCATTGGCCAAGATTGAGGAGATGCTGGCATGAGCGCGATTTTGAAACATAGCGAAGAACGCTTGATGAAGGTGCTGTTGGCGCCCGTGATTTCCGAAAAGGCCACCATGGTCGCGGAAAAGAACGAGCAAATTGTATTCCGCGTACTGCCGGATGCAACCAAGCCTGAAATCAAGGCAGCGGTCGAACTGCTGTTCAAGGTTGAAGTTCTGTCCGTGCAAACTGCAAACCGCGAAGGTAAGCAAAAGCGCACCGGCAAGTTCAACGGTCGTCGTAACCATACCAAGCGTGCTTTCGTGTGCCTGAAGCCTGGCCAGGAAATCAACTTCTCCGAGGAGGCTGCATAATGGCACTCGTTAAGATGAAACCAACCTCGCCAGGCCGTCGCGGCATGGTGAAGGTGGTGAATGCCGACCTGTACAAAGGTCGTCCGTTCGCTGCCCTGGTTGAAAAGAAATCCAAGACCGCTGGTCGTAACAACAACGGTCACATCACCACCCGTCATATCGGTGGTGGTCACAAGCAACACTACCGCCTGATCGACTTCAAGCGCACCAAAGATGGTATTCCAGCGAAAGTGGAACGTATCGAATACGATCCAAACCGCACCGCGAATATCGCTCTGCTGTGCTACGCCGACGGCGAACGTCACTACATCATCGCAACCAAAGGCATGGCCGTTGGCGACAGCGTGATGAACGGTTCGGAAGCACCGATCAAATCGGGTAACTGCTTGCCAATCCGTAACATCCCAGTCGGTACCGTGATGCATTGCGTTGAAATGCTGCCAGGTAAAGGTGCTCAAATGGCACGTACCGCCGGCGCTGGCGTTGTGCTGATGGCACGTGAAGGTACCTACGCTCAAGTGCGTCTGCGCTCGGGTGAAGTGCGTCGCGTGCACATCGAGTGCCGTGCAACGGTTGGTGAAGTCGGCAATGCCGAGCACAGCCTGCGTAAAATCGGTAAAGCTGGCGCGATGCGCTGGCGCGGTGTTCGTCCTACCGTTCGCGGTGTGGTCATGAACCCGGTCGATCACCCGCACGGTGGTGGTGAAGGTAAAACAGCAGCTGGTCGTCATCCAGTTTCGCCTTGGGGCCAACAGACTAAGGGTAAGAAGACACGCAGCAACAAGCGTACTACTTCCATGATCGTCTCGCGCCGCGGCAAGAAATAAGGGGTAGCACATGACACGTTCATTGAAAAAAGGGCCGTTCTGTGACGCCCACCTGGTGAAAAAAGTTGAAGCCGCGCAAGCAGCCAAAGACAAAAAGCCAATCAAAACCTGGTCGCGTCGTTCGACAATCATGCCTGACTTTATCGGCCTGACGATCGCGGTACATAACGGCAAGCTGCACGTGCCGGTTTATGTTTCCGAAAACATGGTTGGTCACAAGCTCGGCGAATTCGCACTGACCCGTACGTTCAAGGGCCATGCAGCTGACAAAAAGGCTAAGAAATAATGGAAACTAAAGCTATCCTCAAAGGTGTGCGCCTGTCGGACCAAAAGGGCCGCCTGGTTGCTGACCTGATCCGTGGCAAGAAAGTTGACGCTGCACTCAACATCTTGCAATTCAGCCCGAAAAAAGGTGCTGCGATCATCAAGCGCGTTCTGGAATCCGCTATTGCGAATGCCGAGCACAATGATGGCGCGGACATCGACGAATTGTTCGTGAAAACGATCTACGTCGAAAAGGGCCCCGTCCTGAAGCGCTTCACCGCGCGTGCAAAAGGCCGTGGCGACCGTATTTCGAAACAATCCTGTCACGTTTACGTGACTGTCGGTAACTAAGGAGCCACGATGGGTCAGAAAATTCATCCAACCGGTTTCCGTCTGGCGGTCACCCGTAACTGGGCTTCGCGCTGGTATGCAGGCAACGGCAATTTCGCTGCCATGCTGAACGAAGACTTGAAAGCACGTGCTTACCTGAAAAAGAAACTGAAGAACGCTTCCGTTGGCCGCATCGTTATCGAGCGCCCAGCCAAGAACGC
This sequence comes from Janthinobacterium sp. GW821-FHT03C08, assembly GCF_059420905.1. Taxonomy (NCBI): domain Bacteria; kingdom Pseudomonadati; phylum Pseudomonadota; class Betaproteobacteria; order Burkholderiales; family Oxalobacteraceae; genus Janthinobacterium; species Janthinobacterium sp. GW821-FHT03C08. Next base: position 260,571 of record NZ_JBWKUP010000002.1, on the reverse strand, counting down.
GCGCTTCACGATCTACAGCTCGCGTCCAGGCGTGGTCATTGGTAAAAAAGGCGAAGACATCGAAGTACTGAAGTCCGCGCTGACCAAGATCATGGGCGTGCCTGTTCACGTGAACATCGAAGAAATCCGCAAGCCAGAAATCGACTCGCAACTGATCGCCGATTCGATCGCTCAGCAGCTGGAAAAACGGATCATGTTCCGCCGCGCCATGAAGCGCGCAATGCAAAACGCAATGCGCCTGGGTGCTCTCGGTATCAAGATCATGTCGTCCGGCCGTCTGAACGGTATCGAAATCGCACGTAAAGAGTGGTACCGCGAAGGCCGCGTGCCTCTGCATACCCTGCGCGCCGATATCGACTACGGTACCAGCGAAGCGTCGACCACCTACGGCATCATCGGCGTCAAGGTGTGGGTATACAAAGGTGACCGCGCGCCTAACGGCGATGCACCAGTCATCGATACTCCAGCTGACGAGAAGAAGAGCCGCGGTCCACGCCGTGACGATGGCAAGCCAGCCGGCCGCCCACGTCCAGCGGGTGCGAAACCATCCACAGCACCAGGTGCTGCTCGTGTGCGCGCCGCTAAACCGGCCGCCGCTGCACCAGCTGAGAAAGCAGGAGAATAATCATGCTGCAACCAGCACGCAGAAAGTATCGTAAAGAGCAGAAAGGCCGTAACACCGGTATTTCGCACAGCCGCGGCACCGCCGTGTCGTTTGGCGAATTCGGTCTGAAGGCAGTTGCGCGCGGTCGTATCACTGCGCGTCAAATTGAAGCGGCGCGTCGTGCAATGACGCGTCACATCAAGCGCGGTGGCCGTATCTGGATCCGTATTTTCCCGGACAAACCGATTTCGAACAAACCGGCTGAAGTCCGTATGGGTAACGGTAAAGGTAATCCTGAGTACTACGTCGCTGAAATTCAGCCAGGCAAAGTACTGTACGAAATGGATGGCGTTGATGAAGCGCTGGCACGGGAAGCTTTCCGTCTTGCCGCCGCTAAACTGCCACTGGCTACGACGTTTGTCGTACGTCAAGTCGGCCAATAATTGGAGTTGTATATGAAAGCATCTGAACTCCGCGGCAAGGACCAGCCGGCTCTGCAAAAAGAGCTGAATGACCTGTTGAAGGCACAGTTCGGCCTGCGTATGCAAATCGCTACGCAACAGCTGAGCAACACTTCGCAGCTCAAGAAGGTACGCCGCGATATCGCGCGTGTGAAGACGGTAATGAATCTGAAGGAAGCCAAATGAACGAACCAGTGAAACAGTCGCTCAAGCGCACGCTGATCGGTAAAGTGGTTTCGGACAAGATGGACAAGACCGTTACCGTTCTGATCGAGCGCCACGTAAAACATCCTTTGTATGGCAAGATCATCATGCGTTCGAACAAGTATCACGCGCATGACGAGACCAACCAAGTCAAGGCCGGTGACACGGTCGAGATCCAGGAAGGTCGCCCGATCTCCAAAACGAAGGCATGGACGGTGACACGTGTGGTTCAAGCCGCACCAACCGTTTAAATAAAAACCACCGTTTCGGCGGTGGGTTTTAATTAGTACTTGCAGGCCCGCAAATTGTATGTAATACTTGCGGGCTTCGTTCATGTAACGCCGCAAAGTGTCTGGCCACAGACAGTAGCATTCGCGGTCAGTTGATGTATGAAGGTCATGCACCCAAACAGTGAAGCCCAGCAGGGCGGCTCTGGCGGGACCAAGACTGACCGTGGGTCTACATTGTGTGGATTCTTCGGCTTAAGTTGGGAAAGAGAATACTATGATTCAAACTGAAAGCCGGCTCGAAGTGGCTGACAATACCGGTGCCAAAGAAGTAATGTGCATCAAGGTATTGGGCGGCTCCAAGCGCCGTTATGCTGGCATTGGCGATGTGATCAAGGTAACCGTTAAGGTTGCTGCGCCACGTGGCCGTGTCAAAAAAGGTGAAATTTATAACGCCGTGGTTGTGCGCACCGCTAAAGGTGTTCGCCGCCAAGACGGTTCCCTGGTGAAGTTCGACGGCAACGCCGCCGTTCTGTTGAACGCCAAGCTGGAACCGATCGGTACCCGTATTTTTGGACCTGTCACGCGCGAACTGCGCACTGAGAAGTTCATGAAAATCGTGTCCCTGGCACCGGAAGTCCTGTAAGGAGTCGTAATGGATAAGATTCGTAAAAACGACGAAGTCATCGTTCTGACCGGGAAAGACAAGGGCAAACGTGGTGTGGTACAGCAGCGTATCGATGCTGAACATATCGTGGTTGACGGCATTAACATCGCTAAAAAAGCGACTAAGCCAAACCCGATGACTGGCGTAACTGGTGGTATCGTCGATAAGACCATGCCAATTCACGTGTCCAACGTTGCATTGTTTAATGCAGCGACTGGCAAGGCAGATCGCGTGGGTTTCAAAGAAGTGGATGGCAAAAAAGTCCGCGTCTTTAAATCCTCCGGCGAAGTAGTGAAGGCTTAAGAAATCATGGCACGTCTCCAAGAATTCTATAAAGAAAAAGTCGTTGCCGACCTGACCAGCAAGTTTGGTTACAAGTCGGTAATGGAAGTTCCACGCCTGACCAAGATCACCCTGAACATGGGTGTTGGTGAGGCCATCGCGGATAAAAAAGTTCTCGAGCACGCTGTTGCTGACTTGACCAAGATCGCCGGCCAGAAGCCAGTGACCACCAAGTCGCGCAAAGCTATCGCAGGCTTCAAAATCCGTGAAGGTTATCCGATCGGTACGATGGTCACCCTGCGCGGCGCTCGCATGTACGAGTTCCTGGATCGCTTCATTACCGTGGCTCTGCCGCGCGTACGCGATTTCCGTGGTGTGAACGGCCGTGCATTTGATGGTCGTGGTAACTACAACATCGGTGTCAAGGAACAGATCATCTTCCCTGAGATCGAGTACGACAAGATTGACGCGTTGCGCGGTATGAATATCAGCATCACGACAACCGCTAAGACCGACGATGAAGCCAAAGCGCTCCTCGCCGCCTTTAAATTCCCGTTCAGAAACTGAGATCATGGCAAAATTGGCACTGATTAACCGTGAGCAAAAGCGTGTAGACCTGGCTGCGAAATTCGCCGTCAAACGCGCTGAGCTGAAGGCCATCGTTGATGACCAGTCGAAATCGGAAGAAGAGCGTTACGAAGCGCGCTTGAAATTGCAAGCGCTGCCACGTAACTCGAATCCGACGCGTCAACGTAACCGTTGCGCAATCACCGGTCGTCCGCGCGGCACATTCCGTAAATTCGGTCTGGGTCGTATCAAGCTCCGTGAATTCGCCATGCGTGGTGAAATTCCGGGTATGACAAAAGCAAGCTGGTAATAGGAGAATATGCAATGAGTATGAGCGATCCTATCGCCGATATGCTGACCCGCATTCGCAACGCACAAGGCGTGCAAAAAACGACCGTGGCCATGCCATCGTCGAAAGTCAAAATTGCGATTGCCAACGTCCTGAAGGACGAGGGTTACATTGAAGATTTCGCTGTTGCCGAAGCTGGTGGCAAGGCGGAACTGAAGATCGGTTTGAAGTATTATGTTGGCCGTCCCGTTATTGAGCGCTTGGAGCGCGTGTCCCGTCCGGGTCTGCGCGTCTACAAGGGTAAAGACGAGATCCCTGTTGTGATGAATGGCTTGGGTGTGGCGATTGTGTCGACTCCGCAAGGCGTCATGACTGACCGCAAAGCACGCGCTACCGGTGTCGGCGGCGAAGTTATTTGCTACGTGGCTTAAGGAGTTACACATGTCTCGAGTAGCTAAAATGCCTATCGTAGTGCCAGCTGGCGCCGAAGTCGCCATCTCCGCACAAGCGATCACCGTAAAAGGCCCGTTGGGCGTGCTTTCCCAAGCCCTCACCGGCCTGGTCAAAGTAGAAAACAATGCAGGAACCCTGAGTTTCGACGTGGCGAACGACAGCCGCGAAGCCAATGCCATGTCCGGCACGCTGCGCGCACTGGTCAACAACATGGTTGTTGGCGTCACCAAGGGTTTCGAGAAAAAGCTGAACCTGGTAGGCGTGGGTTACAAGGCGCAAGCTCAAGGCGACAAGCTGAATCTGTCCCTGGGTTTCTCGCACCCTGTAGTGCATGACATGCCAGCCGGCGTTACCTGCGCAACACCAACCCCGACCGAGATCCTGATTAAAGGTATCGACCGTCAACAGGTTGGCCAGGTAGCCGCTGAAGTTCGTGCTTACCGCGCTCCTGAGCCTTATAAAGGCAAGGGCGTTCGCTATGCGGACGAAGTGGTTAAGCTTAAAGAAACCAAGAAGAAGTAATTAGGGGCTGACGATGGATAAGAAAGAATCACGGCTTCGCCGCGGACGCCAAACCCGCATCAAGATTGCGGAATTGAAAGTAAATCGCTTGTCGGTGCACCGCACCAACCTGCACATTTACGCCAACCTGATCAGCCCGGACGCTAAAGTCCTGGTTTCGGCCTCGACGGCTGAAGCGGAAGTACGCGCTGAACTGGCAGGCCAATCCGGCAAAGGCGGCAATGCCGCTGCTGCAGCCTTGATCGGCAAGCGCGTCGCTGAAAAAGCGTTGAAAGCAGGAATTACCGAAGTTGCGTTCGACCGCTCCGGTTTCCGTTACCACGGCCGTGTGAAAGCGTTGGCAGAAGCCGCACGCGAAGCCGGTCTGAAGTTCTAAGGATCAATCATGGCAAAAATGCAAGCAAAAATGCAAAGCGACAAGCCGGATGATGGCATGCGCGAAAAAATGATCGCGATCAACCGCGTGACCAAAGTGGTCAAGGGTGGTCGTATCATGGGTTTCGCCGCGCTGACCGTAGTTGGTGATGGCGATGGCCGCGTCGGCATGGGCAAGGGCAAATCGAAAGAAGTGCCAGTTGGCGTGCAGAAGGCAATGGAAGAAGCCCGTCGCAACCTGATCAAAGTACCGCTCAAAAACGGCACCTTGCATCACACGGTTGTTGGTCGTCACGGCGCCTCCAAGGTCCTGATGAACCCAGCTAAGCCTGGTACTGGCGTTATCGCTGGTGGCGCAATGCGCGCTATCTTCGAAGTGATGGGCGTGACGGACGTGGTGGCGAAATCCACCGGTTCGAACAACCCATACAACCTGGTACGCGCTACGCTGGACGGCCTGTCGAAAATGAGCACTGCTTCCGATATCGCTGCCAAGCGCGGCAAGTCGGTCGAAGACATTCTGGCTTAAGGTGGACAAAATGACAAACACAGTCAAAGTGCAATTGGTCAAGGGCTTGATCGGTACGCGCGAATCGCATCGCGCTACCGTGCGCGGTCTGGGTCTGCGTCGTGTAAATTCGGTTTCCGAATTGCAAGACACCCCATCCGTACGCGGCATGATCAATAAAGTATCGTATCTCGTTAAAGTTGTCGGGTAAGCCTTCGGGCTTACACGAACGGAGCAAATCATGGAATTGAATACTATTGCACCAGCCGAAGGCGCTAAGCACTACAAGCGTCGCGTCGGTCGCGGTATCGGCTCCGGCCTGGGTAAAACCTCGGGTCGTGGTCACAAAGGTCAGAAATCGCGTTCGGGCGGCTTTCATAAAGTCGGTTTCGAAGGCGGTCAGATGCCTCTGCAACGCCGTCTGCCTAAGCGCGGTTTCAAATCGATGCACGCCACCTTCAAAGCTGAAGTGCGTCTGTCCGATCTGAACAACCTGGCTGTTGGCGATGTCGACATTCTGGTCTTGAAGCAAGCTGGCGTTCTGGGCGTGTTGGCCCGTGACGTGCGCGTGATCTTGTCCGGCGAAATCACCAAAGCGGTGAATTTGAAGGGCTTGAAAGTGTCCGCTGGCGCGAAAGCAGCCATCGAAGCAGCCGGCGGCTCGGTAGCCTGAGTTGACCGCTAACAGCTTGATCGGAGCGAAAATTGGCGACTAATCCACAACTTGCTAAAAGTGCAGCGGCCGGTTTCCCTTGGGGACGGCTCTGGTTTTTGCTTGGCGCATTGGTGGTTTATCGTATCGGTGCTCACGTCCCGGTTCCCGGGATTGACCCGACACAATTAGCCTCGCTGTTCAAGGAGCACGAAGGCGGCGTCCTGGGCATGTTCAACATGTTCTCGGGCGGTGCCTTGTCTCGTTTTACAGTGTTTGCGCTGGGTATCATGCCTTATATCTCGGCCTCGATCATCATGCAATTGCTGTCGATCGTGTCACCGCAGATGGAAGCGTTGAAAAAAGAAGGCGAAGCAGGTCGTCGCAAGATCACCCAGTACACCCGGTATTTCACGGTGGCCCTGGCACTGTTCCAAGCGTTAGGCATTGCAGTCGCACTGGAGTCGCAAGCTGGTCTGGTGTTGGAGCCTGGTCTTGCATTCCGCTTCGTGACGGTCGTCACTTTGTTGACCGGAACAATGTTTTTGATGTGGTTGGGTGAGCAAATTACCGAGCGCGGCTTGGGGAATGGCATCTCGATCATCATTTTTGCCGGGATTGCAGCCGGTCTGCCGTCGGCGTTGGGTGGCTTGTTCACTCAGGTGTCGAATGGTTCGATCAGCAGCTTCAGCGCGATTTTCATCGTGATCCTGGTAGCACTGGTAACGTACTTCGTTGTATTCGTCGAACGTGGTCAGCGCAAAATATTGGTCAATTACGCGAAGCGCCAGGTAGGCAACAAGATTTATGGCGGTCAAACCAGCCATTTGCCGTTGAAGCTGAACATGGCCGGCGTGATCCCGCCGATCTTTGCTTCTTCGATCATCTTGTTCCCGGCCACTATCGTGGACTGGTTTTCAAAGGGCGCCGACAACGCTAACCCTGCGGTGCGGTTCTTGAAAGATTTGGCAGCATCGATGGGGCCTGGTGAGCCTATCCATGCGCTGTTGTACGCAGTGGCGATCGTGTTTTTCTGTTTCTTCTATACAGCGCTGGTGTTTAACAGCAAGGAAACAGCGGATAACTTGAAGAAAAGCGGTGCGTTCATTCCCGGGATCCGTCCAGGCGAGCAGACAGCCCGTTACATCGACAAGATCCTGACACGCTTGACACTTGCCGGCGCAGTCTACATCACCCTGGTGTGTTTATTGCCGGAATTTATGCAAGCCCAGTGGAAGGTACCATTCTATTTCGGCGGTACTTCTTTATTGATTATTGTAGTTGTCACCATGGATTTCATGGCGCAAGTACAGAACTACGTGATGTCGCAGCAATATGATTCGCTGCTGCGCAAAGCAAATTTCAAGGGCGGAATTCCGACGCGTTAAGCGCGGTAAACATACCGAATGGCAAAAGACGACGTCATACAGATGCAGGGCGAGATTCTTGAGAATCTCCCAAATGCAACATTTCGAGTGAAGCTGGAGAACGGACACGTGGTGCTCGGGCATATTTCAGGTAAAATGCGGATGAATTATATTCGCATTCTCCCTGGAGACAAGGTGACGGTGGAGTTGACACCGTACGACCTGAGCCGAGCCCGCATTGTGTTCCGTACCAAGTAACACACTGAATCAAACCAAAGAAGCGAAAGAAAGAGCCCAAAAATGAAAGTTCTCGCATCAGTCAAGCGGATCTGCCGCAACTGCAAGATCATCAAGCGCAAAGGCGTAGTCCGCGTTATCTGCGTGGAACCACGTCACAAGCAGCGTCAAGGTTAATCGAGGAATAACAAATGGCACGTATTGCAGGGGTTAATATCCCAAATCATCAGCATACCGTTATCGGCCTGACGGCCATCTACGGTGTGGGCCGTCCACGCGCAGAGAAAATCTGTGCATCGACCGGTGTAGCAACCAACAAAAAGATCAAAGATCTGGATGACAGCGAACTGGAAAAGCTGCGCGATGAAGTAGGTAAATTCATCGTCGAAGGCGATCTGCGTCGTGAACTGTCCATGAACATCAAGCGTTTGATGGATCTGGGTTGCTACCGCGGCATGCGTCATCGTAAGGGTCTGCCTTGCCGTGGCCAGCGTACGCGTACGAACGCACGTACCCGCAAGGGACCGCGTAAAGCCGCTCAATCGCTGAAAAAATAATCCGCTAGGGAATAATTATGGCTAAGTCGCAAAATAACGCCGCATCAGCACGCGTGCGTAAAAAAGTTAAAAAGAACGTCGCCGAAGGCATCGCACATGTCCACGCATCGTTCAATAACACCATCATTACCATCACCGATCGTCAAGGCAATGCTTTGTCGTGGGCTACCTCCGGCGGTGCAGGCTTCAAGGGTTCGCGTAAATCGACCCCATTCGCAGCGCAGGTCGCCGCGGAAGCCGCTGGTAAAGTGGCTGTTGAGTGTGGCGTAAAGAACCTGGAAGTACGTATCAAGGGCCCAGGTCCTGGTCGTGAATCCGCCGTTCGCGCGCTGAACAACCTGGGCATCAAGATCACCGAGATCCAGGACGTGACGCCGGTACCGCACAACGGTTGCCGTCCACCGAAACGTCGTCGTATCTAAGATAGTGTTGCAGAGGGCGCTTCGGCGCCAGCTGCTTTGCTGTCTGTTGTAACTCAGTACAGTTGTGTGAAAACGCTGGAGCAGGGAGCCGGAAACGGTTATACTGCCCGGCTGTTCTTGCCTGTCAAATCCTGTTTGACGGGTTTTTCGTTTTCAGCCACCGTCTGATTGAAACCAAATCAGACTAGCGCCTAACCGCATCAGTGTGTTTGATCATGCATGTGGCTGGGGCGTTATCATTTAAAAAAAGGAAGTATCGTGGCACGTTATATCGGACCTAAAGCAAAACTTTCCCGCCGTGAAGGTACAGACCTGTTCCTGAAGAGCGCACGTCGCTCGCTGGACAGCAAGTGCAAACTGGATGTCAAGCCAGGCCAGCACGGTGTCAAATCCGGCGCCCGCACCTCGGACTACGGTAACCAACTGCGCGAAAAGCAAAAAGTCAAGCGCATGTACGGCGTGCTGGAACGTCAATTCCGCCGCTACTTCGCTGAAGCAGACCGTCGTAAAGGCAACACCGGCGAAACGCTGTTGAAGTTGCTGGAAACGCGTCTGGACAACGTTTGCTACCGCATGGGCTTTGGCTCGACCCGCGCTGAAGCGCGTCAACTGGTCAGCCACAAAGCGTTCACCGTGAACGGTATCGTTGTGAACATCGCTTCGTACGCAGTTAAAGTCGGTGACATCATCGCTGTTCGTGAAAAATCGAAAAAGCAAGTGCGTATCGTTGAAGCACTGTCGCTGGCTGAACAAGTTGGTATGCCTAGCTGGGTTTCGGTTGATGCCAAGAAAATGGAAGGTACCTTCAAGTCCCTGCCAGAGCGTAACGAAATCGCTAACGACGTCAACGAATCGCTGATCGTCGAGCTGTACTCGCGTTAATAGTAGTTAGCACCACCTCCGCCCACTCGATCGAGTGGGCGTTTTACTAATGCCATCAGCCTTATCGGTGTAATGAGCCGAGGGTATTGAAAAGGACATTTCATGCAAAACAGTTTGTTGAAGCCACGTATTATCGATGTTGAAGCTCTCGGTGCAGGTCACGCCAAGGTCGTGATGGAACCGTTCGAGCGCGGCTATGGCCACACATTGGGTAACGCGTTGCGCCGCGTTCTGCTGTCGTCGATGGTAGGCTACGCGCCGACCGAAGTGACGATCGCTGGCGTCGTCCACGAATATTCTTCCCTCGATGGCGTGCAAGAAGACGTCGTCGACCTGTTGCTGAACTTGAAGGGTGTGGTTTTCAAAGTCCACAACCGCGATTCGGTAACCCTGACCCTGAAAAAAGAAGGCGAAGGCGCGATCCTGGCCTCCGACATCGACCTGCCGCATGACGTCGAACTGATCAACCCTGACCACGTGATCGCCCACCTGACCGCTGGTGGCAAGCTGGACATGCAGATCAAGGTTGAAAAAGGCCGCGGCTACGTTCCTGGTAACGTGCGTCGCCTGTCGGAAGACACGAACAAGACCATCGGCCGCATCATCCTGGATGCGTCGTTCTCGCCAGTGCGCCGTGTATCGTACTTCGTTGAATCGGCCCGTGTTGAACAGCGTACCGACCTGGACAAGCTGATCATCAACATCGAAACCAACGGCGTGATCTCGCCGGAAGAAGCGATCCGCCAGTCGGCCCGCGTCCTGGTGGACCAGTTGAATGTGTTCGCTGCCCTGGAAGGCACGGAAGCCGCCGCCGAAGCGCCATCGCGCGCTCCGCTGGTCGATCCTATCCTGTTGCGTCCAGTCGACGACCTGGAGTTGACCGTGCGTTCGGCAAACTGCCTGAAAGCGGAAAACATCTACTACATCGGCGACCTGATCCAACGTTCGGAAAACGAACTGCTGAAAACGCCAAATCTGGGCCGCAAGTCCCTGAACGAAATCAAGGAAGTGCTGGCATCGCGCGGCTTGACCTTGGGCATGAAGCTGGAAAACTGGCCGCCTGCCGGCCTGGAAAAGTAATTCGTAGTTGTAGCAAACTGCCTGGGACAGGTGTCCCAGGCTTTTATTTTGTAGTACCAAACCGGCCCGCGATGAAGCTTCTGCCTCATTGATCGAAGAGCTGGAATTTAAACACTCACCGAAAGGATTTATCATGCGTCACGGTCACGGCCTCCGTAAACTGAATCGTACCTCGTCCCACCGTCTGGCAATGCTGCGCAACATGACAGTATCGCTGCTGCGTCACGAAGCGATCAAAACCACCCTGCCAAAAGCAAAAGAACTGCGCCGCGTTGTCGAGCCAATTCTGACCCTGGGCAAAACCGACTCCCTGGCAAACAAGCGTCTGGCCTTCAACCGCCTGCGCGACCGTGAAATGGTCGTCAAGCTGTTCGCTGAACTGGGTCCACGTTTCGCCAACCGTAACGGTGGTTATGTGCGTATCCTGAAAATGGGTTTCCGCGTCGGCGATAACGCTCCTATGGCGTTCGTTGAACTGATGGATCGTCCAGATACGACCGAAGCAGTTGAAGTTGCTGGCGAGTAATCCCAGTAATTGCATCTGAGAAAGCCAGGCCTAGCCTGGCTTTTTTGTTTTCTGCTGCAGCTATCCTTGCTGCGGTGTACTATTCTTCTTTCGCGCCGGCCCTGCAGCCACTGCACGCTCCGCGCGTCCTCTGTCGAATGGTTGAAAAGGTAGTTCATGTCCCGTTTCCCCTCCAGCGCCACCGCGCGCGCCGCCCCATTCCGTCAGCTGCTGATCTGGTTTGCCACCTGTTTGCTGCTGGCCATGGCCGTCTTTGGCGCCAGTCATGCCCGCGCCGACGATGAATTCCTCGATCCCGAGCTGGCGTTCAAGTTTTCCGCGCGCATGCAGGACCCGTCCACCATCGCCGTCACCTATGTGATTGCCGACGGCTACTACATGTACCACGAGCGCTTCAAGTTCGAGGCCGTGGGTGCCAAGCTGGGCACGCCCGTGTATCCGGCTGGCAAGGTCAAGTTTGACGAGACCTTCCAGAAGAACGTGGAAACCTTCCGCAAGACGCTGACGATCACGATACCCGTGGAAGCGGCCGGCGCCTTCACCCTGAAGGCGACGGGACAGGGCTGTTCCGACAAGGGCCTGTGCTACGCGCCGCAGGACGCCACCGCCCAGCTGGTGGGCGGCGGCGGCCAGAGCGTGGCGCCCGGTGCCGGCCTGCCGTCGAAGTTCGCCTTGCCGGCCGCGCCGGCAGCCGATATGGCGGCCGTCAACGGCCCGCAGGCGCAGGCGTCGCCTGGCGTGTCCGTCATGAGCATTCCCCAGGCCGACATCACCAGCACGCCCGAGCCGGTCGCGGCGGCGCCCGTGGCAGCGTCCGCTGCGCCAGCGCAAAGCGAGATGGGCAAGATCGAATCGGCCCTGAAGGGCGGCAAGCTGCTCGTCATCGTGCCCCTGTTCATGCTGCTGGGCCTGGGCCTGGCATTCACGCCATGCGTGCTGCCGATGGTGCCGATCCTGTCGTCGATCATCGTTGGCGATGGTGCCAAGGTGAGCCGTTCGCGTGGCTTGCTGCTGTCGCTGACGTACGCGCTGGGCATGGCCATCGTCTACACGGCGCTGGGCGTGGCGGCCGGCCTGGCCGGCGAAGGCCTGGCGGCCAAGCTGCAGAATCCATGGGTACTGGGCTTCTTTGCCCTGCTGATGGCGACGCTGTCGCTGTCGATGTTCGGCTTCTATGAGCTGCAGGTGCCGGCATTCCTGCAAGGCAAACTGACCTCCGTGTCGAACCAGCAATCGTCGGGTCGCCTGGCGGGCGTATTCGTCATGGGCGCCATTTCCGCCCTGATCGTGGGGCCGTGCGTGGCCGCGCCGCTGGCCGGCGCCTTGCTGTACATCAGCCAGACGCGCGACGTCGTCATCGGCGGCAGCGCCCTGTTCGCCATGGCGGTTGGCATGAGCGTGCCTTTGATCCTGGTAGGCGTGTCGGCCGGCACCTTGCTGCCGCGCGCGGGCGCCTGGATGGATGCCGTCAAGCGCTTCTTTGGCGTGCTGCTGCTGGGCGTGGCCTGGTGGCTGGTGTCGCCCGTGCTGCCGGGCGCCGTGCAGATGCTGGGCTGGACGGTATTGTTCGTCGGTTACGGCATGTATCTGCTGGTGGGCAAGAGCGGCGCGAAAAACGCGTGGGTGGCCAAGGCCTTCGGCCTCGTGTTTGCCGTGCTGGGCGTGCTGCAGCTGGTGGGCGTGGCCAGCGGTGGCCGCGACCCGCTGGCGCCGCTGGCGCACCTGGGCGGTGGCCAGGTGCATGCGCAAGCCTTTACGCGCGTCAAGACCGTGGCGCAGCTCGATGCGGCGCTGGCGCAGCTGAATGGCAAGCCGGCCTTGCTGGACTTCTATGCGGACTGGTGCGTGTCCTGCATCGAAATGGAAAAGCTGACCTTCGTCGATCCTGCCGTGCGCGAGAAGATGGGGCAAGCCGTGCTGCTGCAGGTGGACGTGACGGCCAATGATGCGGACGACAAGGCCATGTTGAAACGTTTTCAGCTGTTCGGGCCGCCCGGCATCATCATGTTCAACCAGCAGGGGCAGGAAATTGCCCAGTCGCGCGTGATCGGCTTCCAGAATGCCGCCACCTTCCTCGCTTCCTTGCGCAAGCTCGATGGCCAGTAAGCGTTCACTGGCGTTATAAATAAGAAAAAGGCCTGCATTGCAGGCCTTTTTGCTTCCCGCTACGCGTACTTAGCCCGCTTTGGGATGCTGCTGCATGCCGTGGTGGCCGCCGCGGTGACCGCCATGCTTGCCGCCGGGCACGTTGTCGTCAAACACTTTCTTCTGTTCCGGCGTCAGCTGGGCGTAGAAGGTCTTCAGCGAGGCCAGACGGCTTTCCTGGCTGGCAATGCGTTCCTTCGACATGGCGATCCATTGTTCCATGCGCTCCGGTGCCGACAGCTTGGCAAACGCTTCGCGCTTGGCTTTCCAGTCGCCCATGGGCTGTTTCGGCGCATTGGCGGCCGTGAAAGTGGCCCAGGCCGGTTCCTGTGCGACCGTCAGCTTCAGTTTGTCATGCAAACGGGCCTGGTATTTGGCCATGCGTTCGGCGGGATTGCCACCGCGGTGCTGGCCGCGCTGGCCGTCGTGCTGCATCTTGGTACTGGCAGCCGGCGCGCTGGCAGCGGCTTCCTGGGCGTGGACGGTCAGCGATGCCGCACCCATGCTGAGCACGCTCATGGCGATGATCATATTCTTGCGTAAGGTTTTCATTGAGGCGTTCATCTTGATTCCTTTATAAGTGATGAGAGATGTACATGTTGCTGCACATGGAAGCTATGGTGGGCGCCCCATGTTTCCCCGAAGTGTCCGCTGCCCGGCAGTTTGTATCTATATGTTTCCTCGCGTCTCCTATATACAAGACGATACAAATGCGCTGTGCAAGGCGGTTCGAAGTGGGGATAATTCGTCATATGGAACCCTCATCTACAATTCTCATCGTCGACGACGACCGCGATATCCGCAGCCTGCTGGCGGATTACCTGGAAACGAACGCCTACCGCACCCTCGGCGCGGCAGACGGCACGGCCATGTGGAAAATCCTCGATGAAACGCGGCCCGACTTGATCGTGCTCGATTTGAATCTGCCGGGCGACGATGGCCTGACCCTGTGCCGCAAGCTGCGCGCCCAGTCGACGGTCCCCGTGATCATGTTGACGGCGCGCAATGAGCCGCTGGACCGCATCCTGGGCCTGGAGATGGGGGCCGACGATTACCTGCCCAAGCCGTTTGAACCGCGTGAGTTGCTGGCGCGCATACGCAGCGTGCTGCGCCGCAGTCACGCCATGCCGTCGAATGCCCCGTCCGACAAGGCACAGCAAATCCGCTTTTCCGGCTGGACCCTGGACCTGACGGCGCGCCACCTGCTCAATCCCAACGGCCTGGTGATCATGCTGTCGGGCGCTGAATTCCGCCTGCTGCGCGTGTTCCTCGAGCATCCGAACCGCGTGCTCAACCGCGACCAGCTGCTGAACCTGACGCAGGGCCGCGATGCCGATCCCTTCGACCGCTCGATCGACATCCAGATCAGCCGCCTGCGACAAAAGCTCGGTGAAGATGCCCGCTTGCCGCAGATCATCAAAACCGTGCGCAACGGCGGCTATGTGCTGGCCGGCCAGGTCAACGTGGAGCCGCACGCGTGAGGGCGTTCCTGGGGTCGATGACCGGCCGCGTCTTCATGTTCTTGCTGATCGGTATCGTTGCTTCGGCGGCGCTGACGCAGTGGCTGGCCGTGGGCGAACGCCAGCGCGCGCTGGAGCAATACCGCGACTACCATGCCGTGGAGCGGGCCGAGCAATTGGTGATGGCGGCCGACATCGTGCCGCTCGCATCGCGCGCGGCCTATCTGAAAGTGGCCAACAAGGGCAGCGTACGCCTGGAACTGCGTCCCGACGCCGAGCACCTGCCAGGCGCGCCGACGGAATTTTCCACGGCCCTGCAAGCCAAGCTGGGCGACGGCTTCAAGGTCAGCGCGCTGGCCGAGCGTCCGGCCGCCTGCACGCAGCCGCGCAAGTCGAGCGGCCTGTTCGGCCCCAAGCCCTGGGGCGGCACCTGCGAAAACCTCGATGTGCGCATGCAGGATGGCCATGTGCTGCGCCTGATGGTCTTGCCGCCGCGCCAGCAGCCGCCATTTGGCGAGCACAGCGACTGGGTCACCCTGCTGCCATTCCTGATCAGTATCGCCATCCTCGCCTACCTCGTCACGCGCATGACCATGCGCCCGCTGAAACAGCTGGCGCAGGCGGCAAAAGACCTGGGCAACGACATCAACCATCCGCCGCTGACCCTGTCGGGCGCCAGCGAAATCCGCCAGGCCAGCGCCGCCTTCAATGCCATGCAGGCGCGCATCCGCCAGCATATCTCCCAGCGCACACAGATGCTGGCGGCCATCACGCACGACTTGCAGACACCGCTCACGCGCTTGCGCCTGCGCCTGGAAAAGGTGGCCGATACGGAATTGTATGACCGCCTGGTGGGTGACCTGTCTGCCATGCAGAGTATGGTCAAGGAAGGGCTGGACCTGGCCCGCTCGATGGACAGCACGGAAGCCATGCAGGCGCTCGACCTCGATTCCCTGCTCGACAGCGTGTGTTCCGACGCCGCCGATGCCGGCCAGAAAGTGACCCTCGGCGGCCATGCGGGCATGGCCCTGATGGCGCGCCCCATCGCCATGCGGCGCTGCCTGGTGAACCTGATCGACAATGCCGTCAAATATGGCCAGTATGCGCAGGTGACCGTCGAGCGCATCGCAGGCGCGGCGCGCATCCGTATCCGTGATGGCGGACCCGGTATTGCGCCAGATCAACTGGCCAAGGTGTTCGAACCGTTTTACCGTATAGAAACCTCGCGCTCGCGCGAATCGGGCGGCACGGGCCTGGGCCTGACCATTGCGCGCAATATTGCTGAGCAGCATGGCGCCACGGTCTTGCTCGCCAATCACGTCGATGGTGGACTGGAAGTCACCCTCATCGTGCCAGAGTATTACGCAGGAAAGTAAGCATTTCCGTGCGACAATATCGCGCTTTAAGCCCTCTGGTAACCACTTTCAACCTGCAGCCTTGCGCTGCAACAGCGTGACAGAATAATGAAAAAGACTAGCCTGGCAATCCTGGTGGGTGCGGCCCTGTGTATCGGTGGCGGCATCTGGTATTTCAATCATCAGTCCGGCACATCGGCCGATGGACAGGGGGGCAAGGGAGGCAAGGGCGGGGCGCAAGCAGCGACCACGGTCAGCGTAGTGCTGCCCCTGCGCCAGGACGTGCCGATGGTGCTGCAAGCCAACGGCAGCGTGATGCCGATCAGCAGCGTCGACCTGCACCCGCAAACGACGAGCACGATTACCAAGGTACATATCCGCGAAGGCCAGTTTGTCAAGCAGGGCGAGCTGATGTTTACGCTGGACGCGCGCACCGAGCACGCGAATGTTGACAAGGCGCAAGCGCAGGTGTTGCGCGACCGTGCCTCGGTGGAAGACTTCGAACGCCAGCTCAAGCGCAACAAGGATTTGCTGAGCAAGAACTTCATTGCCCAAGGCGTCGTCGATACCCTGCAAAGCCAGCTCGACGCGGCGCGTGCCTTGCTGGCTGCCGACCAAGCCGCCTTGCGCGCGGCCCAGGTCGATTCCAGCTACACCGTCCTGCGCGCGCCGCAGGGCGGGCGCGTGGGCGCCATCAATGTCTATGCCGGCAGCCTCGTGCAGCCGACCACCTCGCTGACCAGCATCACCCAGCTCGACCCCATCGACGTGTCGTTCACCTTGCCGGAAAGCAGCCTGTCGGGCCTGCTGGCGGCGCAAAAAGCGGGCGACGTGACCGTCAAGGCCTTGCTGTCCGATGCGGGTGGCAAGCAGCTCGACGGCAAGCTGAGTTTCATCGACAATGCCGTCGATCCGGCGACCGGTGTGATCAAGGTCAAGGCCCGCTTCAATAACGGCGGCACGGACCTGTGGCCTGGGCAGTACGTGAACACGCAGCTGACCGTGCGCACCCTCAAGGATGCGCTGGTGATCCCGCAAAACGCCATCATCACCAATACCACGGGCATCTTCGTGTATTCGATGGAACCCGATAACACGGCCAAGGTGCGCAAGATTGCCCGTGTGTATGCGTTCGGAGCGAATGCCGTCGTCACGGGCTTGAACGGCGATGAACACGTCATCGTCGATGGCAAGCAAAACTTGCGTCCGGGCGGCAAGGTACGCCTGGCGGACAAACACAAGGCCGCCGATGGCGCCGCCGCACCGCAGGGCAAGCCAGCATGAACCTGTCCGAACTGAGCATCCGCCGCCCCGTCATGGTGGTGCTGCTGTCCCTCTCCATCATCCTGGCCGGCGTGCTGGCGTATGGCCACATCCCCGTGGCCGCCTTGCCAAGCTACAACACGCCCGTCATCAACGTCAGCGCCGACCTGGCCGGCGCCAGCCCCGACACCATGGCGTCCTCCGTGGCCTTGCCGCTGGAAAAGCAGTTTTCCACCATCGCGGGCTTGAGCCTGATCACTTCCACGAGTACGCTGGGCAATACCTCGCTGACCCTGGAGTTTGACGCCAGCATCAATGTCAACGAGGCGGCCGTCGACGTGCAGGCGGCCCTGCTGCGTGCGCAGCGCCAGTTGCCGACGGAAATGACGGACTTGCCGTCCTACCGCAAGGTCAATCCGGCCGACGCGCCCGTGCTGTTCATCCAGATGACGTCGCCATCGCTGAACTTGTCGGATCTGAATGATTATGCGGAAAACCTGATCGCGCCCAGCCTGTCGACCTTGCCTGGCGTGGCCCAGGTCAGCGTGAATGGCCAGAAGCGCTTCGCCGTGCGCGTGCGTGCCCGTGCCGACCTGATGAATGCGCGCAACCTGACGATGGACGAGCTGGCCGTGGCCCTGCGCGCCTCGAACACGAATTCGCCGCTGGGCATCCTCGATGGCCCCAGCCAGACCTTGACCATCCAGGGCAATCCGCAGATGATGAAGGCGGCCGATTTTGCCGAACTCATCGTCGCCACGCGCAACGGCCAGCCCGTGCGCCTGAAGGAAGTGGCCGATGTGGAAGACAGTTTCCAGTCGACCAAGACGGCCGGCAGCTTCAATGGCGAACGCTCGATCACCTTGCTGGTGCAGCGCCAACCGGATGCGAACACGGTGCAAGTGGTCGATGCCGTGCGCAAACTCTTGCCAGGATTTAAGGCGCAATTGCCCGCTTCCATCCAGATCAGCCTGGTCAACGACCGTTCCGTTTCGATCCGCGAAGCCATCCACGACGTCAACCTGACCCTGGCCCTGACCGTGATCCTCGTGGTGCTGGTGATCTTCCTGTTCCTGCACCGCGCGGCGGCGACCTTCATTCCGGCCGTCACCATGCCCATTTCCCTGCTCGGCGCGCTGGCCCTGCTGTACTGGCTCGGCTACAGCCTCGACAACGTATCCCTGCTGGGCATTACCCTGGCCGTGGGCCTGGTGGTCGACGATGCCATCGTGGTGCTGGAAAACATCGTGCGCCATATCGAGATGGGCAAGAAGCCGATCCAGGCAGCCCTGGTGGGCGCCAAGGAGATGGGTTTCACCATCATCTCGATTTCCGTCTCGCTGGTGGCCGTGTTCATCCCCATCTTCTTCATGCCGGGCGTGATCGGCCTGCTGTTCCATGAGTTTGCCGTCGTCGTCTCGCTGTCCATCCTCGTCTCGGCCATCGTGTCGCTGACCCTCGTGCCGATGCTGGCCAGCCGCTTCCTGCCGGCCGATACGCGCGAACACAATGACAGCGATCCCACGCACGGCGAAAAAACCTTCATTGGCCGCCATTTCGAGGCGGCATTCACGAAACTGCGCAACGGCTACGTGCGCATCCTCGACCTGGCCCTGGCGCACCGCAGCGTGGTGCTGTTCATCGCCGTGTGCACCTTTGCGCTGACGGTGGTGCTGTACGCCACCATCCCGAAAGGCTTCTTCCCCGAGGAAGACCTGGGCCAGATCCAGGTGAATACGGAAGCGTCGGAGGATATTTCCTCGGCGGCATTGCAAGATTTGCAGGCACGCGTGGCGGCCGTGCTCAAGGCGGACCCCAGCGTGCAGGACGTGACGTCGTTCGTCGGCGGCGGCAATACGGGCCGCATGTTCATGGTGCTGAAACCGCGCAGTGAGCGGCCGAAGATGCCCGTGGTGCTGGAAAATCTGCGCCGCGCGACGAGCGCCGTGCCTGGCATGGCCGTGTATTTCCGTCCCGTGCAGAACTTGCAGCTGGGCGGCCGCCAGAGCAAGAGCCGCTACCAGTACACGCTGCAAAGCGTCAGCCCCGACGCCTTGAATGACTGGGCGGAGAAGTTTATTGCAGGCATGCGTGCCGATCCGGCCTTCCGCGACGTCACCAGCGATTCGCAGATCAAGGGCTTGCAGGCATCGCTCCGGATCGACCGCGACAAGGCCAATCTGCTCGGTGTGCAGATGTCCGATATCCGCACGGCCCTGTACAGCGCGTTTGGCGAGCGGCAAGTGTCAACCATCTATTCCTCGGCAGCCAGCTATTACGTAATCCTGGAAGCGGCCACGCCGGACCGCCAGTATGACGATGCGCTCACGCGCGTGTCCGTGCGCAGCAAGTCGGGCGAGCTGGTCAAATTGTCGAGTATTGCCTATGTGGAACGCACGATCGGTCCCACCTCCGTCAATCACCAGGGGCAGCTGCAGGCCGTCACCATTGCCTTCAACCTGGCGCCGGACGTGCCGCTGGGCATCGCCACGGGCAAGATCGACGTGATGGGCAAGGACATGAGCTTGCCGGCCTCCATCATCACGCGCTACGGCGGCGATGCGGCCGTGTTCCAGGATTCGCAGTCCAGCCAGATCATCCTCATCATCGCCGCGCTGGCCGTGATCTACGTGCTGCTCGGCGTGCTGTACGAGAGCTACATCCACCCGCTGACCATCCTGGCCGGCCTGCCGTCGGCGGCCGTGGGGGCGCTGTTGACCTTGCGCCTGTTCGGCATGGACCTGACCATGATCGCCATCATCGGCATCTTGATGCTGATCGGTATCGTCAAGAAAAACGCCATCATGATGATCGACTTCGCCCTGCATGCGCAGCGCAACGAGGGCATGAGCCCGCCGGAAGCCATCCGCCAGGCGTGCATCCTGCGCTTCCGTCCCATCATGATGACGTCGGCGGCAGCCCTGATGGGCGCCTTGCCCATCGCCCTGGGCCTGGGCGCGGGTGCCGAGCTGCGCCAGCCGCTGGGCCTGGCCGTGGTGGGCGGCTTGATCTTTTCGCAAGTGATTACCCTGTTCATCACCCCCGTCATCTATTTGTTCCTGGACAAGTACAGCGGCACGGGGCCGTTGACGGACGAGCAATTGCTGGTACTCGACAGCAAGGCTTGACAGGCAGCATGCTCCTCGCCGGCGCCCCGTTCCATCGTGAATGCGGCGCCGGTTTTGTATGGGCCATGATACATACGGTAACAACCGTCAAGGGCCGGCTCGGGTACTCTGGTAGCGCTGCAAGGAATGTCGCTATCCTGTACGCTTCGGGTTGGAAAGGCCGAGGAAGTGTTCCCAAATGCAAGGGACTCTGGCACTATGGCTGCCCTGTAATGTTATTTCTTCGCTACACAGAAAGCATGATTCATTTTGCATGACACGACCCATCTGATGGCTGCCGATTCCGACATTTGTCCCACCTGCGGGCAAGTGATCCAGCCACCACCGGCCTACGGGTCCAAGACCAGCACCATGCGCAAGGTTGCGCTGGGGGTGTCCGTCTTGCTGCACGTGCTGCTGGCCGCCTATGTGCTGTTGCGTAGCGACAAGATCGAAAAGATTCCGCCGCCGAAGAAGGAAAGCGCGATGGTGTATATCGCGCCGCTGAAGGACAAGCCGCAACCGAAGCCGCAGCCGAAACCCACGCCGAAGCCGAAAGATACAAAAGTTGCTAAAGTGAAACCGCCGCCGGCACCGAGCAAGCGTGTGGTCACCAAAGACGTGCCGCGCGACAAGCCGAAACTGGAAACGTTTACGCCGCCGCTGGTATCGAAAGTGCCGTTGCCGCCGCCGCCGGCCGAAGACATGAGTTCGATGATCGAGCAGCGCCGCAAGCAGCGCGAGGCGCAAAATCCCGCGCCGCCGGCCGAGGAAAGCGAAAATGACCGCGCCATGCGCGTGGCCAAGGCGAATATCGCCGGTGCCCAGGGACGCAATTCCGGCAGCGACCGCGAGGATTCGGGCGGCGTGTTTTCCATCGTCAACCAGACCTCGTTCAGTGCCGAAGTCAAGTTCAAGGGCTGGAATGGCAACTTCAAGCGCAATTGGCTGAAGCAGGAAAAAGTGGAATTGGGCAACGAGCCCGATATCGAAACGGCCATCATCAAGAAGATGATCCAGCTGATCCGTGCCGAAAAGCCCGGCGATTTCGTCTGGGAATCGCGGCGCCTGGGACGCAACGTCAACCTCAGCGCCCGCGTCGAAGATACGGCCGAGCTGAGCGCCTTCCTGCGCCAGGAATTCTTTTCCGAGAAGCGGCCGGGGCCGGGACGGCGCTAAGGCTTCCACGCAATAAAAAAGCGGCCATGCGGCCGCTTTTTTTACGCCGGCTGTTTCAGCCGGGACATGCTAGCCTCGCTCAGGCGGGTTTATCCGCTTCCGGCTCGACGTCGTCTTCCATTTCGATCAGGTCGACCATCTGGGCGGCGCCGTCTTCGCTGATGCCGGCCAGTTCCATGATCTTGTCGTTGGCTTCTTCGATGCCGACGCGCTTCAGGGCCGAGAACAGCTGCACGGTGAACGGGAAGCCGATGCCGTCCTCATCCACATAGCTGTCGAGCTTGGCTTTTGCCTGGCGCAGCGCGTTGACCGACTCATTGCGGTTGAGCTTATCGACTTTCGTCAGGATGCAGTGGATCGGCTTGCCCGTCGGGGCGAACCATTCCAGCATTTGAATGTCCAGGTCGGTGAACGGGCGGCGCGAATCCATGATCAGGATCAAACCGGCCAACTGTTCGCGGCGCTGCACATAGTCGCCCAGCAGGCGCTGCCAGTGCAGTTTCGCCGAACCCGATACTTCCGCATAGCCATAGCCCGGCAAGTCGACCAGCAGGCATTCGATCTCTTCGACGATGGTGGCATCCTTGCGGTGCTGCGCCACGTGGGCGCCGCCGATGGAGAAGTAATTGATGTGCTGGGTACGGCCAGGTGTCTTGGAGGCGAACGCCAAGCCTTTCTGATTACACAAGATGTTGATGGCGGTCGACTTACCGGCATTGGAGCGGCCGGCAAAAGCGATTTCCGGCACCGTGGTATCGGGCAGGTCACGCAATTGGTTGACGGTCGTAAAGAAACGGGCTTGCCAGAGTTTTGACATGGGAATAGTAAAGCAACAAAAGGGAGCGATAAGGGAGCGATAACGCCAAGAAGCTATTGTACAATAAGGGGTTGTTTATTGTTGCCGGCGTAGCAGCGATGCGGCTTGCGGCCCTGAAAATAAAGCAAAAATCCCCAGGGCGCGGCAATGTCCACCACTAATTTCTCACTGTCTCAGGGTGCCTGAATGAATCGTGCGTTTTCACCGTTTGTCCATTCCATGCTGCTCGCTTTGCTGGCCGTATCGGCAACAGCTTCCGCGGTCGAAGAACCGAAACCAGCCGCCGCTCCAGCGGTCGCCGTCAAGGCGGACGCCGCCAAGGGCGCCACCCTGTACGCCGATGGCGATGCGGCGCGCGGCCTGCCTGCCTGCGTGTCCTGCCATGGCGCGGCCGGCAATTCGACCATCTCGGTCAATCCGAAACTGGCTGGCCAGCATGAAAGCTATATCTACAAGCAACTGGTCGATTTCACCACGCCGCAGCGCAACCAGCCTGTCATGACGACGTACGCGAAAATGCTCAGCGACGCCGACAAGAAGAATATCGCCGCCTACCTGGGGGCGCAGCTGTCCAAGCCGGGCGCCGCGAAAAACAAGGACACTATCGACCTGGGCAAGAAAATCTACCGCGGCGGCATCGCGGCCAAGCACGTTGCCGCCTGCGCCAGCTGTCATGGCGCGACGGGCAATGGCATTCCCGTCCAGTACCCGCGCATCGCCGGCCAGCACCAGGATTACACGGTGGCCCAGCTGACCCAGTTCCGCAGCACCAAGGCCGATGCCCGCAAAAACAGCGTGGACATGCACACCATCGCCGCCCGCCTGTCGGATGACGAAATCGCCGCCGTTGCCGATTACATCGCCGGCCTGAAGTAAGTTTTCATAGTGGCAATGCTTTGCCACGCGCTGCAGCGCACATGAACAAGGGCGGCCATCTCGATGGGCTGCCCTTTTTTATGGCACAGGCCAAACAGGAGTATGCTGCCGCCTTGCGCGGAGAAATTATGTTTGCTCCATGCCCCATTTTCTTGAAGATTGCATATCCCGTATGAGTAACAACGTATGAGCACAGGCACGACCGGAATCGAGTTAAAGACCCAACGCCGCAGCCTGGCTGAATTCGTCGAGCTGGTCTCGTCGATGCGCTTTGCCATCAGTTTGCTGACACTGATCGCCGTCGCCTCCATCATCGGCACCGTGCTCAAGCAGAACGAGCCCATGCCCAACTATGTGAATCAGTTCGGGCCGTTCTGGTTCTCCGTGTTTGACAAGCTGAGCCTGTATTCCGTGTACTCGGCCTGGTGGTTCCTCGTGATCATGGGTTTCCTCGTCACCTCGACGTCGCTGTGCATCGTGCGTAATGCGCCGAAGATGCTCAAGGACATGCGTTCCTGGCGCGACAATGTGCGCGAGCAATCCTTGCGCAATTTCCACCACAAGGCGGAATGGCAGGCGCCGCTGCCGCGCGCCGTGCTGGCCCAGCAGATGGTGATGCGCCTGAAGGACGCCGGCTACCAGGCCAAGGTGGTCGAGAAGGACAATGCCACCCTGGTGGCCGCCAAGCGGGGCGCGGCGAATAAATGGGGCTATATCTTCGCCCACGGCGCCATCGTCATCATCTGCGTGGGCGGCTTGCTTGACTCGGAAATGCCGATCCGCGTACAGCAATGGTTCTTCGGCAAGACGCCGTTTGCGGGCAGCGGCGTGATCGCCGACATTCCCGCCCAGCACCGCCTGAGCCTGTCGAATCCTACTTTCCGCGGCAATACCATGATCCCGGAAGGCTCGTCGAGCAGCACGGCCATCATTCCCCAGGCCGACGGCGTGCTGATCCAGGACTTGCCGATCACCATCCTGTTGAAGAAGTTCCACATCGATTTCTACAGCACGGGCATGCCCAAGCTGTTCGCCAGCGACGTGGTCGTCACCGACCATGTCACGGGAGAAAGTTTCCCGGCGACCATTAAAGTCAACGAACCGCTGCTGTACAAGGGCCTGGCCCTGTACCAGTCCAGCTTTGAGGATGGCGGCAGCAAGCTCAAGCTGACGGGCTTCCCCATGACGGGCAAGACGACGAAACGTTTCGACATCGGCGGCGAAGTGGGCGGCAGCACGCCGCTCGAGCGCAGCGACGGCAATTCCTACACGGTGGAATGGTCGGGTTTCCGTCCGTTCAACGTGGAAAACCTCAGCGCCGGCCAGGACGTGCGCGCCGTCAACAAGGCGGAAAGTTTCAACGATAAATTTGCCGTCGGCCTCGATAAACGCCTCGGCTCGGCCGCGAAGAATGCGCATAACAAGGACTTGAAGAACGTCGGCCCGTCGGTGCAGTACAAATTGCGCGACAAGACGGGCCAGGCGCGCGAGTACCAGAACTACATGCAGCCCGTGACGGTCGACGGCGCGACGGTGTTCCTGGCCGGCATGCGTGTCAACCCCAGCGATCCGTTCAGCTACCTGCGCATTCCTGCCGACGACAATTACAGCGTGACGGAGTGGATGCGCCTGCGCGCCGCCCTGCAAGATCCGGAACTGCGCCAGCAGGCTGCCGCGCGCTATGCGGCGCGGGCCATGCCGCAGCCGGGCGCGGAAGCCTTGCGCGGCCAGCTGCAGGAATCGGCGGCGAAGAGCCTGGGCATCTTTGCCGGCAGTGGGCAGGAGGGCGGTTTCCTCGCCATTTCACGTTTCCTGGAGAAAATTCCTGCGGCCGAGCAAGAAAAAGCGGCCGATATCTTCATGAAAATCCTCAACGGCAGCCTGTGGGATTTGTGGCAGGCGGCGCGCGCCAAGGATGGCTTGAAAGCCATCGAGGCCGATGACAAGCATGGCCGCTTCCTGCAGCTGGCCACGAATGCGCTGTCCGACAGCTTCTTCTATGGCGCGCCCGTGTACCTGCAGCTCGACGACTTCACGGAAATCAAGGCCTCCGTGCTGCAGGTGACGCGTTCGCCGGGCAAGAGCGTGGTGTACCTGGGTTGCCTGTTCCTCGTGATCGGCGTGTTTTCCATGTTCTATATCCGCGAGCGCCGCCTGTGGGTGTGGATCAAGGATGGCGCCGACGATGCCAAGGGCAGCAGCGAAGCGCTGATGGCCATGAGCACGCAGCGCAAGACGCTGGATTTTGAAAAAGAATTTGAGAACTTGAAGGCAAAGCTGCCGCAATCGGCGTAAGCTGCGCTGTGTCTGGGGCGCTGCAGCGTGACCGGGAATGGAGAAAATGATGGAAATTGCAAACAAGCAAATATATACGCAGGAACCAGGATTCTTTAAGCGCCTGAGCCTGATCGACTGGCTGTACGGCGCCGGCTTGCTGGCCGCCTCGCTGTTCGGTCTGGCCCGCTTCGGCGCCTTCATGGACATCTATGAAAAAGCCATCCTGCTGGCGGCCGCGCCCACGTTTGCGTGGCTGGGCTGGCATTGGAAGCCCGTGCGCTGGCTGATACCCGTGGCGGCCGTGCTGTCGCTGTTCGCCATCGAGCTGTACGGCGGCCACTTGGACATGGCAAACCAGAAGTTTTTCCTGAAGTACATCTTGTCCAGCCAGTCCGCCATCCTGTGGATGGGCACCCTGTTCGTGCTGTCGACCCTGTTCTACTGGATCGGCCTCGTCGCCCGCTCGGATTTCGGCTCCTCCGTCGGCTCCCTGCTGTGCTGGGCCGGCGTCGTGCTGGGCCTGACGGGCATGCTGGTGCGCTGGTATGAGTCTTACCTGATCGGTGCCGACGTGGGCCACATTCCCGTGTCGAACCTGTATGAAGTGTTCATCCTGTTTTCGCTGATCACGGCCATGTTCTACCTGTATTACGAGCAGCATTACGCGACGCGCCAGCTGGGCGCCTTCGTCATGCTGGTCATTTCGGCCGCCGTCGTGTTCCTGATGTGGTACACGGTCACGCGCGACGCGGCCGAGATCCAGCCCCTGGTGCCGGCCCTGCAAAGCTGGTGGATGAAGATCCACGTGCCGGCCAACTTCATCGGTTACGGCACGTTCGCCCTGTCGGCCATGGTGGCCTCGGCCTACCTGCTCAAGTCGAGCGGCTACCTGGTCGACCGCCTGCCGTCGCTGGAAGTGCTCGATGACGTGATGTACAAGGCCATTTCCGTCGGTTTCGCTTTCTTCACGGTAGCGACCATCCTGGGCGCCCTGTGGGCGGCCGAAGCGTGGGGCGGCTACTGGTCGTGGGACCCGAAGGAAACGTGGGCGCTGATCGTCTGGCTCAATTACGCGGCCTGGCTGCACATGCGATTGATGACGGGCTTGCGCGGCCGCGTTGCCGCCTGGTGGGCGCTGGTGGGCTTGCTGGTGACGACGTTTGCCTTCCTGGGCGTCAACATGTTCCTTTCTGGATTACATTCTTACGGTAAATTGTAAAAGTGCCCGAGAAACAGCCCATGGCGGCGTTGCCCTGCCTGGTCGTACTGTGCGTACTGCCTGCGGCAAGGCGCCTTGCCCTGAACTTTTTTCGGACACTTTCATAACGTTTTTTTCATGACAGAAGCGTCATGAACGGCCCGGGAAAACTGGTGTAAGGTACAAATCATCACCTTTTTCCGGAGCCGCCATGTTGATCAAGCGCAGTCCCAACGGCATCGAATTGCCGTATTCTTCCGAAATCACGCCGCGCGCCGTGTTCGAGTCGCGTCGCAGTTTCATCAAGCAAATCGCCCTGGGCTCCGTGTCCAGCGCGGCCTTGCTGGAAATGGCCAGCCGCGACGCTTTCGCGCAGGGCACGAATCCCAAGCTGGCTGCCAAATTGAATCCCGCCTATTCCGCGCTGGAAAAGCAGACGGCCTACAAGGACGCCACCACCTATAACAATTTCTACGAGTTCGGCACGGACAAGAGCGAGCCGGCGCAAAACGCGGGCACCTTGCGCACGCGGCCTTGGACGGTCAGCATCGAAGGCGAGGTCAAGAAACCCATGACCCTCGATCTGGATGCCTTGCTGAAACTGGCGCCGCTGGAAGAGCGCGTCTACCGCCTGCGCTGCGTGGAAGGCTGGTCGATGGTCATCCCGTGGATCGGTTATTCCTTCTCGGAAATTATCAAGAAGGTCGAACCGACGGGCAACGCCAAGTACGTGGAATTCGTCACCCTGGCCGACAAGAAGCAGATGCCGGGCGTGGGCAGCCGCGTGCTGCAGTGGCCGTACGTGGAAGGCTTGCGTATCGACGAGGCGAACCACCCGCTGGCGCTGCTGACCCTGGGCATGTATGGCGAAACCCTGCCGAACCAGAATGGCGCGCCCGTGCGCATGGTGTTGCCGTGGAAATATGGCTTCAAGTCGGCCAAGTCCATCGTCAAGATTCGCTTCGTCAAGGAACAGCCGCGTACGGCCTGGAACCTGGCGGCGCCATCCGAATACGGCTTCTATTCCAATGTGAACCCGAACGTGGACCATCCGCGCTGGTCGCAGGCCACGGAGCGGCGCATCGGCGAAGACGGCTTTCTTACGCGCAAGCGCAAGACCCTGATGTACAACGGCTATAACGATGTCGCCTCGCTGTATGCGGGCATGGATCTGAAGAAATTCTTTTAAGGGAAGAGCATGGCCATCAACCCCACGCCGAAACAGTTGTCGCTAGTCAAAAGCCTGATTTTTCTGCTGGCACTGATTCCCTTCGTGCGCATGGTCTGGCTGACCTACACGGGGCAGCTGGTGGAGCCGCTGGAATTCATCACGCGCGGCACGGGCGACTGGACCCTGTATTTCCTGTGCATCAGCCTGGCCGTGACGCCCTTGCGGCGGTTGACGCAGTGGAACTGGCTGATCAAGCTGCGCCGCATGCTGGGCCTGTTCGCGTTTTTCTACGCGGCATTGCACTTCACCACCTTCCTGTGGTTCGATCACTTCTTTGATGTGCAGGAAATGTGGAAGGATGTGCTCAAGCGGCCGTTCATCACGGTGGGCTTCATCGCCTTCGTGCTGCTCATTCCGCTGGCCGTGACGAGCACGAACGGCATGGTCAAGCGCCTGGGCGGCAAGCGCTGGCAGTGGCTGCACCGCTTGATCTACATCATCGCGCCGCTGGGTATCCTGCACTTCTGGTGGATGAAGGCGGGCAAGCACAATTTCGCGCAACCTATCCTGTTTGGCACCATCGTCGCGCTACTGCTGGCAATACGCGTGTATTTCGTCTGGAGCAAGCGCGCGAAAAGCGCCAGGGCGGCCGCGGCAGCCACCCCGGTGCGTTCTGCTTAGGTCACGGGCACGATCACGGGCGGCGGTGGCACGGGGGCCGGTTCGACGGGGCCTTTGGCCGGCGCGCCCTTGGCCGCTGGCGGCTTGGGCAGGTACAGTGGCCCCGGCTGGCCGCAGCCGGCCAGAACGCTAGAAACCACAATGGCAATGCCGATATAAAACGCTGAGGATGACTTCACGATTAGAATCACGGTTTGATTAAGATCTTTGGAGTGTAGCATGAGCGAATCGGAATTCCTGGCCCTGGCCGAAGCCACCCTGACGGACATCGAGGCGGCGCTGGACCGGCTGAACGATGCGGACGTGCTCGACGTCGAATGCAGCCGCAGCGGCAATGTGCTGGAAATCGAGTTCATCGACAACGGCACGAAAATCATCGTCAACAGCCAGGCCCCCATGCGCGAGATGTGGATAGCGGCCCGTTCCGGCGGTTTTCATTACAAGCGCGTGGGCGACGAATGGATCAACACGCGCGACGGCTCGGAACTGTTCGCGGCCCTGTCGGCCATGGCCAGCGAGCAGGCGGGTGCGCCCGTGATCCTGAAGTAATTCTTGCGCCGCATCAATAAAAAAGGGCAGCCCGTGAGGCTGCCCTTTTTGCATCAAACGCGCTTAAAACAGCTCGTTCTTGACGGCTTCCTTGGCTTTCTCTTCCTCCGGCGTGCCGCGCGCGGCGCCTTCCAGGCTGCCCACGCCCGTGCCCGGTGGATTTTCCGCATAGTAATACTCATCGCCCACGAGGATCAGGCCTTCCGGCACGGCGCGTTCCTCGACGGGGATGCTCTTCAGAGCCTTCGCCATGTAGTTGATCCAGATCGGCAGGGCCAGGCCGCCGCCCGTTTCCCGGTTGCCCAGGTTGCGCGGCTGGTCGTAGCCGATCCAGGCGATGCCCACCAGCTTGGCCTGGTAGCCGGCGAACCACGCATCGATGGAATCGTTGGTGGTGCCCGTCTTGCCGGCCAGGTCGGGGCGTTTCAGGGCCATGGCCTTGTTGGCCGTGCCGAAGCGCACGACGTCGTTGAGCATGCTGTTCATGAGGAAGGCGTTGCGCTCGTCGATCACGCGGTTGGCTTCCTCGCCCGCCAGGTCCGGCTTGGCTTGCGACAGGACATTGCCGTCGCTGTCCGTCACCTTGGCGATCAGATACGGGTTGATCTTGTAGCCGCCGTTGGCGAAGACGGCGTAGGCGCCCGCCATCTGCAGCGGCGTGACGTTGCCGGCGCCCAGGGCCAGGGTCAGGTAGGGCGGATTCTTGTCGGCGTCAAAGCCGAAGCGCGTGGCGTATTCCTGGCCGTACTTGGCGCCGATCTTGTGCAGGATGCGGATGGAAATCATGTTTTTCGATTTCATCAAGCCCTTGCGCATGGTCATCGGACCGTCGTACTTGCTGTCGTAGTTCTTCGGTTCCCACGCCTGGCCGCCCGTCTGGCCCGCGTCGAACGAGATGGGCGCGTCGTTGATGATGGTGGCCGGCGACAGGCCCCGCTCCAGCGAGGCGGAGTAGATGAAGGGCTTGAAGGCGGAGCCGGGCTGGCGCCACGCCTGCGTGACGTGGTTGAACTTGTTGCGGTTGTAATCGAAGCCGCCCACCATCGCGCGGATGGCGCCGTCCGTGGTGCTGGCCGAGACGAACGCCGATTGCACTTCCGGCATCTGCGTCAGGACCCAGTTGCCGCCTTCCTGCATGACGCGGATCACGGCGCCGCGCTTGATGCGGCGGTTCGGTGCCGCCTTTTCGGACAGCCAGGCCGAGCCGAACGTCAGGCCGGAACCCGTGATGGTGATTTCCTCACCGGCCGACGTGACGGCCTGGATGGACTTGGGCGACGCCTGCAGCACCATGGCGGCGATGATGTCGTCGCTGTCCGGGTGGTCGGCCAGTTCCGTTTCGATGGCGTCATCGGCTTCGGCCTTGGTTTTCGGAATCTCGATATACGCTTCCGGGCCGCGGTAGCCGTGGCGTTTCTCGTAATCCATCACGCCCTTGCGCAGGGCGATGTAGGCGGCATCCTGGTCGGCCTTGGTGATGGTGGTGTAGACGTTCAGGCCGCGCGTGTACGTGTCTTCCTTGAATTGCTCGTAGACCAGCTGGCGTGCCATTTCCGACACGTATTCCGCATGCACGCCGAAGGCGCTGCTGTCGGTTTTCACTTTCAGCTCTTCATTTTTCGCTTCTTCGTACTGCGCCGGCGTGATGTAGCCCAGCTGCGCCATGCGCTGCAGGATGTATTGCTGGCGCATGCGCGCGCGTTTCGGGTTGACGACGGGATTGTAGGCCGACGGCGCCTTCGGCAAGCCGGCCAGCATGGCCGCTTCGGCCACGGTCAGGTCCTGGATATTCTTGCCGAAATAGATTTGCGCGGCCGAGGCGAAGCCGTAGGCGCGCTGACCCAGATAAATCTGGTTCATATACACTTCCAGGATCTGGTCCTTGCTGAGGTTTTTCTCGATCTTCCAGGCCAATAACACTTCATAGGCCTTGCGTTTCAAGGTCTGCTCGCTGGACAGGAAGAAGTTGCGCGCCACCTGCTGCGTGATGGTCGACGCGCCTTGCTTGGCGCCGCCCGTCAGGTTGTGCAGGGCCGCGCGGGTGATGCCCAGGTAATCCACGCCGCCGTGTTCATAGAAGCGGTCATCCTCGATGGCCAGCACGGCTTTCTTCATCACATCGGGAATATCCTTGATGTGCACCATGTTGCGGCGCTCTTCGCCGAACTCGCCGATGAGCACACTGTCGGAGGTGAAAATCCGCAGCGGCATCTTCGGCTTGTAGTCGGTCAGGGTATCGAGCGCCGGCAGGTTCGGGTACGCCATGGCCAGGCCGAAGACCACCAGCAGCACGCCGACGATGCCCAGGCCCAGGAACGATACCAGGGCCATCAGCAGAAAGCGTTTGGGTTTGCTGCCCTTCTGGGGCGGTTTCGAGCCAGCGTTGCCGGCGGAGGATGAAGATGTCATGCGTATCATGTCTTTCAGTAAATTTATGCCGCTCAATTATAAGCGAGCTTGCCGGGGCGGCAGCGCGCCATGGCGCCTCCCTGCGGGCTGGTCGATACTTGTCGCTACTCTATATAAGCGCGTATTGGCCCGCTGGCAACCAGGATTTGGTAACAATTATTCTGCGCCAGATCACACCACGCCCAGATAGTCGCCGCGTGCCGCAAGTCCAGGCGGGAAAGCCGTTTACAAGCCGTCACTGCCGGGGCTAGGATTTCTGACGACAGTGGCCATCCTGCGGTGACATTTCTTCATGAAAAACATATCCATGCGTCGTCTACCTGGCTGGGGCTTGCTCGGCGTTGATGTGGGGCAAGATGCCATACGCGTCGTCGAACTGGTGCGCCGGCGGGGGACATTGTCTTGCCGGCATCGCGGCGCCGCCCCGCTGGCACCTGGAATCATGCTGGAGGGCAATGTCGAGGATGTGCCGGCCCTGGCCGCGGCCCTGCAGCAGGCTTGCCGCGACAGTGGCAGTACCTGCACGCGGGTGGCGTTGGCCATGCCGGCCACGGCCCTGATCACGCATGCGATCCGGCTGCCGGCAGGGTTGCCGGAGGAGCAGCTGGAAATCCTCGTGGAGCTGGAGGCGGCGCAGTACATGCCGTTTGCGCTGGAAGATGCCAGCCTGGATTTTGTCACCCTGGGTCCAGCGCCGCCGCTGGCGGGCAAGCCGGGGCCGGAAATCGACGTGCTGCTGGTGGCGGCGCGGCGCGCCAGCGTGCAGCGCCGCCTCGACGCAGCGAAGGCGGCAGGCTTGCAGGCCGTTGTCATGGATAGCGAGGCGCTGGCCGTGCAGGCGGCGCTGGCGCAAGGGGGCTGGCAAGCCTTGCCCGATGGCGGCGCCTATCAGCTGGCCTGGGGCCTGGCCTTGCGCCGGTACGCCCGATGAAGGGCCAAGCACCAGTGCCGCGCATCAATTTGTTGCCGCATCGGCAAGCGGCGCGGCGGCGGCGCATCCAGGCATTGTTGTGGCTGCTAGCCGGCGGCGCATTCTCTGGCCTGCTGCTGGCGCTGGGCACGGCGGGCTGGCTGCATCTGCGGCTCGATGCGCTAGTGCATCGTCAGGAGGACTGGCGCCGCGCCACGCAGCAGGCGGAGCTTGTCCTGCAGACGGGCAGGCGGGTACAGGACGAGACGGCGGCATTGCTGGCGCGGCGGCAGGCGATTGCCGGGCTGCAAGAACAACGCAATGCCTGGGTGCACATGCTGGAAGTGCTGGCGCGCGCCATGCCCGCCGGCGTGGCCTTGCGCGGCGTGCGCCAGGAAGCGGCGCTGCTGCGCTTGCAAGGGCATGCTGTTGCGCAGGACAAGGTGGCGGCGCTCATGCTGGCGCTGGCCGAGGCGGTGCCGGCATCGAAGCCGGAACTGCTGGAAGTGCGCGGCGCGACGGACGGTGCGGTGGAATGGACGATACGGCTGGCATGGCCTGCACCGGCAGCGCCTGCCAAGCAACCGTAAAGCGGGAGGTGGCTGATCATGCTGAGCCTGAAACAAGCGTCGCTGTGGCCGCTGCGGGCACGCCTCGCCGCCGCCACCCTGGGCGCCGTCCTGGTGGCCGCGCTGCTGCACCTGGCCTGGCTCGACGGGCTGCATGCCGCCGTGCAGGCTGCGCACGGAGAGGAAGCGCGGCTGCGCACGGCCTACCTGCAAGCCCATGCCGGCGCCGGACGCTTGCCGGCCTGGCGTGAACAGCAGCGCCAGGCGAGCGCCGAACTCGCCAAGCTGGAACAGCAATTGCTGAACCATCAGCAGATGGCGGTACTGTTGTCCGATATCAATACGGCAGGACAGTCGCGCGGTTTGCAATTTACCCTGTTCAAGCCGGGCGCGCCCCAGGCGCAGGCGCACTATGTGGCGCTGCCCATCGCCGTCCAGCTGCGCGGAGGCTATCACGCCATGGGCGAGCTGATGGCGGACCTGGCACGGTTGCCGCGCATCGTGACCGTGCACGAGTTGGCATTGACTGCGGGCAAGGATGGCATGCTGACCCTCGATGCCGTGCTGCACGCGTATCGCTTGCCCGATACGCAAGAGCGTGCCGCGCAAGCCCGCCTGCCGCAGCCGGCCCGGCCGGCGCCAGTGGCCTGGCCGGCGGCGCCCGCCTTCGTGCCGCGTCCGTATGCAGGCGCCGGCTTGCCCGATCCGTTCGGCACGCGGCTGCCGGGACCACCACCAGCATCGGCCGGCGTGGAGGGACCGGACTTGCGCCGTCCCCGCGAACCGCTGGAAAGCGTGGCCATGGCGGCCTTGCACATGGTCGGCAGCGTGCGTCTCGCGGGCCGCCTGAGCGCGCTGCTGCAGGCGGGGCCACGCGTGCACCGGGTGGAGCTGGGCCAGCACCTGGGACCGGACCATGGCGTGGTAACGGCCATCAGCGAGCAGGCCGTGCAGTATTGTGAACTGCTGCGCGAGGCGGATGGCCCGTGGCGCGAACGGCGCGGCAGCCTGGTCCTGCAGGTGGCGGGCGCGGCAGGCGCCGTCGCACCGTCAAGCCCGCCCGAGGCCGTGCCATGAACGCGCGCCGCATGCTCGTGGCCGGGGCCCTGTTCCTGCATGCGGGCTGCATCGCCCAGGATGACGTGGTGCACGTGTCGGCGCCGCGCCTGTATGCGGGCGAGAAAATTTCCGTGGATTTCCAGAACGTGGGCGTGCGCGCTGCCCTGCACATCCTGGCCGATGCTTCCGGTCAAAATATTGTCGCCAGCGACAGCGTGGCGGGCAATGTGACCTTGCGCCTGCGCGACTTGCCGTGGGACCAGGCGCTCGACGTGCTGCTGCAGGCCAAGGGCCTGGACATGCGGCGCAATGGCAACGTGCTGTGGATCGCGCCGCGCGAAGAAATCCTCGCGCGCGAAAGGCTGGAACTGGAGCAGCGCGCGCAGATCGCGGAACTGGAACCGCTGCAATCGGCCATCTTCCAGCTCAACTACCAGAAAGCGGAAGCGTTCCGCACGGTATTCGGCCTCGATGCAGGCGAGGGGCGCAGCCGGCTGCTGTCGCGCCGCGGGAGCGTGCTGATCGAGCCGCGCACGAACCAGCTGTTCGTCACCGACGTGCCGGCGCGCCTGGAGCAGATCCGTCTGCTGATCGCCAGGACGGACATTGCCACCCGGCAGGTGATGATCGAGGCGCGCATCGTCGAGGCAAACGACAGCTTCAGCCGCAACCTCGGCGCGCGCCTGGGGTTTTCCGACCAGCGCCTGGCGGCGGGCCAGGTGCCCGGCTTTTCTCTGGGCGGCAGCGGACGCCGCGCGGCTGTCGGCGGCAGCTACCAGGGCGTGGGCGAGGCGACGGGGCAGACGGTGGCCGGCAGCGGCGCCTTCGTGCCGAACACGCAATTTGTCAACTTGCCGGCCGCCAGCATCAATGGCTTGCAGCCGGCCAGTTTCGCCCTGAGCCTGTTTTCGGCGGCCGCCAACCGTTTCCTGAACCTGGAACTGTCCGCACTGGAAGCGGACGGCAGGGGCAAGATCATTTCCAGTCCCCGCGTGGTGACGGCCGACAAGGTGCTGGCGCTGATCGAGCAGGGCATCGAATTGCCCTACCAGGTGGCCACCAGCAGCGGCGCCACCTCGATCACGTTTCGCAAAGCGAACCTGCGCCTGGAAGTGACGCCGCAGATCACGCCGGATGGCAACGTGGTGCTGGAAGTGGACGTCAACAAGGACAGCGTGGGCCAGGAGACGCGTTCCGGCTTCGCCATCGACACCAAGCACGTGCGCACGCAGGTGATGGTGGAGGATGGCGGCACGGTCGTGCTGGGCGGCATTTATCAGCAGTCCGAACGGGGCACGGACAGCAAGGTACCGTTGTTGGGCGACATCCCGGTCCTGGGCGTTTTTTTTCGCAGCACGGGCCGCAGTCAAGAAAAAACGGAACTGATGGTGTTCATTACACCGAAAATAGTGGCAGATCAGCCAGCAACACGTTAATGTCACATCTTTACGTTTAAGTAACAATGCAGACGAAAGCGGACTGATGGCGACTATGCGGAATTTTTCATTGGGCAACACTTGTTGGAGTCGGGTATCGAATTGGCTGGTCTTGCTGGCGCTGGGCGCCTTGCTGGCCGCCTGCGGCGGCGGTGGCGGTGATCCGACCATCGACGGCGGCACCAGCGGTGGCACGACGGGTGGCGTGCCGGCCGCGGTCAGCGTCACGCTGTATGACGCGGCTGGCCAGCCCAGCAACGCATTGAGCAGTACGACGCCACTGACGGCCAGGGCCTCCGTCGTCGACAAGAATGGCACGCCTGTCAGTAATGCGCTGGTGACGTTTTCCACGGATACCACATTGGTTTCCTTTTCAACAAGCAATGGCGCGGCGCTCACCGACGCCAAGGGTATCGCCAGCATCACCTTGTCGCCGCTCAATTCGTCGGTCACCGGTGCCGGTAAACTGAGCGCCACGGTGACGGCAGGCAGTGCCACCGTCAGCGCTGGGGCGAACTATGCAGTTACCTCGGTGCAAGCGTCGGGTGCCAAGCTGGCGCTGTCCCTGCTGAACGGATCGAGCGCCGGCAATGCGCTGTCGAGTGCGACGCCGCTGACGGCCAGGGCGCTGGTCAGCGACTTGAGCGGAAAACCGCTCGCTGGCGCGCTCGTGGTGTTCTCGACGGACAACAGCCTGGCCGTCATGTCCTCATCGACGGGCACGGCACTGACGGATGCCGCCGGCGTGGCCAATGTCACCTTGCGGCCCGTGAGCATGTCTGCCAGCGGCGCCGCCAGCTTGCGCGCGACCGCGACGGTCAATGGTGCCGTCGTCAGCAACGCAGTCAATTACTCGGTAGGGGCGACCGAACTGACGCTGGGCACGCTCCGGCTTGCTCCGGCCAGCATCGCTGCCTACGGTTCGTCCGTTGTTTCCGTCGATGTGCTGGCCGGCGGCAATCTGTATACGGCTCAGAAGGTCAACGTGAGTTTCAGTTCCAGCTGCATCATTGCAGGCAAGGCTACGCTGGCTGCCAGCGTGCCTACCAGCGGCGGCACGGCGACAGCCGTGTACCGTGACAATGGCTGTGGCAACAGCGACATGATTAACGCCACCGTCGATGGCACGGGATTCGGTTCGCACGCCACCATGTCGGTTGCCCGGCCAGCGGCGGCATCGGTGCAGTTCTCCGCAGTCAGTCCGGTGGGCAAATCGATCGTGATCCAGGGCCAGGGCGGCTTGTCGCGCACGGAAACGGCAACCCTCACTTTCCGCGTTTTCGATACCTTCAACAAGCCGCTGGCTGGCCAGCCGGTGGTATTTGACCTGGTGAACGGGGCGGACATTACGCTTAACAAAACCAGTGATAGCACCGATGCCAACGGCGAAGTCATTACCACCGTCAATTCCGGCAAGACGCCCACCACTTTCCGCGTCAAGGCCAGCCTGGCGTCCGGCGTCTCGACCCTGTCCGACTCCATCCTCGTGACGACGGGCCTGCCTGTGCAGACGGCATTTTCCCTCAGCGTGGCCACGCCCAATGTGGAAGGCTGGTCGTATGACAGTGCGGTCGGCAACCCCGCGACGACCATCACGGTCTTGCTGGCCGACCAGGCGGGCAATCCCGTCCCCGATGGCACGCCGGTGGCATTCCAGAGCAGTCTGGGGGCAGTCGGTTCGGCCAGCATGGGCGGGTGCACGACCACGAATGGCGGCTGCACGGTCGATTTCCGCAGCCAGAATCCGCGCGTGGCGACCAATCCGCCGACTACGCCGTGCAACGATGTGGCCCATGGCGGCACACCCGACGCCGACTGGCCGGGCCTGGCCATTGTGTGCGCCAGCACGACAGACGGCAGCAAGCCCCTGTTTGCAAGGATCGGCATCTTTTTGAGCGGCAGCCGTGCCGAGAACGTCACGCTGGCCGACGGCACGAAGAGAGTCAGTCTCGATGGCAGTACCTACGATCTGGGTACGGTGAAGGCTGCGGACGTGCGCCAGTTCACGCTGCGTATCAGCGATTTGCACCAGAACCCCATGCCTTCCGGGAGTACCGTGTCGATCACCAGCCTGGTCAACGGTGCCGCCACGATATCGCCGATCAGCGTGCAAAACATCTTTCCGCATGATGGCGCCGGCGTCGATGACAGGACGGGTGGCAACATTCAAGGTAACCAGGGAAGCTGGCA
Organism: Janthinobacterium sp. GW821-FHT03C08; assembly: GCF_059420905.1. NCBI lineage: Bacteria > Pseudomonadati > Pseudomonadota > Betaproteobacteria > Burkholderiales > Oxalobacteraceae > Janthinobacterium > Janthinobacterium sp. GW821-FHT03C08. The sequence goes on along the minus strand of NZ_JBWKUP010000002.1, from coordinate 223,038 downwards.
TGCCGTTACAATTAACAGCCTGACGCCGACCAGTTGCACGGTTGCGTTGGCCAGCACGTTTAATGTGACGGTGACTACGCCGCTGGGCAACACCACCAGTTATCCGTTTAAACTGGCATTCTCTTGTCCTTGACGCGAGGGGGACGGGCGGTGTTGCGCAGGAGGCAGGCCGCTCGTGGCGTCCGTTTATTTTCTGAATGATATAAAAAGTGTCTGAAATCTCTAACAGTAATATCTTCCTTGTCGGCCTCATGGGCGCAGGCAAAACCACGATCGGGCGCATCCTGGCCCGCAAGCTGGGCTTGCGCTTTGTCGATTCCGACCACGAGATCGAGGCACGCACGGGAGCGACCATCCCGTGGATCTTTGAAATCGAGGGGGAGGCCAGCTTTCGCCGGCGCGAGGCGGAGGTCATCCGCGACCTGAGCGCCCAGGAAGGTATCGTCATGGCCACGGGCGGCGGGGCCATCCTCAATGCCGACAGCCGCGCCTACCTGAAGGAACGGGGCACGGTCGTCTACCTGCGCGCCAGCGTCAGTAACATCCTGGCGCGCACCAGCCATGACAAGAACCGCCCCCTGCTGCAGACGGCCGACCCGCGCAAGAAGCTCGAGGAATTGACGGCGCAGCGCGAGCCCCACTACATGGAAGTGGCCGACATTGTGATCGACACGGGCCGTCCTAACGTACAATCGATGGTTCAGACCATCCTGATGCAGCTGGCCAGCCTCGAATGCGAGGCCTCGCCCAACTGCGTCATTCATGCAGAGCCTTCGATGAACGAGCAATCCAAAATGTTGTTGAGCGTAGACCTCGACGAACGCAGTTATCCGATCGCCATCGGTCCCGGCCTGCTGGCCGACGCCGATGCGTTGCTGCGCCATATCAGCGGCCACAAGGTGGCCATCGTCACCAATACCACCGTCGCGCCCCTGTATCTGGGCCGCCTGCAGGCGGCGCTGGCCAGCGATGGCCGCGACGTGATCAGCATTGTCCTGCCGGACGGCGAAGAGTACAAAAACTGGGCCAGCCTGATGCAGATCTTCGACGCGCTGCTGGCCAATAAATGCGACCGCAAGACCACCCTGGTGGCGCTGGGCGGCGGCGTGATCGGCGACCTGACCGGCTATGCGGCGGCCAGCTACATGCGCGGCATCGGCTTCGTGCAGGTGCCCACCACCCTGCTGGCGCAGGTCGATTCCTCCGTCGGCGGCAAGACGGGCATCAACCACCCGCTGGGCAAGAACATGATCGGCGCGTTCTACCAGCCGCGCGCCGTGATCGCCGATACCTCGACCCTGGAAACCCTGCCGGCGCGCGAGCTGTCGGCCGGCCTGGCCGAAGTGATCAAGCATGGCGCCATCATCGATGCGGCGTTTTTCGACTGGATCGAGGCGAACATGGCCAAGCTGATGGCGCGCGACAAGGGCGCGCTGGCTTACGCCATCGCCCGTTCGTGCGAAATCAAGGCCGACGTGGTGCGCCAGGACGAGCGTGAAGGCGGCTTGCGCGCCATCCTGAATTTCGGCCACACCTTTGGCCATGCCATCGAGGCGGGCCTGGGCTACGGCCACTGGCTGCACGGCGAAGCCGTCGGTTGCGGCATGGTGATGGCGGCCGACCTGTCCTGCCGTATGGGCTACATCGACCAGGCGGCCGTGGAGCGCGTGCGCGCGCTCGTCGCCGCCGCCGGCCTGCCGACCAAGGCGCCGGACCTCGGTGTCGAGCGCTGGCTGGAACTGATGGAAGTGGACAAGAAGAACGAGGGCGGTGCCATCAAGTTCATCCTGTTGCAACCCTTGGGCAGCCCGAACATCACGTCCGCGCCGCACGAACTGGTGTTGGCCACCCTGGCCGCCGGAGTGCAGTAACATGCTGCCAGAAGACTTCCTCGCCCCCTATGCGGCCCATTCGGCACAGGGGCAGGGACGTCGCTTTGCCGAGGCGCCGCACGCCTCGCGCAGCCAGTTCCAGCGCGACCGCGATCGCATCATCCACTCCTCGGCCTTCCGCCGCCTCGAGTACAAGACCCAGGTGTTCCTCAATCATGAGGGAGATTTGTTCCGCACGCGTTTGACGCACAGCCTGGAAGTGGCGCAGGTGGGCCGCTCCATCGCGCGCAACCTGCGCCTGAACGAAGACCTGGTGGAAGCCATCGCGCTGGCGCATGACCTGGGCCACACGCCGTTCGGCCACGTGGGCCAGGACGTGCTCAATGAGTGCATGCGCGAGCACGGCGGCTTCGAGCACAACCTGCAAAGCCTGCGCGTGGTCGATACCCTGGAAGAGCATTACGGCGCCTTCGACGGCTTGAACCTGATGTTCGAGACGCGCGAAGGCATATTGAAACACTGCTCGCTGGCGCACGCGCGCGAACTGGGTCCCGTGGCACAGCGCTTCATCGACCGCACGCAGCCGACGCTGGAAGCGCAACTGACCAACCTGGCCGATGAAATCGCCTACAACAGCCACGATATCGACGACGGCCTGCGTTCCGGCCTGATCACAATCGCCCAGCTGGAAGAGGTGGAATTCTTCGGCCGCCTGTGGCGCGACGTGCAGCAGGCCTTCCCCGGCCTGTCGGGCCGGCGCGCCATCTATGAAACCCTGCGCCGCCTGATCACGGCCCTGGCCGACGATTTGATCGTCACCTCGACCGCACTGCTTGCCGACGCCGCGCCGCGCGACGTCAGCGAAGTTCGCGCCAGTCCCCCGCTGATCCGCTTTTCGGACGCCATGCGCAAGGATGCGACGGACTTGAAACGCTTCCTGCGCGCGAACCTGTACCGCCACTACCAGGTCAACCGCATGCGCGTGAAGGCCAGCCGCATCGTGCGCGAACTGTACGACAGCTTCATGGCCGAACCGGCCCTGCTGCCGCCCGATTATCAGGTCAGCGGTGACGATGTCACCAAGCAGGCGCGCAAGATCGCCGACTACATCGCCGGCATGACGGACCGCTACGCGATCCGCGAGCACCGGCGGCTGTATTCGCTCGACGAGCTGTAAGCGCATTACGCCCATTCTCCCCCTCTGTCAATCGGCATGATCATCTAGCCTCCCACCCGATCACCCCAATACCCTAGCCGCACCTTCTTTTCTATCATGGCAGCAAGTCAACAAGGGCTTGCCGCCCATCGTCAAGGAGAGTGCCATGATTGAATCGCGCCGCAGTTTCTTGCGCGCCTTGCCAGCCGTTACCATCGGGGCGGCCATTGCGCCGCTGCCGGGCAAGGCCGCCATGGCGGCCACCCAAGGCGAGGGCGGGCAGCGCTGGGCGATGGTGGTCGATGTGCGCAAATGCATCGGTTGCCAGGCTTGCACCGTCTCCTGCATCATGGAAAACGCCGCGCCGGAAAACAGCTTCCGCACCGTCGTCTCGACCTATGAAGTCAAGGAAGAGAACCGCTGCGGCACCTACATGTTGCCGCGCCTGTGCAACCACTGTGCCAATCCTCCCTGTATCCCCGTCTGTCCCGTGGGCGCCACCTTCCAGCGCAAGGATGGCGTCGTCGTCGTCGATGGCGACCGCTGCGTGGGCTGCGCCTACTGCGTGCAAGCCTGCCCATACGATGCGCGCTTCATCAACCACGAGACGGGCAAGGCCGACAAGTGCACGTTCTGCGCGCACAGGGTCGACGAAGGCTTGCTGCCGGCCTGCGTGGAAACTTGCGTCGGCGGCGCGCGCATCTTCGGCGACCTGAATGACCCGGAAAGCGTGGTGCACCAGCTGCTCACCGAGAACAAGGTGAAGGTGCTCAAGCCCGAGCAGGGCACCCAGCCCCACGTGTTTTACCTGGGACTGGACACGCGCTTCGCCGGCCACGTCGAGGGCGAAGCGACACTTTGGCAACCGAGCAAACACGGAAAATAAACCATGGACAGCCACATCACCGAGATTCTCAACGTCACGCGCGAAGCGGCATGGCTGCCGTGGGCGGTGCAGTATTTTTTCCTCATCGGCCTCAGTTACGGCAGCTTCATGCTGACACTGCCGTACTTCGTCTTCGGCCGCAAGGCGTATGAGCGCCTGGGGCGCATCGCGCTGCTGGCTGCCCTCGTCTGCGGCATGACGGCGCCCGTGGCGCTGCTGGCCGACCTGCACGGGCCGGGCCGCTTCTATCACTTCTATCTTTACTTCCAGCCGCAGTCGTGGATGTCGTGGGGCTCGTTTTTCATTCCTCTGTATCTGGGCTGCTTGATGCTGTACGCGTGGCTGGCGCTGCGCGTGGACTTCGCCGCGCGGGGACGGGGCCAGGACCGCCTGGCCTTTGCCTACCGCCTGCTGGGACGTGGCGGCGCCGCATCGCGCAAGGCCATCGTCACCGCCGCCACCTTCACCCTGCTCGCCGCTTTTGTCGTGGGCCTGTACACGGGCATGGAAGTGATGGTGGTGCGCGCCCGTCCCCTGTGGTTCACGCCCTTCCTGCCGGCGCAATTTGCCGCCACGGCCTTTGTCGGGGCGGTGGGCCTGGCGCTGCTGTTCAACCGCTTCCTGCCGGGCCGCGACCAGGCGCTGGAAGTGTCCTTGAACCGCGCGCTGGCCCTGTCGCTGGCGCTGGTGCTGGCGCTGGGCGGCGGCTGGCTGTTCGTCAGCCTGTCCGGCGTGAGCACCAGCCACAGCATGGCCTTTACCCAGGTGGCCGGCATGCCGCAATGGCAGTTCACGGCAGTGTGGGCGGTGCTGTCGTCCATCGTGCCGATGGCCCTGGCCATCTGGCGCCCGGCCACGAGTGGCCTGGCCAATGGCCTGATCGCGCTGCACAGCGCCTGGATGATGCGCTGGACGATCTTCATCGGCGGCCAGAACATCCCGAAGACGGGCGCGGGCCTGTACGACTACCACCTGCCGATGGGGAACGACGGCTTGATGGGGATTATCGGCACTGCCGGCCTGTGGATCGCGCTGCTGTTGCTGATGCTGGAATTTCTGCCATGGGCCGGACGCGTCGTCGCTGCACGCAGCCGTCCCGCCATGGCCACGCACTGAGGAGTCAACAATGAACGATCAAATACACGACAACGCACACAACGACGTCCCTGAAGACGAAAAAGAAAAACGCCGCAAGCTGCTGCGCTACGGCGCCATCGGCGGCGGGCTGGCCGCGTTTGCCGCCAGCTTTTCCACCACGGCCGGCCGCATGGTTGACCACGCGCTGGGCAAGGACAAACCCGTACAGCGCTTGCACGGCAATTCGCTGGCGCCCGAGTTTTCCGTCGACACGGCTACCGGCAAGCTGACGGTCAATCCCGAGCAGCAGGTCAGCTACACCATGTGCATGGGCTGCACCACGTTTTGCGGCGTGCGCGTGCGCCTGGATAAAAAAAGCGGCAAGGTACTGCGCGTGGCGGGCAATCCGTACAGCCCCATGTCGGCCGACCCGGCGCTGCCTTACCAGGCGTCGATCCGCGACAGCTTTGTCTCGCTGTCGCGCTTCCAGGAGCAGGGCTTGAAAGGCCGCTCCACGGCCTGCGGCCGCGGCAACGGCGTGCTGGAACAGATGGAGTCGCCGTTCCGCGTGCTGGCGCCCATGAAGCGCGTGGGACCGCGCGGCGGCGGCCAGTGGGAGCCTATTGATTTCGACCAGTTGGTCAAGGAAGTGACGGAAGGGGGCGACCTGTTTGGTGAAGGCCACGTGCAGGGTTTGCGCGCCTTGCGCGAGCTGGAAAAGCCCATCGATCCGACGCAGCCGGAACTGGGCCCGCAAGTGAACCAGGTGGGCCTGATGTGCAGCACCGACGATGGCCGCCTGGCGTTCGGCACGCGCTTTTTCAAGCAATCGTATGGCAGTTTGAACTTGGTCAACCACGGTTCGTATTGCGGCGGCGCCTACCGCAGCGGCTCGGGCGCCATGTTCGGCGACATGAAGAAAATGCCGCATGCGAAAGTGGACCTGGAAAACACTGAGTTCTGCATTTTCGTCGGCACGGCGCCTGGCAATGCCGGCAACCCGTTCAAGCGCCAGGGTACCCTGATCGCCAAGGCGCGCTCGGGCAAGCGCGATTTCAGCTACGTCGTCGTCGACCCCGTGCTGACGAATGCGGACAGCCTGGCGGCGGGCGACCGCAGCCGCTGGGTGCCCATCAAGCCGGGCACGGATGGTGCGCTTGCCATGGCGATGATACGCTGGATCATCGAGCACGAACGCTATGACCGCCACTTCCTCGCACAGCCGAACCTGAAGGTGGCGGAGGCGGCGGGCGAGGCCGCCTGGTGCAACGCCACGCATTTGATCATCAGCGAGAAGGGCCATCCGCGCGACGGCCGCTACCTGCGCGGCTCCGACATCGGCGCCGTGGAACTGGGGGAAGAAGAGCGCTACAAGGATGGTGACCCGTTCTGCGTGATCTACGCTGCCACGCAAGCCATCGTGCCGCACAGCGCGGCCAAGGGCGAAGGGCGCCTGTTCTTCGACGGCCCGCTGGACGTGGCCGGCGCGCCGCTGCACCTGAAGACGGCCATGACGATGCTGAACGAGGAAGCGCAGCGCCACAGCATGGATGAGTATTCAGCGGCCTGCGGCATCCCTCGCGACGTTATCGAAGGCCTGGCGCATGAACTCACCAGCCATGGCAAGCGCGCGGCCGTCAATGCGCACGGCGGCATGATGTCGGGCGCCGGTTTCTATAACGCGTATGCGCTGGTCATGCTCAACACCCTGATCGGCAATTTGAACCGCAAGGGCGGCACCCTCGTCAACGGCGGCAGCTTCAAGGATGCGGGCCCCGGTCCGCGCTACAACCTGGAGAGTTTCGACGGCGAGATCAAGGCGACGGGCATGCCCATCGGGCGCAATGTGCCGTATGAAAAAACCTCGGAATTCAAGCTGAAGAAGGAAGCGGGCAAGGCGTATCCGGCGAAGGCACCGTGGTATCCGAACGCGCCTGCGCTGGCCACCGAATGGCTGACCAGCGCCATGAATGGCTACCCCTACACCCTGAAGGCGCTGATCCTGTGGAGCTGTAATCCCGTGTACGGCATCACGGGCTTGCGCGCGCAGATCGGCAAGGAGCTGGCCGATCCGAAGAAGATTCCCCTGATCGTCGCCATCGACCCCTTCATCAATGAAAGCTCGGCGTTTGCCGATTACCTGCTGCCCGACACCTTGCTGTATGAAAGCTGGGGCTGGGCCGGCGCCTGGGGCGGCATGCCCGTCAAAATGAGCACGGCGCGCTGGCCCGTGGTCGAGCCGCGCGTGCAAAAGACGCCGGACGGCCAGACCATCTGCATGGAATCGTTCTTCCTCGCGTTGGCCAAAACGATGGCCTTGCCCGGCTTCGGCCCGGAAGCCCTGCAGGACATGGATGGCCAGCGCTTCCCATTGCAGCGCGCGGAAGACTGGTATCTGCGCGGCGGCGCCAACATCGCCTGGCAGGGCAAGACGGTCGTGCCGGAGGCGAGCGACGACGACATCGTGCTGTCCGGCGTGGCGCGCATCCGCCCCGAACTGGAGCGCACCCTGAAGCCGGAAGAGTGGCGCAAGGTGGCCTTCATGCTGGCGCGGGGAGGGCGCTACCAGAGTTATGGCGAGATGTTCGGCTTGCGCCTGCCGCCGCCCGCCAACCCCAAGGCGCCCGCTGCACCTGTGCTGGCCGTCGATGAGATACCGTATCCGCAGGACTGGTCCACGCACCGCTATCTGAAGCCCATGATGCTGTACAACGAGGGCCTGGGCGTGAGCAAGAACAGCTTGAGCGGCAAGCGTTTTCCCGGCACGCCCGCTTGGCGGGTGGCGGCGTTTGCCGACGGCACGCCCGTGCGCAAGGCTTATCCGGTAAGCGAATGGCCGTTCGAGTTGATCAGCTTTAAATCGGCGCTGCAGAACTCGTACAGCATCGGTGCGCGGCGCTTGCGCGGCATCCACCCCGATAACCCGGTCGCCGTGCATCCCGACGATGCGGCCCGCCTGAAGCTGGAAAATGGCGATGAGATTTATCTGGAAACGCCGGGCGGCAGGGCCAGGGCCACGGTGATGCTGCGCCATGGCGTGCAGCGGGGCGTGATCGCCGTGGAACACGGCTTCGGCCACAAGGAGCACGGCGCGCGCGCCCACCGCATCGGCAAGCTGCGCCAGCCCGACGAACCGGCCATCGGCGCCGGCATCAACCTGAACGACCTGGGATTGACGGACCCGAGCCGCGGCGACAAGAATGTGTTTGTCGATCCCGTGTCAGGTACGTCGGTGCGGCAAGGACTGCCGGCGCGTATCGTGCGGGCTTAAATTGCGCCGCCGGCCATCAGCAGCCGGGCCACCTCGGCTGCTGAATGAAGGCCCAGTTTTTCCATCGTGTTATGGCGGTGCACCTGCACCGTCTTGTCGCTGATGCCCAGCTCGCGGGCGATGACTTTCGAGGCCTTGCCTTCGGCCATCAGCAGCGCCACTTCGCGCTCGCGTGCCGTGAGCCGGGCCAGCGCCGATTGCGCCGTATTCGCGCTGGCGGCACTGCGGCTTTCTTCCACGCTGCGGGCCACGGCCCGGCTGACGGCGTCCAGCAAGACCTGATCCTTGCACGGCTTCTCCAAAAAATCGCAGGCACCCGCCTTCATCGTCTGCACGGCCATGGCCAGGTCGCCGTGGCCGCTGAGGAAAATCACGGGTAGCGCAATCGCATGACGCGACAGCTCCTGCTGCAATTCCAGTCCGCTCATCAGGGGCATGCGCACGTCGAGCAGCAAACAGCCGGGTACATGGCCATCGTAGCGCTGCAGGAAGTCGCGCGCCGATTCGAAGGCTTGCACTTGCCAGCCGGCCGAATCGAACAGATAGGCCAGCGAGCGGCGCATGGCGGCGTCGTCGTCGACGACAAAGATGATCGCATCGCTTTCATTCATGGTGTGTCCTTGTTTGCTTGCATGCCAGTATCTTCCGGCAGGCGGAACCAGACCGTCAAGCCTGGCGCATCCGCATTGGCATGGGCCGACAGGCTGCCGCCGAACGACTCGATGATGCTTTTGCTGAGCGACATGCCCAGGCCCAGGCCTTCGGCCTTGGTGGTAAAAAACGGTTCGAACAGGCGCGCCATCTGCGCCGCTTCCAGGCCGCATCCCGCGTCGCGCACGGCCACCGTGCAGGCGCCGTTTTCGCGGTGCAGCAGCACGCCGATGGGGTGCTGCGGATTGCCGTTTTCCAGCTGCGCATCGAGCGCATTTTTCAGCAGATTGAGCAGCACCTGCTGCACCTGTTGCGGGTCGGCCAGCACGCGCGGTGCCGCGCTGGCCGCCTCGTGGCGCCAGCTGATATTGGCCTGCGGATGGGCCGCGCGGAACAGGGTCACGGCTTGCTCCACGGCGTCGGCCAGGGCGAAGGGTGTGCTGTGCGCGGGACGCTTTTGCGCCATGGCGCGGATGTGGCGGATGATGGCGCCCGCGCGCTCGCTTTGCGTGGCGATTTCCTGCGCGCCGTCGAGCAAGGGTGCCGCATCCAGCCGGCCCGCCGCGATGCGGCGCGCCATGCCGCGCGCGAAATTGCCGATGGCCGCCAGCGGCTGGTTCAGTTCGTGCGCGATGGCGCTGGCCATCTCGCCCAGGATCGCCAGGCGCGCCGTGTGGTCGAGCGTGGCCTGGCGCTGGCGCGCCTGCTCTTCCAGCGCGCGCTGCTGGTGCTGGGCTGCGCGCAGCTGCTCCGTGCGGCGGCTGACCAGGTATTCCACGCGCACCGTGTGCACGGCCCAGGCGACGAGCAGGGCCAGCACCAGCAGCATCCAGCCCCAGTAGCGGCGTAGCGCCGTTTCGAACGTCAGCTTATCCAGGTAGGCGTAGGGGCCGATGCGCAAGTCGCGGAACAGCTCATCGACAATCTGGTAGTCGCTGGGCACCGTCCAGCTGTAGCCTTCGCTGGTGCGCGGCATGGCCAGCAAGGCTTGCGCCACCTTTTTTGCCAGTGCCGGCGAGGTCTGGCGCAGGGCGACGAAAGGCCAGTCTGGATACAGGCGCGAGGACGTGGCGCAGCGAAAACCCGGTATCGGGCGCGTGGTGATCACGCGCAGTTCATCGGCCTGCACTTCTCCCCGCGCCACCATCTGTTCGAGCAAACAGGTGCGCACGATGCCCGCATCCATGCGCCCCGCGCGCACGGCCTCGATGATCTGCTGCGACGGAAAACCGCTGTAGCGCAGGCTGGCAAAATCGCGGGCCGGATCGATGCCCGCTTCGCGCAGTTCGCGCGCGGCGATCTGGTAGCCGCCGAACGCATCGGGCGCCACGGCCATCACGTTCTTGCCTGCCAGGTCCGCCAGGTCATGCAGGGGCGCCGTGCTGCGCACGACGATGGCCGAGCCGATGGCGTGGCGCGGCGAGTCCGTCCATGGCGATTCCAGGGTGGCGATGCGGCTCGCGCCGTCGCTGTGTTCGAGTGCCACGTAATGGCCGCTGCTGGTGATGGCAAAGGCGATCGCTTGCGCCTGCACGGCGCGCGTCAGTCCTGCCTGGTCGTAGTCGGCCAAGGTAAAACGGATGCCGGGGATGCTGGCCTGCAGGGAGCGCGTCACGTACGACCAGTCCTGCTGCACGGCGTCGCCGCCCTTGTAGGCGAGTACGCCAATTTTCACCTCCGGCAGCGCGTCCGCCGCGTGGGCGCCGTGCAGGCACAGCGCCGCCAGCGCGAGCAGTACAAGACGCCGCACTAGAACATGCTGCGCTGTGCCGCGCGTGCATCGCCGAACAGGTCCAGCAGCAGTTTCTTGATGGGCGCCGGCAGGGGTGCGTCGGCGATTTTCGCGCCGTCGTACCAGACGTGCGTGGACTCTCCGGCCAGCGCCAGGCGCCGCGCCAGGGTGATGCGGCAGGGGACGATGTGCAGCTTGTAGTGCGTGAAGACGTGCACGATGGGCAGCAGTTGCTCCTGCGTTTCGATGGTGCCGAACGGCGCCAAGGCGCGCGCCAGGGCCTCCTGGCTTATCTCGCGCGGTGCGTCTTCATCGGCCAGCACGTGGCCATCGAGTTCGGGCAAGGACAGCAGACCGCCCCAGATTCCCGAGCCGGGGCGCTGCTCCAGCAGTACCTGGCCGTCGTCGATGATGACGAGCATGACGGCATGTTTTTCCGGGCTGGCTTTCTTTGGCTTGCGCACGGGCAGATCCTTGGTGCGGCCGGTGGCGTAGGCCACGCAGCGGGGCTGCAGCGGGCAGCGGCCGCAATCGGGGCTGCTGCGCGTGCACAGGGTGGCGCCGAAGTCCATCAGGCCTTGCGTGTAGGCTTCGATGCCGGTTGCCGGCAGCAGCGCCTCGGCGCGGCGCCACATGGCTTCCTCGACCCGTTTTTCACCGGGATAGGCATCGATGCCGAAGGTGCGGGCGAAGACGCGCTTGACGTTGCCGTCCATGATGGCCGCGCGCGTGCCGCTGGAGAATGCGGAGATGGCGGCCGCCGTCGAGCGGCCGATGCCGGGCAGGTCGGCCAGTAGCAGCGGGTCGCTGGGGAAGACGCCGTCGTATTCGGCCACCACGCGCTGCGCGCACTTGTGCAGGTTGCGCGCCCGCGTGTAGTAACCGAGGCCGCTCCACTGCGCCATCACGTCTTCCACCGGGGCTGAGGCCAAATCGCGCAGGGTGGGAAAGCGTTCGAGGAAGCGCGCGTAGTAGCCCAGCACGGCCGTCACCTGCGTTTGCTGCAGCATGATTTCGGACAGCCAGATCAGGTAAGCGTCGCGCGTGTTTTGCCACGGCAGCGCGTGGCGGCCATGCTGCTGTTGCCAAGCGATGACGGTGGCGGAAAAAGTGGGGTCGATATAGTCTTCAAAAGGTGCCGCGCCCGTGACGGGCGAGAGCGGATGCAGCAGACGTTTCATGCAGGGTTCCAGTATCTTGTAGCGTGTTATGGCGTGTGTGTTAAGTGGCGCTGGTGGCGCGCACGATGGCGAGCAGTTGCGCCAGCTGCGCCTTGTCGCGTTCGAGCGCCGCCAGGCTGGCTTCAAAGCCGGCGATTTTCTGTTCCAGGCTGCCCGTCGCGTCGTGGATGCGCTGGATCGAGGCAAAGCGCAGTTTCAGCTGTTCCTTGTATTCGACGATCTGTGCTTCGAGCGGCGCCATGATGACCTTCAGCCAGGCGCTGGCGTCGTCGTTGGCGTTGCTGAAGCTGCGGCGCACGCGCGAGGCGATGGTGTCGAAGAATTTTTCCATCAGTACGACCCGGCTGGTGGTGAGCAGGGTCGCCGTGCCGAATTGCTTATGGTAGACGGCTTCGATGTCGGCGATCTCCTGGCGGTAGCGTGCCAGCGAAAACGGCATCGGCAAGGCCAGCGCCAGGCCGTGTTCGGCGGCGAATTTGCGGTACATCACGTTCATCATTTCCGTGATCTCGGCCGTCTTGCCTTCCGAACGGTCGAGGTTATGGCCGATGCGCTCGAAATACTGGCGCATGGCGTCGCGCAAGCCCGTGAAGAAGCGGCTGCGCTGCATGGCCGTGCGCACGCCGTCGATATCGTCGCGCACGATGTCCATGCCCAGGCTCGTGTACAGCTCCGTCGACAGGCGCGTAAATACGGCGCGCGTCGCCTGCAGCTTGAACAGGCTGCTGTCGAATTCCTTCTTCTCGATATCGACGCGCCGCATCATGTGGGCGATGACGCTCTGGTTCTTGCCGCGCAGGCTGTGCAGCTCGTGCAGCTGCTCGGCGATGCCGCGCGCGCGCGCCGCCGCCTGCACCTGCTGCGCCGATTGAATCGCATCCAGGTCGAATGCCAGCTGGTGCCGGATGATGTCCTTGCGCGCGGGGATCAGCTCTTCGAACAGGGCCGTTTCCAGCGCCTGCAGGCGGCTCTTGTCCAGCAGCGCGGCGTCGTGGTTGATCTTGCCCACCAGGGCCTTTTGCGCCGAAACGGGGAACACCTGGCCCGCGTCCAGCGTCAGCAAGTGGGCCACGCTGGCCTGCTGGCGTTCGATGGCCTGCGCCACCTCGGCGTCGCCGCGCAATTCGTCCCACATGCTGTCGATCTTGTTGAGCACCACCAGGCGCCCCGCGCCGGCGCCGATATGGTTGCGCCAGACTTCGATGTCGCTGCGCGTGACGCCCGTGTCGGCCGCCAGGATGAACAGCACCGCGTGCGCATTCGGGATCAGGTTCAGGGTCAGTTCCGGTTCCGTGCCGATGGCGTTCAGGCCGGGCGTGTCGAGGATGACGAGACCCTGCTGCAGCAGCGGATGGGGGAAGTTGATGATGGCGTGGCGCCACATGGAGATTTCCACCTGGCCGTGCTCATCGACCATGGACGGGGCATCGGCATCGTCGGCGTCGTACAGGCCATAGCGGGCGGCTTCTTCCGCGCTGACTTTTTTGGTCAGGCTGACCTGGCGCAGGGCTTCCTGCATGTCGCCGCCCGCGTCGATGTTCAGCGGCAGGACGGTCCAGGCGGCGGGCAGGTCGCGGTAGTCGCTGGTCGACAGGTTCTGCGCGCGCGTCTCGATGGGCAGCAGGCGGATGGACGGCTGCCAGGCGGCGTCGTACAGCAGTTCGGTGGGACACATGGTGGTGCGCCCAGCGCCAGAGGGCAGGATGCGCTGGCCGTAGCCGGCAAAGAAGATGGCGTTGATCAGCTCGGATTTGCCGCGCGAGAATTCCGCCACGAAGGCGACCGATAGACGGTCATCGAGCAGGCGGGAGACGCAGCGCGCCAGGCGCAGCGCACTGGCGCCGTCGACCAGGCCCGCCGCGCTGGCGGCCTGCCGGTATGCCTGCAAGGCGGCCAGCACGTCCTGGCGCCATGCGCTGTATTGTTCCAAGTCCCTGACCATCTGGCTCCCTTTGCCTATGACTTCTTACTGTTGACCGCTATTTCTGGCAATTCACGCAGTAAAACGTGGAACGCTGTCCCTGCACGATTTGCCGGATCGGCGCGCCGCAGACGCGGCATGGCTTGCCCGTGCGGTTGTACGTGAAATACGTCTGCTGGAAGTAGCCGGACTGGCCGTTCACGCCGATGAAGTCGCGCAGGGTGCTGCCGCCCTGGACGATGGCTTCGGCCAGTACGTCGCGGATGGCCTGTGCCAGTTTCTCGTAGCGGGCCAGGCCGATGCGCCGCGCCGGCGTCTTCGGGTTGATCCCCGCGCGGAACAGGCTTTCGGAACAATAGATATTGCCCACGCCGACGACGATGTCGCCCGCCATCAGCACCTGCTTGATGCTGGCGCCCTTGTTGCGCGTTTTTTCGAACAGCAGCCGGCCCGTGAAGCCGCCTTCCAGCGGTTCCGTGCCCAGGCCGCGCAGCAGCACGTGGCTGTCGAGCGGGCCGTCGGCCTCGTCGTGCCACAGCACGGCGCCGAAGCGGCGCGGGTCCGTCATGCGCAGCACCTGGCTGGCGCCGTCCGCGTCTTCCACGATCAGGTCGAAATGGTCGTGCTTTTGCGCTTCCGTCCCCGGCGGCAGCACGCGCAGGTGGCCCGACATGCCCAGGTGGATGATCAGGGTGCCGTGGCGGAAGTGGATCAGCAGGTATTTGCCGCGCCGCCCCGTCAGGCCGATGGTTTGTCCAGACAGCTGTTCGCCCAGGGCAGGGGGGAAGGGCCAGCGCAGGCCGTCGCGGCGCAGCACGACGGAACGCACGGCGCGGCCCTCGAGATGGGGCGCGACACCGCGCCGTGTAACTTCAACTTCTGGCAATTCTGGCATAGGACTCGAACGAATGAACAGCGGACAAAAAACAGGCGGGCGACCGGCCGACGGCTGGCCCGGAGAGCATACGTCACGCCAGTGTATATATTTCGTTACATACGTGAAGTACGCAATCTGCGGGTTGGGCGTAGAATCAAACTTTGCCGTTTAGCCAGGATCAGCCTTTGAAAAACGCTTTCGCCATTGTAACCTTGTCCGCCCTGATGGCCACGCATGCCATGGCGCAGACGCCTGCCGTCCCTGCCGATGGGGCGGCCAGCCCCGCTGCGGCCACGGCGCAGCCAGTGCCGGGCACCGAGTCCGGTGACGACGCCAGGGACGAGAAGCTGCCCAAGGTCGAATTGAGCAGCGACCTGCTGTACAAGCTGACCAAGGCTGAAATGGAATTCAAGAGCGGCCAGTGGCAGGGGCCGTACGTGACCATGATGGTGGCGGCACAGCAGACGCGCGATCCGCGTCTGGCGCGTCGCGCTTCCGAAATGGCGCTGGCCGCCAAGCAGGGTGGCGAGGCGCTGGCGGCCATCCGCCTGTGGCGCGAGCTGGCACCGGAATCGGACGAGGCGACGCAGTTCTTTCTCGGCTTCGTCGTCCTGACGGACAAGATCGAGGAGGCGGAGCCGATTTTCGCCGAACGCCTGGCCAATGCGCCGGCGGGCGCGCGCGGCGTGGCCCTGTTCCAGATGCAGCAGATCCTGGCGCGGGCGAATGACAAGCTGTATGCCTACTCGATGGTGACGCGCCTGGTGCAGCCCTACCTGGACATGTTCGAGGCGCACCTGGTGCTGGCGCAGGGCGCCCTGTCGATCGGCGAACGAGACCGCGCCATCGGCGAAGCGAACAAGGCGCTGGCCATCAAGCCCAATTCCGAACTGGCCGTGCTGACCCTGGCGCAGGTGACGGGCGAGTCCGAGGCGGCAGGCAAGGTGCTGGCCGCCTTCCTGGACAAGAATCCCGATGCCGTCGAGGTGCGCGGCGCGTATGCGCGCCTGCTGGTCGAGCAAAAGCAGCTCGAGCCGGCGCGCGACCAGTTCCTGCTGCTGCTGAAAAGCGCGCCCGATAACGTGGGCGCCCTGTATGCGCTCGGCATCGTGGCGCTGCAGCTGGAAGATACCAAGGGCGCCGAGCAGTACTTCAAGCGTTTCCTGGCCGTGCTCGAGAAATCGCCTGGCGATGCGCGCGATCCGTTCAAGGCCCTGATGATCCTGTCGCAGATCGCCGAGACGCGCGGCGACACGGCCGGCGCCATCGCCTGGCTGGACAAGATCGACAACCGCGAGTCGGCCGGCTATTTCGATGGCCGCCTGCGCCGCGCCCAGCTGATCGCCCGTGGCGGCAATCTCGATGCGGCGCGCAAGGCGCTGACGGAAATCGAAACGGACGATCCGGCGAACCAGGCGCAGGTGCTGCTGGTCGACGCGCAATTCCTGCGCGACGCCGGCTACGTGCAAAGCGCCTACACGGTGCTGGAAAACGCCTTGCTGCGCTTCCCCGACAATCCGGAACTGCTGTACGACTATGCCTTGCTGGCCGAGCGCCTGGATAAACTCGATCTGATGGAGGCCAGTCTGCGCCGCGTGATGGCGCTGGCGCCCGACAACCAGCATGCGTACAACGCCCTGGGCTACTCGCTGGCCGAGCGCGGCGTCCGCCTGCCGGAAGCGTATGCGCTGATCGAGAAGGCGCTGCAGATGGCGCCTGGCGACCCGTTCATCATGGACAGCATGGGCTGGGTGCAGTTCCGCATGGGCAACCTGGCCGCCGCGGAAACGGCGCTGCGCCGCGCCTATGCCGTGCGCAGCGATCCGGAAATCGCCGTCCACCTGGGCGAAGTGCTGTGGCAGAAGGGCGAGAGGGACGAAGCGCAAAAGCTGTGGCGCGAAGCGCAAGGCAAGGACCCGAAAAACGAGGCGCTGAAAAGCACCCTGGCGCGCCTGAATGTCAGCCTGTGATTGCAGCGATTAACTCCACTATCCAAACCAGCGTCGCGGCGCTGGTTTTTCCTTTTGCCCATGTCTAAACATCTCCTGCCCCTGGCTGCACTGTGCCTGGCCCTGTCGGCCTGCTCGACCCTGCCTTCCCCCTTTTCGTCCGGCGCCGCGCCATCCGCCAACACCGTCGCGCCCTACCGCGAGCAGGTAGAGCTGACGGGCCGCCTGAACGTCGTGTACCAGAAGGATGACAAGCCCGAGTCGGCCACCGTCAACTTCAACTGGCAGCAGACGGCCCAGCGCACGGACGTGACCCTGTTTACGCCCGTGGGCAGCACCCTGGCGACCATCGCCGTCACGCCGCAGGAAGCCGTCCTGACGCAGAGCGGCAAGGCGCCGCGCCGCGCACCCGACGTCGATACCCTGAGCGCGCAGATGCTGGGCTGGTCCTTGCCCGTGTCGGGCTTGCGCGACTGGCTGCAAGGCTATGCCATGGGCGCCGACGGCAAGCGCTTCGTCGCCTCGCCCGCCAACGACAGCGTGACGACCAAGGACGGCTGGCGCTTGCGCTATGTGTCGTGGCAAGATGCGCCTGAGAATACACCGGGCGCCTTGCCGCAACCGCGGCGTATCGATGCCGAGCGCACCACCAGCGCGCAGGCCGATGCCGTGTCGCTGCGCATCGTGCTCGATCCCGCGCCTTCCGCACCTGTAACCGCACCATGACACTGACGACCCTGAACAATTGCCCGGCTCCCGCCAAGCTGAACTTATTTTTGCACGTCAACGGCCGCCGCGCCGATGGCTATCATCTGCTGCAGACGGTGTTCCAGCTGCTGGATCATGGCGACACCCTGCATTTCGCCTTGCGCGACGATACGGCGATCCGCCGCGTGACGGCGCTGGCCGGCGTGCCGGAAGAACAGGACCTGATCATCCGCGCCGCGAAACTGCTGCAGGCCGAAGTGCTGCGTCGCACGGGCGCCTTGCCGCGCGGCGTCGATATCGCCATCGACAAGGTGCTGCCCATGGGCGGCGGCCTGGGGGGCGGCTCGTCCGATGCGGCCACTGTCCTGATGGCGCTGAACCGCCTGTGGCAGGCCGGTTTGAGGCGTGATGAATTGATGGCGCTGGGCCTGCCGCTGGGCGCCGATATCCCGTTTTTCATCTTTGGCGAGAATGCCTTTGCCGAGGGCGTGGGTGAGGCCCTGCAGCCTGTCCTCACGCCCGATTGCTGGTACGTGGTGATCGAGCCGGGCGTGCAGGTGCCCACCGCTGCAATTTTTTGCGCGGAAGGCTTGACGAGGAATACTGAACCCGTCACAATAGCGGACTTTTCCAGGTACCTCGCAGAAGGAAACGATGCGGGCGGGTTTGGTAAAAATGATTTACAGCAAGTGGCATGCAGTCTTTTCAAGCCGGTAGCAGATGCGGTAGAATGGCTGGGTGCTTACGGTGAGGCCAGGATGACTGGTTCCGGTGCTTGTGTATTCAGTGCGTTTTCCAGTGCAGAAGAAGCGGATGCGGTGCTCAGAAATGTGCCACCTGTCTGGGTAGCCTGGAAGGCAAAAGCGCTGAATCGCCATCCGATGCTCACGATGTTGTGATGAAAAGTAAGCAGCAAAAAAAGATTTTGCTTAGCGTCAAATAGTCGGTATAATACTGGCCAACATGACGGCAAGCAGTCAGTAACGTAGGGGAATCGCCAAGCTGGTTAAGGCACTGGATTTTGATTCCAGCATGCGAAGGTTCGAATCCTTCTTCCCCTGCCACCCATTTCACCGTAGTCTGTCGATGCGAAGTTGGTGTCCAGTGCGGGAAAAAGCAGATGTGTCGCCACGCGGCATATTCTAAACAGTGACTGACCGGGCCTATGCCCGGTTAGTGCTTTTCAAGACTTCTATATCACCTCTTGGGACTCCCATGGCTTACGAAAACCTGATGGTTTTTACCGGCAACGCGAATCCAGCGTTAGCAGAGGGGGTCGCAAAAAACCTCGGCATCCCTCTCGGTAAAGCAAACGTTTCGAAATTCTCCGACGGCGAAGTAATGGTCGAGATCAACGAAAACGTGCGCGGCAAGGATGTTTTTGTTTTGCAATCCACCTGTGCTCCAACCAACGACAGCTTGATGGAAATCATGCTGATGGTTGATGCCTTGAAACGTGCTTCCGCTGGCCGCATCACCGCCGCGATTCCTTACTTCGGCTACGCCCGCCAAGACCGTCGTCCCCGCTCCGCGCGTGTGGCGATTTCGGCCAAGGTGGTGGCGAACATGCTGGAAGAAGCCGGTGTCGAGCGCGTCCTGATCATGGACTTGCACGCCGACCAGATTCAAGGTTTCTTCGATATCCCAGTCGACAACATCTACGCTTCGCCAATTTTGCTGGGCGACCTGCAAAAGAAAAACTACCAGGATTTGCTGGTGGTGTCGCCGGACGTCGGCGGTGTGGTACGTGCGCGCGCCCTGGCCAAACGCCTGGGCTGCGACCTGGCCATCATCGACAAGCGCCGTCCAAAAGCGAACGTGTCCGAAGTGATGAACATCATCGGTGAAGTCGAAGGCCGCAACTGCGTGATCATGGATGACATGGTCGACACGGCAGGCACCCTGACCAAGGCTGCCGAAGTGCTCAAGGAGCGCGGCGCGAAAAAAGTCGTGGCATATTGCACGCACGCGGTGCTGTCCGGCCCGGCGATCGACCGTATTTCGGCCTCGCCACTCGATGAGCTGGTCGTGACCGACACGATTCCCCTGTCCGAAGCGGCCCTGGCCTGCGGCAAGATCCGTCAATTGACGTGCGCGCCGCTGCTGGCCGAGACGTTCAAACGCATCATCAAGGGCGATTCGGTTATTTCCCTCTTTATCGATTAATTCGACAAGAGCAGCAACAGACGTCACCTGCGGCGCGACCGGCTTTTTGCCTGTTGCGCCGTAGTATTTTAGTTTTCGGGGCGCGCATGCGCCCATTTTCGAGGATTCCTGGTCGCGGGAGTCCTCATAACACAAGGCGCAAGCCTTGTTCTTCTTGGAGTTTCACATGAAAGTTATCGCATTTAAACGCGAATTGCAAGGTTCCGGAGCGAGCCGCCGCCTGCGCATTTCCGGCCAAACCCCTGGTATCGTCTACGGCGGCGCTGAAGCCCCAGTGCTGATCTCGCTGGATCACAACGCCCTGTACCACGCGCTGAAAAAAGAAGTGTTCCACTCGTCGATCCTGGATCTGGAAATCGACGGCGTTTCCCAGCAAGTTCTGCTGCGCGACTTCCAAGTCCACGCATACAAACAACTGGTTCTGCACGCTGACTTCCAACGCGTTGACGCTAAGCAAGCTATCCACGTGAAAGTGGCACTGCACTTCGTAAACGCTGACGTTTCCCCAGCAGTCAAACTGCACGGCGCGACCATCAGCCACGTAGCGAACGAAATCGAAGTTTCGTGCCTGCCAGGCCAACTGCCAGAATTCATCAACGTTGACCTGTCGAACATCGACGTCGGTCACTCGCTGCACGTAGGCGACCTGGTCCTGCCAGCTGGCGTGACCGCTGTCACCCACGGCGCCAACCTGACCATCGCTACCGCTTCGGTACCGGCTGGCCACGTTGCTGCTGAAGCCGCTGCTGCTGAAGTTGTTGCTGACAAGAAGTAATTTTGCCGCCGCAGCAATGCGGTAGTTGCAAGGAAAAACCCGCCAGGTTCGCCGCGCGGGTTTTTTTCTGCCTGTTTTCACCGATAATGCTTTCTTTTACCTTGCAGACACAGCCATGCCCATACGCCTGATCGTCGGCCTCGGCAACCCGGGACCCGAGTACGAACAAACCCGCCACAATGCCGGCTTCTGGCTGGTGGACAACCTCGCCAACAGCCTGCCGGGCACGCGCCTGCAGCGCGATTCGCGCTACAACGCCATGCTGGCGAAAACGTCGATTGGCGGCAACGAAGTCTGGCTGCTCGAACCGCTGACGTTCATGAACCGCTCGGGCCAGTCCGTGGGCGCGCTGGCGCGCTTTTTCAAGATCGCCGCCGACGAAGTGCTGGTCGTGCACGATGAACTCGATCTGATGCCGGGCATCGCCCGCCTGAAGAAGGGCGGCTCGGCCGGCGGCCACAATGGCTTGAAAGACATCACGGCGGCGCTGGGCACGCAGGATTACTGGCGCTTGCGCCTGGGCATCGGCCATCCGCGCACCCTGAGCCTGCAGCAGCAGGTGGCCGATTTCGTGCTGCACCGCCCGCGCCGCGAAGACCAGGAGCTGATCGAGCAAGCGATAGAAAAATCCTTGCAGGTCATGCCGCAGATCGTCGAAGGCAAGTTCGAGGCGGCCACCATGAAGCTGCACACCGCCTGATTACTTCCCCGCCTTGCCGAAGCCGGCCATGATGGTTTTCGCCATCTGCTGCTGGCTGGCCTGGGCGCTGCTGCCTTCGCCCGCGTTGGCGGCGATCAGCAAGCCGTCGCCGCTGCCGGGCGCCAGCGCGATCAGCGCGTGCCAGTAGCCGTTCGAGCCCTGGTGTGTCAGCACGCGCTGCGGCGCCTGGGGCGGGAAGTGCATCACGCCCCAGCCGAGTGCCGCGTTCGTGTCGCCTTGCGCCGTGTGTAGCAAGACATACGTTTCCCGTTTCAGCAGCTTGCCCTTGCCTTGTTCGCCCTGCAGTTGATCGAGCGCAAACTTGGCCCAGTCGGCCATGCTCAGGTGAATCTCTCCGTCGGGCGCCATCATCAGCGGATTGCTGGCCATCAGGCCGGCGATGGGCTTGTTTTCCTTGTGGCCCAGGTTTTGCCCGCGCACGGTGGGGCCGAAGGCGGCTTGCATGCCCAGCGGGCCGAACACTTCGGCCTGCATCAACTCCTCATACGTCTTGCCCGTGACACGCTCCGCGATGGCGGCGGCGATCAAGGCGCCGCTATTCGAGTAGTGTGATTCGCCGCGCGGCGCGGCCACGGGCGCATCGGCCAGCGCGCGCTGCGCGTATTCCTGGCGCAGCAGGGGCAAGGGACGCGTATCCGTGTAGGTGGCATTGATCCACGCTTCATCGGGATTGGGCGGCAGTCCGGCGCGGTGCGACAGCAGATCCATCAGGTTGACGTCGCGGTATTCGGCGCGCATGCCGCCGGCCAGCGCGGGCAGCATGCTCGACAGCGGCGCATCCCACGCCAGCACGCCCCGTTCCACCAGCCGCGCGATCAGGGTCACCGTCATGGCCTTGCCGTCGGAACCGATATTCCACACGTCATCGGCGCGCACGGCGTCGTGGCCGTCATTGGCGCGCACGCCCGCCTGCGCCTGCGCTTCGATCTTGCCGTCGCGGATCACGAGTATGGCCATGGCCGGCACGCTCTTGTCGGCCAGCGCCTGCTGCAGCATGCCATCCAGGTCATGGGCGCGGGCGGTGCCGCCGAGCAAGATGGCGGTGCTGCAAACGAGTGAGGCAAGCAGGGTTTTCATGGTGTCTCCAGTCGATAGGGTAGGGCGGGCATGTTAAAATGGTCGCAAAACATGATTTAATTATTGTTTTACGATAATTTATTCTAGCGACACTTGACGCTTTCGTATACTTTTAAATTTTTAAATATGAAAAAAAATCAGACGGGGCCGGCGGCGCTGAGCCGGCGCGTGCGCTACGGCGTCTCGGGATTCTTTCTGCTGTACCTGCTGCTGACGGTGCTGGGCTGGCTGGCGCCCGCGCCGGCCGTGCAGGGCGCGGTCGGCGGCGCCGGCATGTATGAACTGTTGCTGCAATTGCAGGGCCAGCCATTCGAGCGCCTCGCCGCCATGCCCCTGTGGCAGCGGGGACTGGGCCTGGCGCTGGCCTTGCCGGCCTTGCTGGTGCTGGGCGATGCCGTGCGCCAGCTGGCCCGGGTCTTGCGCCAGTTCGAACACGGGGTGTACTTCACGCCCGAGGTGGTGGCGCACTTTCGCCGTTTCGCGGGCGGCTTGCTGCTGGGAACGTTCTTGACCTTGCTGGAGCCGACCGTGCGGGGCATGCTGTTCGGCTTGCTGGAACAGGGGGCGAGCCAGTTGCGCCTGGTGGTCGACATCACGGGCGGCGACCTGTGGACCTTGCTGCTGTGTTCAGTGTTCTTTGCTCTGGCGCAAATCCTCCATGAAGGCCAGCGCCTGGCCGATGAAAACAGCGGGTTCATCTGATGGGTATCGTCGTGCGCCTCGACCTGGTACTGGCCAGGAAAAAAGTGAAATCGAAGGAACTGGCCGCCTTCATCGGCATCACGGAGCAGAACCTGTCCCTCTTAAAGTCGGGCAAGGTGCGCGGCGTGCGCTTCGATACGCTGTCGAAAATTTGCGAAATGCTGGAATGCCAGCCCGGCGACATCCTCGAATTCGATGCGTCGCAGCCGGACGACGGCGACGGCGGCAGTTAGCCGCATCAGGGGCGGTTTTTTTGAAGAGTAGGGTGCATAGAGGTACAATTGACCCTTACAAGCATTAATACAGCAAGATTATCCAGAAAACGCCCGCAACGGCCGTTTTGCACCAGCCGCTTGCCGGCAATATTGATTATTTAAAGGTTTTCCATGAGTCTCCAATGCGGTATCGTCGGCTTGCCGAACGTCGGCAAGTCCACCCTGTTCAATGCACTGACGAAAGCCGGCATTCCGGCTGAAAACTATCCGTTCTGCACCATCGAGCCGAACGTCGGCGTCGTCGAAGTGCCGGATCCGCGCATGGATGCGCTGGCCGCCATCGTCAAGCCGGAACGCATGGTCAACGCCATCGTGGAATTCGTCGACATCGCCGGCCTGGTGGCCGGTGCATCGAAGGGCGAGGGCCTGGGCAACCAGTTCCTGTCGCACATCCGCGAAACGGACGCCATCGTCAACGTCGTGCGCTGCTTCGAAGATGACAACGTCATCCACGTGGCCGGCAAGATCAACCCGCTCGACGATATCGAAGTCATCCAGACCGAACTGGCGCTGGCCGACATGGGCACCGTGGAAAAAGCCATCCACCGCGAAAACAAGAAAGCCCGCTCGGGCGACAAGGACGCGGCCAAGCTGCTGGCTATCATGGAACGCATGATGCCGTACCTGAACGATGCGAAACCCGTGCGCGCCATGGGCCTGGATGCCGACGAAATGGAACTGATCAAGCCTTTGTGCCTGATCACGGCCAAGCCGGCCATGTTCGTGGCCAACGTGTCGGACACGGGCTTCACGGACAACCCGCTGCTGGACCAGCTGACTGCCTACGCGAAATCGCAGAACGCCCCTATCGTTGCCATCTGCGCCGCGCTGGAAGCGGAAATCGCCGACCTGGACGACGCCGACAAGGGCGCTTTCCTGGCCGACATGGGCATGGAAGAGCCAGGCCTGGATCGTCTGATCCGCGCCGGCTACAAGCTGCTGGGCCTGCAAACCTACTTCACGGCAGGCGTGAAGGAAGTGCGCGCCTGGACCATCCCCGTGGGCGCCACGGCGCCGCAGGCGGCCGGCGTGATCCACACCGACTTCGAACGTGGCTTCATCCGCGCGCAAACCATCGCCTATGATGACTTCATCGCCTACAAGGGCGAAGCGGGCGCCAAGGAAGCGGGCAAGATGCGCGCCGAAGGCAAGGAATACGTCGTCAAGGACGGCGACGTGCTGAACTTCCTGTTCAACGTCTAATTCCAGGCACCAGCCTCAGATGGGGCGACAACGAACCCTGCAAGTCATGGATTTGCAGGGTTTTTTTATTGCCCGTTTGCGTGTCCTGCCGGTGCCATGACCTGATCAGTCTGTTTAATGCGTCTCCACCGCTTCGCTGCGTAGTCCGCTGGCCTTGTCGGCGATGGCCAGCTGGCAGCGGTTGTCGACGACCCTGGCGTCGAAGCGGTAGCGGGCACCGGGACGGAAATCCATGCGGAACGTGTGGATCGACGTCTCGTTGCCGCCCGTGGCCAGGGTCATATTGCTCAGGCAACGCACCACCAGCCGGTGCGGGCCGGCGTCGAGGGCGATTTCAGGCAATTCTTGCGTCAGCTTGCTTTTGTCGATCAACAAGATGTCGGCATGACAAATACCCGGCGTGAGCAAGCCGCAAAAACTCAGCGGCGTTACAAAGCTTTCGATGACGGCGGGCGTGCCGGGACCGTGCGGCCCCGCATAGGGCGGCATGCTGCGGCAGGCTGGCAACAGCGCGGCGAGCAGGATAATGGGTAGGAGTTTGCTGGCAGGCATAGAATCGGTGTGCTGGCGCGCGGCGGGCGCCGCACGGGCCAAGCTTGCCATTATCTACAACTTTTTCTTTGATGCAATCTTTTTGTGGCGGCTAGTCTCCGGCGCCGCACGCCTTGCCCTGGCCTTGATACCGGTCCATCAACTCGCCGGGGGCTGGCGATTGTCCGTCCTGCCTCGCCAGGGCGATGGCGTTGCGGAAATGCCATTTGGCCGCCTCGTCGCGGCACGCGGCGCTGGCGGCGCGTCCGGCCTGGTAGTGCAGCCTGGCTTGCCACGCCGCGTCGCCATGGCCCAGTTCGACATTCTTGGCCGCGGCCGCATAGCTGCGCAGGGCTTGCGCCCAGTCGCCCTGGCTGGCCGCCTCGCGCCCGAACTGCTCCTGCTGTGCCGCCATGCGCAGTTCCACCTGCATGGAGCAGGCGCATAGCGCCATCAATACCAGGGCAAGGATGGCGCGGCGCGGCATGGTCGGGGGCGGCAGTGTGGACATGACGCCACTGTAGCGCACGGACGGGGGCGCACGTTTGCGCCGGCGTGGTGAAATGGGGAATTCCCGGGCATGGATGACATATAATTTGCACACGACTTTGTTATCTTTGACCCATCACCGAACAGGAGCACCATGTTTTCACGCAAATTCCATTCTTGTGCACAGTTGATGCTGGCCACCTTGCTGATGGGCTTTATCGCTGCCGCGCCCGCGCGCGCACAGCAGGCGGCCGTCAAATTGCCGAATGTGGTGATCCTGGCCACGGGTGGCACCATCGCCGGCAGCGGCGCCGACAGCACCACCACCGTGGGCTACACCTCGGCCACCGTGGGCGTGGAGCGCCTGATCGCGGCCGTGCCGGAGCTCAAGAAAGTGGCAAATGTGAAAGGCGAGCAAGTCTTCCAGATCGCCAGCGAAAGCATGGGCAATGAACACTGGCTGACCCTGGCCAAGCGCATCAACGTGCTGTTGGCTTCGCCTGACGTGGATGGCGTGGTCGTCACGCACGGCACGGACACCATCGAGGAGACGGCGTATTTCCTGAACCTGACCGTGAAAAGCCACAAACCCGTCGTTGTCGTGGGCGCCATGCGCCCGTCGACGGCCATTTCGGCCGACGGTCCCATCAACCTGTACAACGCCGTGATGCTGGCGGGCAGCAAGGAAGCCGTGGGCAAGGGCGTGCTGGTGGCCTTGAACGACCAGATCAACGCCGCGCGCGAAGTCACCAAGACGAATACCTCCACCACGGATACCTTCAAGTCGCCGGAACTGGGCATGCTGGGCTACATCCAGGGCAGCAAGGCGTTTTTCTACCGCCAGTCGACGCGCAAGCACACGCTGGAATCGGAATTTGACATCAGCAAGCTCGATGCCCTGCCGCAAGTGGACATCGTGTATGGCTACGCCAACATGAACCGCGTCGGCATGGACGCCTTCATCGCCGCCGGTGCCAAGGGCATCATCCACGCCGGCGTGGGCGATGGCAGCGTGGCCGCGCAAATGAAGCCGGCCCTGGTGGAAGCGCGCCAGAAGGGCGTGCTCATCGTGCGTTCGAGCCGCGTCGGCCAAGGCATCGTGGCGCGCAATGGCGAAGCCAATGACGATGAACTCGACAGTGTCGTCTCCGACACCCTGAACCCGCAAAAAGCCCGCATCCTGCTGATGCTGGCCTTGACCAAAACCAACAGCACGCAAGAAATCCAGCGCATTTTCTATACCTATTGATCGCCGTCACGCCGGGCCAGCCACACGGGCTGAGCCTGGCGGATTTACGCTTGCCCGCTTTGCTGCCATACTTCGCTTCTGAATAACTTCCTGGCAGAAGCTGCGATACTGCCTTGGTCCATGGCCATCCTGTCCGACATCATTCTGTACCCCATCAAATCCTGCGCCGGTATCCACTTGCGCGAGGCGGTGCTGACGCGTTCCGGCCTGATGAGCGAGCACGTGTTTGACCGCGAATGGATGGTGGTGGACCCGCAGGGCCGCTTCCTGACCCAGCGCGAACACCCGCGCATGGCGCTGATCGTGCCGTCCATCAAGGCCACCACCCTGGAATTGCGCGCGCCGGGCATGCTGCGCCTGGAAATCGAGCTGGGCTTGCCGCATCCGCAGCTGGCACCGATGCTGGACGTGCAAGTGTGGGACGATACCGTGCGCGCCTACGATTGCGACGAGGTCACGGCCACCTGGTTTTCCCAGGCCATCGGCGTGCCGTGCCGCCTGGCGCGCTTTCACCCGGACGTGGTGCGCGCCACCAGCACCACCTGGACGGATGGCGTTGCCGCCTCGACCATGTTTGCCGATGGCTACCCGGTGCTGATCGCCGGCAATGCCTCGCTGGCCGATGTCAATGACAGGCTGCGCGCCGCCGGCCGCGAGGCGCTGCCGATGAACCGTTTCCGCCCGAACCTGGTCATCGGCGGCATCGGCGCCTTCGAGGAAGACTACGCCGATTTCCTGCAGTTCGGCGCCACCGTCTTAAAACCCGTCAAGCCGTGCTCGCGCTGCCCCATCCCATCCGTGGACCAGGCCACGGGCGTGCCGGGTCCGGACCCGCTCGACGTCATGCAAGGCTACCGCGCCAAGCCCGAGCTCGACGGCGCCATCTGCTTCGGCATGAATGCCATCGTCACCGCCGGCGGCGACGAGCGTATCGTGGTGGGACAGGAAATCGGTTTCGAACTGGCATTTTAAGCGCGGCGCCCGCACAGAAGGGTTTAAGGTTTCTATGAATCATGCAATACCGCCAGAGCCGGTCCAGCCGGGGAGCGATGCCGCCGCGCCGGCCCAGCGCATTGCCAGCCTTGAAGCCGAGAACCAGGCCTTGCGCGCGCGCATGGCCTATTTGCTGGAACAAGTCGAGCGCAACCACGACATCATGTGCCGCCACCAGGCGTTCGACCTGGAAATCGTCGGCGCGTCCACGTTTCCCGAGCTGATCGGCACCATCTTCCGCACCTTGCCCGTCATTTCCGACCTCGATGGCGTCACCCTGAGCCTGCTCGACGAAGACGACGATATCGTGCTCGTGATGGAAAAGCTGGGCGTCGATTTCAGCGCCTTTCCGCAACTGCTGTTCGTGCATGAGGTGGCGCAGCTGGGCTTTGCGCCGCCGCTGCCCGTGGCCGAGGGCGAAGCGGCCTTGCCGCCCTTGCCCTTGCTGGGCCAGTTCGACGCCGCCGTGCATGGCCCCCGGTTTCCGCAAATCGACGCGCCCCTGCGCAGCGTGGCCCTGGTACCCTTGCTGCGCAACAAGCGCCTGATCGGCAGCCTGAACCTGGCTAGCAGCGACGTGACGCGCTTCACGCCCGTGCTGGGCACGGATTTCATCAAGCACATGGCGTCCATCATCGCCATCTGCCTGGAAAACGTGATCAGCAATGAAATGCTGAAATACATCGGCCTCACCGATTCCCTGACGGGCGTGTATAACCGCCGCTATATCGACCGGCGTCTGCTGGAAGAAATCGCGCGCGCGCGGCGCCAGAATTATTGCATTTCATGCATGTATATCGACATCGACCATTTCAAATCGGTCAATGACACGCATGGCCACCAGGGTGGCGACGAAGTGCTGCGCGAAGTAGCCGCGCGCATCCGCCAGGAATTGCGCCGCTCGGACGCGCTGGGCCGCTTCGGCGGCGAGGAATTCGTCGTGCTGCTGATCGATGCCGACCTCGACAGCGCCACTTTCGTGGCCGAACGCATCCGCGCCAGCATCGCCGGCACCATGTTCGACTTGCCGGGCAGCACGCAGACGTGGGTCAGCGTGTCCATCGGCGTGGCCAGCCTGGACGGGGACGCGGCGCTGCTGCCCATCGAGACGGTGGCGCAGCAGCTGGTGGCGCACGCCGACCAGGCCCTGTACCAGGCCAAGGCCGATGGCCGCAACAAGGTCGTCAGCTGGCAGCCGCCCGCCGGCTGATTATTTCAATAGCAAGGTTTCCGCCTTGGCCACGGCGTCGGCCGTGCCGCGCAGCACCACCACGTCGCCGCTGGCCAGCTGCGTCTCGGGCGTGACCTCCAGGCGGCCGCGGCCGCGGCGGATGGCCGTGACAAACGCGCCGCAGCCGGCCACGTCGATCGCACTCAAGGGCAGGTCCACGCAATGGGCGTCTTCGCTGACGGTGACCGTATGCAGGCGTTCCAGTTCGGCATCGTCGCCCGCGTCGCTGCTGCCATGGAAATAGCCGCGCAGCGAGGCGTAGCGCTCCTCGCGCGCCGCCTGCACGCGGTGCACCACGCGGCGCAGGGGCACGCCCATCATGATCAGCGCGTGCGAGGCCAGCATCAGGCTGCCTTCCATCAGTTCCGGCACCACTTCGGCCGCGCCCGCCTTCTTCAACTGGTCGAGATCGCTGTCGTCGTGGCTGCGCACGATGACGGGCAAGGTGGGTGCCATGTCATTGAGCAAATGCAACAGGCGCAGGGCCGACGGCGTGTTCGCATACGTGATCACGACGGCGCTGGCCCGGTAGATACCGGCCGCCACCAGGCTTTCGCGCCGGCCCGCGTCGCCATACGACACGTGGGCACCGGCCAGCTGCGCTTCCTGCACCCGTTCCGGGTCCAGGTCCAGCGCGTGATATTCGATCTTTTCCTCCGCCAGCAGCGTGGCCAGGCTTTGCCCGCTGCGGCCAAAGCCGGCGATCAGCACGTGTTTTTGCGCGGCCATGGTGCGCGTGGCGATCTTCGTGAGCGCCAGCGACTGCATCATCCAGTCGTTGGCGGCCAGTTTCATGACGATGGCGTCGGACTTGGCGATGAGGAAGGGCGCCACCAGCATCGACAGCACCATCGACGCCAGCACCACCTGCACGACGAAGGGGTCCATCAGCTTGATGCCGCCGGCCAGGTTCAGCAGCACGAAGCCGAACTCGCCCGCCTGCGCCAGTCCCAGTCCCGTGCGCAGGGCCACGCCGTTGCTGGAGCCGAACAGCCGGGCCAGCCCCGCGATGAGGGCGAATTTCAGCAGCACGGGGCCGCACAGCAGGAGCAGGACGAGCCACCAGTTGTCGAGCACCACGCGGATATTGAGCAGCATGCCGACGGTGATGAAGAACAGGCCCAGCAGCACGTCGCGGAAGGGCTTGATATCCTCTTCCACCTGGTGCTTGAATTCCGTCTCGGAAATGAGCATGCCGGCAACAAACGCGCCCAGGGCAAGCGACAGCCCGGCCCGTTCCGTGATCCACGCCGCCCCCAGGGTGATCAGGAGCAGGTTGAGCATGAATAATTCCTGCGAACGGCGCTTGGCGACGATGGTCAGCCAGCCGCGCACCATCTTCTGGCCGAGGAACAACAGCAAGATGAGGACGACCAGGGCCTTGCCGCCGGCCCAGGCCAGGGTTTCGGCCAGGTTGTCCGAATCGCGGGTGAGGGCGGGGATGAGGATCAGCAGGGGCACGACGGCCAGGTCCTGGAACAGCAGGATGCCGATGATCTTGCGGCCGTGCTCGCTTTCCAGTTCCAGCCGCTCCGTCAGCATCTTCGAGACGATGGCCGTCGACGACATGGCCAGCGCGCCGCCCAGGGCGAAGGCGGCCTGCCAGCTCAGGTGGATATAGGCGGACAGGTAGCGCCCGACGAACCAGCCGAAGACGACGGTGGCGACGATGGTGGTGACCACCTGCGCCATGCCGAGCCCGAAGACGATGCGCCGCATGGCGAGAAACTTGGGAAGAGAGAATTCAAGGCCGATGGAAAACATCAGGAAGACGACGCCGAACTCGGCCAGGGTGTGGCTCGCCTCGTTTTCCGCCGCCAGGCCCAGCGCGTGGGGGCCGATGACGATGCCGACGGCCAGGTAGCCCAGCATGGGCGGCAAGTGCAACATTCTGAAAGCGACCACGCCCAGCACGGCGCTGCCGAGTAACATCAGGGTCAGTTCAAGCGAGGAAAACATGGGTTGCCCGGTGCGGTCAGTGGAAATCGTTGTTTGTTGTGACTGGCAAGTTTTTTGCTTTCCTAATTCGTTTATACTTTGGGCATGAGTGTAACCCATGAAAAAACAATGCTGAAAGCTTTTGATCGAATTGACATGCAAGCGACCACCGAGCGCGCCGTCGCGCTGGCCCGCACCACCTTGCAGATCGAGTCCGACGCCATCAATGCGCTGCACGCGCGCCTGGCCACGGACGACAGCGTCGGCCGCGCCGTCGCGCTGTTACTGCAATGCAAGGGACGTGTCGTCGTCTCCGGCATCGGCAAGTCCGGCCATATCGCGCGCAAGATCGCCGCCACCCTCGCGTCCACCGGCACGCCGGCTCTGTTCGTGCATCCGGCCGAAGCGGCCCATGGCGACCTGGGCATGGTCACCTCGGATGATGCCTTTATTGCCATCTCGTACTCGGGCGAATCGTCGGAACTGATGGCCATCATGCCCGTCGTCAAGCGCATGGGCGGCGTGCTCATTTCCATGACGGGCAAGCCGAATTCGAGCCTGGCCCAGCTGGCCGACGTGCACCTGGATATTTCTGTTGAGAAAGAAGCCTGTCCGCTGAATCTGGCGCCGACGGCCAGCACCACCGTCACCCTGGCCTTGGGCGACGCCATCGCCGTGGCCTTGCTCGACTTGCGCGGCTTCAAGGAAGAAGATTTTGCCCGCTCGCACCCGGGCGGCGCCCTGGGCCGCCGCCTGCTGACCCACGTGCATGACGTCATGCGCAGCGGCGAGCGGGTGCCGAAGGTGCCCGTGGAAGCGTCGCTGCTGCAGGCGCTGGAAGAAATGACGAAGAAGGGCATGGGCATGACGGCCATCGTCGATGCGGACGACCGTCCCGTGGGCGTGTTTACCGATGGCGACCTGCGCCGCATGTTCGAGCGCGTCCAGGATTTCACGCAAGTGGCCATCCGCGACGTCATGCACGCGCAGCCGCGCAGCATCGCGCCCGAACGCCTGGCCGTCGATGCCGTGGCCGTGATGGAGCAGTTCCGCATCAACCAGATGCTGGTGGTGGACGCCGACGGCAAGCTGGTGGGCGCCCTGCATATCCATGATCTGACGCAAGCGAAGGTGATCTGATGGACAGCGTAGCGGACAACCTGGCCCGCGCGGCCAAGGTCAAACTGATGATCTTTGACGTCGACGGCGTGCTCACCGACGGCAGCCTGCATTTCGGCCCGGACGGCGAAATGATGAAAACGTTTAATGTGTATGATGGCCTGGGCATCAAGCTGCTGCAGGAATCGGGCGTGCAGACGGCCATCATCAGCGCGCGCCGCTCGCCCATCACGGCGCGTCGGGCGCAAGACCTGGGCATTACCCATGTGCATCAAGGTGGCCATGACAAGCTGACGCCGTTCCGTGAACTGCTGGCGCTGACGGGCTTGACGGAAGAACAATGCGGCTATATCGGTGACGATGTCATCGATGCGCCCATCCTGCGCCGCGTGGGCTTTGCCGTCAGCGTGCCGGGCGGCCGCGCGGAAGTACAGGACCTGGCGCACCATGTGACGCAGGCCGGCGGCGGCCGTGGCGCCGTGCGCGAGATCTGTGAATTCCTGCTGCGCGCCCAGGACAACTATGCGCGCGTCATGGCGCCGTTCCTGGAGTGAGGCCCGCGCCTTGCCGCCAGGGCCATTGGAGAGAGTGAAGCACTATGCAAAAGCCAGGAGGCGCCCATCGCTGGCGCATCATTTTTACCGTGCTGGGTGCGGTTGTCGTCGCGCTGGGCAGCTTCTGGCTGCTCGAGGTGATGAACAAGAATGCCCAGGATATCAATGCCAGCAAGCACCTCGACGAACCTGATTATTTCATCACCAATTTCAGCCTGGTGCGCATGGATTTGACGGGCAAGCCCAGCTACATCGTGTCGGGCACCAAGCTCACGCATTACCCGGCCGACGATTCGTCCGATATCGACCAGCCCTTCGTGCGCAAGCTCACGCCCGGCATGCCGCCGATGAACATGAACGCGGAACTGGCGCATATCGACCAGAATAATACCCGGCTGCAACTGCACCGCCAGGTCGTCGTCGACCGCGTGGCCAGCCCGAAGGCGCAGAACCTGACCCTGAAGACGGAAGCGCTGACGGTGTACCCGGATGAAGAACGGATGGAAACGGACGTGCCTGTCGATATCCTGACGGGTTCCTCGCGCATCAACGGCGTGGGCATGAAGGCGAACAATGCGACCGGCGTGGTGGAAGTGCAGAATGCCTTGCGCATCGTGCTGCCGCCGAAACCACGGCCAGCTGCCGCGGCCAAATGACAGAATGAAACAAGGAAACCATAATATGAAAAACATCTTGCTGCTGACCCTATTTTCACTCGCCGTGATGGGCACGGCGCATGCCGAAAAGGCCGATTCCGAGAAGGAAGCCGTCATCACGGCCCAGCGCGGCCAGGTCGATGACGTCAAGCAGACGCGCACTTTGACGGGCGACGTCGTGCTGGTGAAGGGCACGCTGACCATGAAGGCGGGCCGCGCCTTGATCACGGAAGACCCGCAAGGCTACCAGTTCATCACCTTCTGGGCCGATCCCGGCAAGCTGGCCACCTTCCGCCAGAAGCGCGACGGCGCGGGCGACCTGTGGGTCGAGGGCGAGGCGGAGCGCGTGGAATACGACAACAAGACGGAAGTGGTGAAACTGTTTTCCAAGGCCAAGCTGACGCGCCTGGAAGGTACGAAGCCGACGGACGTGGCCAATGGCGCCTTCATCTCGTATGACAGCCGCAAGGAAGTGTTTACGATGGAAAATTCCGACAGCGGCACCAGCACTCCCGGTGCCGGCAGCGTGCGCATGGTGATCCAGCCGAAGACCAAGGCCCCAGCGGCGGAAAAAGCGCCTGCGGCGCCAGCGCCAGGAAAGCAATAATGGAAAATACACGTTGCGGCAGCACCCTGATCGTTCGCGGACTGCAAAAAACCTATGGCAAGCGGCAAGTCGTGCACGATGTGTCGCTGCAAGTCGAATGCGGCGAAGTGGTGGGCCTGTTGGGGCCTAATGGCGCCGGCAAGACCACCTCGTTCTACATGATTGTCGGCCTGGTGCCGTCCGATGGCGGCACCATCGACATCAGCGGCGTGGATATCTCCAGCCTGCCGATCCACCGCCGCGCGCAGATGGGCCTGTCCTACCTGCCGCAGGAGGCGTCCGTGTTCCGCAAGCTGACGGTGGAAGACAATATCCGCGCCGTGCTGGAAATCCAGACCGTCGAAGGCCGTCCCCTGAAGAAGGCCGAGATCGAGGAGCGCCTGGACAAATTGCTGGCCGACCTGCAGATCGAGAAGCTGCGCGAGAACCAGGCGCTGTCCCTGTCCGGCGGCGAGCGCCGCCGCGTGGAGATCGCCCGCGCGCTGGCCACCGACCCGCGCTTCGTGCTGCTCGACGAACCGTTCGCGGGCGTCGACCCGATCGCCGTGATCGAGATCCAGCGCATCGTGCGTTTCTTGAAGGAGCGCAATATCGGCGTGCTGATCACGGACCATAATGTACGCGAGACGCTCGGTATCTGCGACCGTGCCTACATCATCAACCAGGGCTCGGTGCTGGCGTCGGGACGCCCCGACGACATCATCGCGAACGAGTCGGTACGCCGGGTCTATCTGGGCGAACACTTCCGCATGTGAGCCAATGAAACAATCATTGCAGCTGCGCACTTCGCAGCACCTGGCACTGACGCCGCAGTTGCAGCAATCGATACGCCTGTTGCAATTGTCTACCCTGGAATTGCACCAGGAACTCGAGCAACTGCTGACGGACAACCCCCTGCTCGAGCGCCTCGACGATCCGCTCGACCGTTCGCTGCGCCTGCTCTCCGATGGCGCCCTGAGTTCCACGGCCGCGCCGGCCGAGGCGCCGCCCCAGCCGCCTGGCCAGGAGGCCCCCGCCGCGCCGGCGGAAGGCGAGACGTTTGACGGTGATGCGGGCGAGGGCCCGGCCGCCATGGACGGCGCCGACAGCGACTGGAGCGAAGCGAGCCGCGGCAAGGCCCCCGACGACGAAGATTCCCGTCCGCAACTCGAGGCCCACCACTGCACCCTGCGCGAGCACCTGATGGAGCAGATGCGCGTGACGGTGCTGGAATTGCGCGACCGCGCGCTCGTCGAGCTGATCATCGACGCCCTCGACGACAATGGCTACCTGGAAGAGTCGCTCGACGACATCCTGGCGCGCTTGCCGGAAGAGCTGGAAATCGACGCCGACGAGCTGCGCACGGCCTTGGCCCTGCTGCAAAGTTTCGATCCGCCGGGCGTAGGTGCGCGCAATGCGTCCGAATGCCTGGCGCTGCAGATCAAGCGCTTGCCGCACGTTGCCCTGGTGACGCGGCGCATGGCCCTCGTCATCGTGGAAAAGCACCTGGCCTGGTTTGCCCAGCGCGATTTCAACAAGCTGAAAAAAGCCCTCGATTGCGACGACGAAGACTTGCGCGAGGCGCAGACGGTGATCCGCCTGTGCAACCCGCACCCGGGCGCCGTGTTTGCCTCGGACGTGTCCGATTACGTCGTGCCCGACGTCGTCGTCAAGCGCGCCCGCAATGGCTGGCAAGTGACCCTGAACAACGATGTCATGCCGCGCCTGCGCGTGAACGCCATGTACGCCAATTTGTTGAAGCAGGGCAAGGGCGAAGGCGCCATGGGCGCACAGCTGCAGGAAGCCAAGTGGCTCATCAAGAACATGCGCCAGCGCTTCGACACCATCCTGCGCGTGGCGCAGGCGATAGTAGAAAGACAAAAGAACTTTTTCTCGCATGGGGCCGTTGCCATGCGCCCCCTTGTGCTCCGTGAAATAGCTGATACACTGGGTTTACACGAGAGTACTATCTCGCGGGTAACAACTCAAAAGTACATGCTGACCCCGCACGGCATGTTCGAGTTGAAATATTTCTTTGGTAGCCACGTCGCCACCGAAGCGGGGGGCGAAGCGTCATCGACGGCGATACGGGCATTGATCGTGCAACTGACAGGAGCAGAAGACCCTAAAAATCCTTTATCCGACAGTAAGATTGCGGACATGCTGGGGGAACAAGGCATGGTGATTGCGCGACGTACTGTTGCCAAATACCGGGAAGCATTGAAAATTCCGCCAGTGAGCCTGCGTAAGTGTTTGTAAGTTTTTTTCGGTTCCTCTGCGGGCCGGATACGATGGACCGCACGAACCCGAATCATCTTTAGGAGTGTGTATGAATCTCACCATCAGCGGACATCATCTCGAAGTGACACCAGCCATCCGTGAATACGTACAAACGAAACTGGAACGTGTAAAACGTCATTTCGATCAAGTCATCGATATTGCCGTGATTCTGACCGTCGACAACCTCAAAGAGAAAGAAAAACGCCAAAAGGCCGAAGTCAACCTGCGTCTGAGCGGCAAGACCGTCTACGTGGAAAGCCTGGCGCAAGACCTGTATGCCGCCATCGATACCCTGATCGACAAACTGGACCGGCAAGTGATGAAGTACAAGACCAAAGTGCAAGGGCACGGTAAAGAGGCGATCAAGCATCTGCCAGACAGCTCGGAAGAAGAATTCGCCGCCGCTTAAGCGGGCCGCGACTTTCAACCGGTTGTGATCAACTAAGGGCGCACATTGCGCCCTTTTTTGCGCCTGGACCTGTTGTCCGCATGGTTCGCCGCGCAGGCGCTAGAATGCTCCCACACTCACTTCTTTCCATTCTGCCATGAGCGACTTTGTCCAGACCTCTATCCGCAACCGCACGGGCCACATCGTGCTCGACCGTCCGAAAGCCTTGAATTCCCTGTCGCTGGAGATGGTGCGCGCCCTCAGCGCCACCTTGCTGGCCTGGCGCGACGATCCGCAGGTGGAAGCCGTGGTGATCCGTTCGAGCAGTGAAAAGGCCCTGTGCGCCGGGGGCGACATCCGTTTCTTTTACGATGCGGGCCTGGCCACGCCGCAAGGGGGCAGCGCGCTGCTGGAAGATTTCTTTACGGAAGAATATGCCCTCAACCACCTCATTCATTTCTATCCGAAACCCTATATTGCCGTGATGAATGGCGTGGTGATGGGCGGCGGCATGGGCGTGGCGCAGGCGGGCCCCGGCAACCAGTTGCGCATCGTCACAGACCGCACGCGTATGGCCATGCCGGAAGTCAACATTGGTCTGTTCCCCGACGTGGGCGGCAGTTATTTCCTGTCCCGCCTGGCGGGCCGTCTGGGACTGTACCTGGGCTTGACGGGGTTGACCATCGGCGCGGCCGATGCCCTGTACACGGGCCTGGCCGACGTGTACCTGCCCGAGGCGCAGATGGGGGCATTGCTGGCCCTGTTCGAGTCGACGCCGGGCGAGGCCTTGCCGGTCGCCATCAAGGCGCTGGCGGCGCCACTCCAGGCCGAGGCGGGCGCTGCTCCCCTGGCCGCGGCGCGCGCGGCGCTGGACCGCCACTTCGGCGCCGCTTCGGTGGCGGCCATCATGGCCTCGCTGGCGCAGGACGACAGCGCGTTTGCCGCCAAGGCGCTGGCGGCCATGCGCCTGCGCTCGCCGCTGATGATGTCGGTGACCCTGGAATTGCTGCAGCGGGGCGCACACCTGGGCGTGGCCGATTGCCTGCGCATGGAACGCACGGTGGTGCGCCACAATTTCACGCATGGCGAAGTGCTCGAAGGCGTGCGCGCGCTGGTGGTCGACAAGGACAATGCGCCGCGCTGGCAGCCTGCCAGCCTGGACGAGGTCGATGCTGCCATGGTGGCAGCCTTCTTTGCGCCCGTCTGGCCAGCCCTGGCGCATCCGCTGCGCCACCTCGATTAACTAGCTGCGTTCGCGGTGGCGCAGGACGACGCGCTCGTTGGGGCCGAAGTACTGCGCCAGGCGTTCCGCCATGTAGACGGAGCGGTGCTGGCCGCCCGTGCAGCCGAGGGCCACGGTCAGGTAGCTGCGGTTGTCGGACTTGAATGACGGCAACCATTTTTCGATGAAGGCGCGGATGTCGGCCAGCAGCTCCAGCGCGCTTGGCTGCGCGTCGAGGAAGGCGATCACGGGAGCGTCGCGTCCGTCCAGCGGGCGCAGGGCCACGTCGTAATACGGGTTGGGCAGCGCGCGCACGTCGAAGACGAAATCCGCGTCCAGCGGCACGCCCAGCTTGAAGGCGAACGATTCGAAGAACAGGGTCAGCGGCGCGCGTTCGGACGCCACCATTTCCTTGATCCAGGCGCGCAGCTTGTTGGCGCTCAGTTCCGACGTGTCGATCACATGGCCCAGCTGCTCGATGGTCGACAGGCGTTCGCGCTCTTCCGAAATGCATTCGATCAGGGTGCGGCGGCTGGCGGGATTCTGGTTCGGGCGCAGTTCGTGCGACAGGGGATGGCTGCGCCGCGTTTCCGAGAAGCGCGCCACCAGCGAATGCGTGGTGGCCGTCAAGAACATGACCTTGACATCGTGTCCCTGGTCGCGCAGCAGCGCCACA
This sequence comes from Janthinobacterium sp. GW821-FHT03C08, assembly GCF_059420905.1. Taxonomy (NCBI): domain Bacteria; kingdom Pseudomonadati; phylum Pseudomonadota; class Betaproteobacteria; order Burkholderiales; family Oxalobacteraceae; genus Janthinobacterium; species Janthinobacterium sp. GW821-FHT03C08. The sequence continues at coordinate 184,966 of NZ_JBWKUP010000002.1, read as the reverse complement.
TTGTGGGGCAGGCTGACGAGCGATTCGGCGCTGCGCGCATCGACGGCCACGGCCAGTTTCGGCGTGCCCTCATCGAGGAGGGTTTGCACCAGGCTTGGCAACAATGCGGGCGGCAGGTTGTCGACACAATAATAACCGGTATCTTCCAGCACATTGAGCGCGACGGATTTGCCGGAGCCGGAGATTCCGGTGATAAGGACGATATGCATAGGCCGATCATACAATAAAGAGCGGCCCTGTGCTCCCGCAGCAATTATCTTTACAGATTATTGCAATTCGTACCTTAGTCTTGGTTATCTTGTTGAATAAGTGAAACCGTCGCGCAGCTGGGAGGGCGCACTCCTTGCAACATTAATCGCCACTCATGGCGAGTCGTTGGTGCAGCAGGGAATTCACGCAGCACTGCTGCGTGCCTGCGTCACGGTTCGCCCTTGCAAGGGCGAACTCCTTGCAACATTAATCGCCACTCATGGCGAGTCGTTGGTGCAGCAGGGAATTCACGCAGCACTGCTGCGTGCCTGCGCAACGGTTCGCCCTTGCAAGGGCGAACTCCTTGCAACATTAATCGCCACTCATGGCGAGTCGTTGCCGCTCCATGAACTCCTGCAAGGTATCGATGCCGCGCAGTTGCAAGATGGTATTGCGCACGGCCGCTTCCAGCAGCACCGCGATGTTGCGGCCGGCGGCGACGGGGATGACGACCTTGCGCACGGGCAAGCCCAGCACGTCTTCCGTGGGGAACAGGAAAGGCAGACGCTCGACCTCTTCCTCCAGCGCATTGCGGCGCACCAGGTGGACGATCAGTTTCAAGCGCATCTTGCGGCGCACGGCCGTTTCGCCAAAGATGGCCTTGATATCGAGCAAACCCAGTCCCCGCACTTCCAGCAGGTTTTGCAGCAGGGGCGGGCAGCGGCCCTCGATCATGTTGGGCGCGATGCGCGAGAATTCGACGGCGTCGTCGGCCACCAGGCCGTGGCTGCGCGAGATCAGCTCCAGCCCCAGTTCGCTCTTGCCCAGGCCCGAGTCGCCCGTGATCAGCACGCCCACGCCCAGCACGTCCATGAAGACGCCATGCATGATGATGCGCTGCGCCAGTTTCTTCGACAGGTAGACGCGCAGGAAGTCGATCACTTGCGCGGCCGGCAGCGGGGTGGAGAACAGGGGGATGTTTTGCTCGTCGCAGATGGCGAGGATGTCGGGCGGCGTTTCCAGCCCTTGCGCGATGATCAGGGCGGGCGGACCGCCGGCGATCAGCTCGCCGATCACGTGGGTGCGCGTATTGACCTTCAGGCGCTGGTAGTAATTGATTTCCTGGTGGCCAAAGACCTGGATGCGGCCCGGATGGATCAGGTTCAAGTGGCCCACCTGGTCGGCTGCCGACGAGACATCGCCGGAGATCAGGCGTTCGCCGCCGGGAAAGCCGGCGAACCAGCCCAGTTGCAGACTTTCACGATTATCGTCGTACAGGCGTTGGATCGTCAGCGGCGTTTGCAACATGGCAGTCTTCTTCAGGAGTGGAGGAATACCTGAAGTTTAACCTGCCGCTTGAAGACTAGGTTGCCAATTGACGATGCGCGAATGCACGGATTTCGGCTCCGGATCCGTGGCCAGTGCCGTGCGGAAAGCATCATCGGAAAACATTTCGGCGATTTCCGACAGGATTTCCAGATGTTGCTGAGTGACATGATCGGGAATCAGCAGGAAAAACAGCAGGTTCACGGGCTTGCCGTCCGGCGACTCGAATGGAATCGGCTCGGCCAGGCGCACGAAGGCGCCCAGCGGCGCTTTCAGCGTCTTGCTGCCCTTGACGCGGCCATGCGGCACGGCCACGCCATGGCCCAGGCCCGTCGAGCCCAGGCGTTCGCGGGCAAACAGATTGTCCGACACGGTGGAGCGGGCGATGCCGTAATTGTTTTCGAAGATCAGGCCGGCTTGCTCGAAAGCGCGCTTTTTGCTGGAGACTTCCAGGTCCAGGAGGACGTTTTCGAGGGATAAGATTTTGCTAAGATTAGTCATGACACTCAATGAAATGGTGCAATGCGCAGAGGGCTTGCGAGCCGAATTATAGGCCTGTTTTCGCGGCCTGTAACGCCAATTCTCAACAGTATACGCCCGCTGCGGGCGCAGTGGGCGCTACGGCATGATGACGTCTCATTTTAACAAAAAAATAACATCGAAGCGTTTTAGCTATTTCTGCGTTAAAAACGCAGGGTAGGCCGGTTTTTGCGTCGCTGAATGCCGATTTTCCGACTTTTTCGTGTGTTTGAGTGCCATCCGCCTGCCTGTGGAACGTTGTTTTAAAACACAGCCAACATTCCTGTTTGCATCATTTTCCAGTCGCAAGCGATGGTGCTTGATTGTTGCTAGATGTCACTGACGCGCGTTGCGCAGGTTGCCCGGCATCGTGCCCGTGCTGAAGTTGCTGCGCCACGGGTTGATGTCGAGACCGCCGCGGCGCGTGTAGCGCGCATATACGGACAGCTTTTGCGGTTTGCACTGGCGCAAGATATCGACAAAGATGCGCTCCACGCACTGCTCGTGGAATTCATTGTGCTCGCGGAAACCGATCAGGTAGCGCAACAGGCTTTCCTGGTCGATCTGCGGTCCCGCGTACTCGATCTGCACGCTGCCCCAGTCCGGCTGGCCCGTCACCAGGCAGTTCGACTTGAGCAGGTGCGACACGAGTTTTTCTTCCACGGGCGCTTCGTCCAGCGCCGCCTTCAGGAGCTGCGGCGAGGGCGTGTATTGCGTGATTTCCAGGTCCAGGCGGTCCAGCAGCACGCCGTCGAACTCGCCCATTTTCAGCTTGCCGAAATCTTCCTGCAAGGTCAGTTCCACCTGCACGGGCGCGCCGAAACCGTTGGACAAATCCTGCTTGAGCAAGGTCAACAGGGCTTCCGGGCTGTCCAGTTTGGTCTGGTTGAAGGAGTTCAGGTACAGCTTGAACGACTTCGATTCGATGATGTTGGGCGAATCGGCCGGCGCGCTGACCTTGGCGATGGCCACCTGCGGCTTGCCGCGCTGGTTCAGCCATGACAGTTCATAGGCATTCCAGATGTCGAGGCCGAAGAAGGGCAGGGTGCCGCGCAATTCCAGCTCGTCGCGCTTGCCCTGGCGGGGAATGGGAAACAGCAGTTCCGGCGCGTAATCGCTGCGGTAGGCGGAGCTTTTGCCCAGGGGAGACAGTTCGGCGAGGTCGTTGGTGGTGGTCATGGTCGTGTGGCGTGAATTCAGTCAAGGACGCATGGTAGCCTATTTACTAGGACGGCAAGCACTGGCGCAAAGGAATCAGTCTGGTCCGAGCAATTTCAACACCTAACAAAACCGTAGCGAGCGGAAGGCAGAGGTGGCCGAGAAGCGCAACCGTACTTTAGTACGGTGAGCATCGCAAGCTACCTATACCGACGCGCAGTAGGTTTGGTTAGGCGTACTCCATTTACCCCAAGAACAGCTTATACACGGGATTGCTGCTCTCATCCCAGTAACGGTAACCGAGGGTATCGAGGAAGCGGGCGAATTCGCCCATTTCATCGGGCGGCACCTGCAGGCCGATCAGGATGCGGCCCACGTCGCCGCCCTGGCTGCGGTAATGACACAAGGAAATATTCCAGTTCGGCGCCATGCTGTCGAGGAAGCGCATCAGCGCGCCCGGACGCTCGGGGAATTCGAAGCGGTACAGCAGTTCGTCCTGCGCCAGCCGGCTCTTGCCGCCCACCAGGTGGCGGATGTGCGACTTGGCCAGTTCGTCGTGCGTCAGGTCCAGGGTCTTGAATTCGTGTTCTTCAAACGTCTTCGCCAGCACGCTGGACTCATGCCGGTCGGCAATCTGGATGCCGACGAACACGTGCGCCGCCTGCTCGTCGCTGATGCGGTAATTGAATTCCGTCACGTTGCGCGCGCCGATGAGCGAGCAGAAACGCTTGAAACTGCCCCGCTGTTCGCGCATGGTGACGGCGAACACGGCTTCGCGGAATTCGCCCAGCTCGGCCCGCTCCGCGACAAAGCGCAAGCGGTCGAAATTCATGTTCGCGCCGCTGGCGATGGTGATCAATGTTTCATGGTTGACGGGGTGCTTCGACAGGCTGGCCCGCTCCACGTAGGCCTTGGCGCCGGCCACGGCCAGCGCGCCGGACGGCTCCAGGATGGAACGCGTGTCCGTAAACACATCCTTGATGGCGGCGCAGATGGCGTCCGTGTCCACCGTGATGATTTCATCGACATACGCCTGCACGAGACGGAAGGTTTCCTCGCCGGCCAGGCGCACGGCCGTGCCGTCGGCAAACAGGCCCACGTCGTTCAGGGTCACGCGCTCGCCCGCCTTCAGCGAGCGGGCCATGGCGTTCGAATCGACGCTTTGCACGCCGATGATCTTGATGTCGGGACGAATCTGTTTCACGTAGGCAGCAATGCCGGCGATCAAGCCACCGCCGCCGATGGGGGCGAAGATGGCGTGGATGGGGCCGGCGTGCTGGCGCAGGATTTCCATGCCGATCGTGCCCTGGCCCGCGATCACGTCCGGGTCGTCGAACGGGTGCACGAAGGTCAGCTTCTGTTCCTTTTCCAGGGTCAGCGCATGGTTGTAGGCATCCGTGTAGGACTCGCCGTGCAGCACCACTTCCACGTTCACGCCGCCGCGTCCCTTGACGGCCTCGACTTTCACCAGCGGCGTGGTGGTCGGCATGACGATGACGGCGCGGCACCCCATGCGGGCGGCCGACAGGGCCACGCCCTGGGCATGGTTGCCGGCCGAGGCGCAAATTACGCCGCGCTTGCGGTCCGCTTCGCTGAGTTTGGACATCTTGTTGTAGGCGCCACGAATCTTGAAGCTGAACACGCTTTGCATGTCTTCGCGCTTGAAGTAAATCTGGTTGTTCAGGCGCTGCGACAGGGCAGGGGCCAGTTCCAGCGGCGTTTCGGAAGCAACGTCATAGACGCGGGCGATCAGGATTTTCTTGAGGTAGTCGATGTTCATAGTCTGCAAGCAAGTGATTCTGGGCCAGAAGGGGTCTGGAGCGTGTCGGTCGATCTCGGCTGCGCCGCGGCGGATAGCCAGGCGACAATAGTGCTCTGTGGAACTGCGGGCGGGTAGGCCTTTGCCGGCCGGCGCGATGTGTGCGGCGCCCAGGCTGCTCTTCATTATAATGGAGAGCCTTACCGCACCGCGAAGTGTTCCATGATCGAATCCGCAATCGCCTGGCTGCTGCAGCTGATCGCCGCGCCGGAAGTCGGGCTGACCTCGGTCTTTCTGATCAGCTTTATTTCCGCCACTCTCTTGCCGCTGGGCTCGGAGCCGGCCGTGTTTGCCGTCATCAAGGCCAATCCCGCCCTGTTCTGGTCCGTCATCTTGGTCGCCACCCTGGGCAATACCCTGGGTGGCGTGGTCGACTACTGGATGGGCTACCGCGCCAAGCAGGCGTTCGCCAAGGAGCGCGACACGCGCTGGTTCCGCTGGCTGGCCCGCTATGGCGCCAAGACCATGCTGCTGGCCTGGCTGCCCGTCGTGGGCGACCCCCTGTGCACCCTGGCCGGCTGGCTCAAGCTGCCGTTCTGGCCCAGCGTGGCCTACATGGCCGTCGGCAAGTGCGCGCGCTATCTGACCATGACGGCCCTGCTGCTGTACGTGCCCGATGGTTTCTGGCACTGGGTGGGCAGGATGCTGGCCTGAATGGGCTGCCCTGCAACGCCCATTTGCCCCATTTTTGGGCAGGCTGATAGTTTGCAGCCGAGTCCGATTCTTGGCATTTTTACGCGAAAAAGACAAATAGTCTGATTTTTTATTCATGCAAAATGTGGCTTGGCCATATTTGCTATGGTTGCCTCGGACCTGCTTAAACCTTGGGCGGCATAAGGCTGTTCCCGCATGGTGCGGCGCAATAAGATAAAATGGTCCTTTAGGGTCCAGTCCACATCGTCACCACACTCCATGAACGCTCCCGCACATATCCAAGCTTTACTGGCAGAAACGCCGAATGGTCCCGCAGCAAGCCGCCTGCGCGAAATCCCGTATAACTACACGTCGTTTTCCGATCGCGAGATCGTCATACGCCTGTTGGGAGAGGACTCCTGGCGCCTGCTCGACGAGCTGCGCGGCGCCCGCCAGACGGGCCGTTCCGCCCGCATGCTGTACGAGGTGCTGGGCGATATCTGGGTCGTGCGCCGCAATCCGTATCTGCAGGATGACCTGCTCGATAATCCGAAGCGCCGCCAGGGCTTGATCGACGCCTTGCATCACCGCCTGGCCGAAGTCGACAAGCGCCGCCTGTCCATCGATGCGGCCGGCGGCGACGCGCTGGCGGCCGGCGAAACGCCGGAAGTGGCGCAGGCGCGCAGCCATAACGTGGAACTGCTGCTTAAAGCTGCCAGCAAGGCCGTGGCTGACTTTGGCGACGAATTCCGCAAGACCTACGATTTGCGCAAGCGCACGGTCAAGGTACTGGGCCGCTACACGGAAAAGCACAATGTGCGTTTCGACGGCATGACGCGCGTGTCGCACGTGACGGACGCCACCGACTGGCGCGTGGAATACCCGTTCGTCGTGCTCACGCCCGACACGGAAGAGGAAATGGCCGGCCTCGTCAAGGGCTGTATCGAGCTGGGACTGACCATCATCCCGCGCGGCGGCGGCACCGGTTACACGGGCGGCGCGATTCCATTGACGCCGATGTCGGCCGTCATCAACACGGAAAAACTGATTACCCTGGGCGCCGTGGAAATGACGGTCTTGCCAGGCCTCACGCACGAATACGCGACGATCCATTCGGGCGCGGGCGTGATCACGAACAAGGTGTCGGAAGCGGCGGAAAAGGCCGGTTTCGTCTTTGCCGTCGACCCGACGTCCGCGCATGCTTCCTGCATCGGCGGCAACGTCGCCATGAATGCGGGCGGCAAGAAGGCCGTGCTGTGGGGCACGGCGCTGGACAACCTGGCGTCGTGGCGCATGGTGGACCCGAATGGCGACTGGCTCGACGTCACGCGCCTCGACCATAACCTGGGCAAGATCCACGATATCGCGCTGGCACGTTTCCAGCTGGAATGGCGTCACCCGAGTACGCGCGACGCGACAAAACCGAACGCGCCGTTCAAGACGGAAATCCTGGAAATTCCTGGCCGCAAGTTCCGCAAGGAAGGCCTGGGCAAGGACGTGACGGACAAATTCCTCGCCGGCTTGCCGGGCATCCAGAAAGAAGGCTGCGACGGCCTGATCACGTCGGCGCGCTGGATCTTGCACAAGATGCCGAAATTCGCCCGCACCGTCTGCCTGGAATTCTTCGGCCAGGCGCGCGACGCCATTCCATCGATCGTGGAAATCAAGGATTACCTCGACGGCTTGCCGGCCAAGGGCGAGCAATACACGAGCATCCGCCTGGCGGGCCTGGAACACCTGGACGAGCGCTACCTGCGCGCCGTCGGCTACGCCACCAAGTCGAAGCGGGGCGTGCTGCCGAAGATGGCCCTGTTTGGCGACATCGTCGGCGACGATGAAAATGCCGTCGCGCAAGCGGCGTCGGAAGTGGTGCGCATCGCTAACACCCGTGTGGGTGAAGGTTTTGTGGCCGTCAGCCCCGAAGCGCGCAAGAAATTCTGGCTCGACCGTGCCCGCACGGCGGCGATCGCCAAGCACACCAACGCCTTTAAAATCAATGAAGACGTCGTGATCCCGCTCAATCGCATGGGCGAATACACGGACGGTATTGAACGCATCAATATCGAGCTGTCGATCAAGAACAAGCTGCAACTGGCCGACGCCCTCAGCGAATTCTTTGCCAAGGGGAATTTGCCAATCGGCAAGAGCGACGATGCGTCGGATGACCGCGTGGACGATGCTGAAATGCTGGGCGACCGCGCCGAGCAGGCGCAGCAGTTGCTGGCGCAAGTGACGGCACGCTGGACCTATCTGCTGGGCCAGCTGGACCGCCCGCTGGTGGACGTCAAGCACGAACTGGCCGAACTGGGCATGGAACGCTTGCTGCCCGTCTTCGATGCGCGCCTGGAAACGCAGCCGAACGCCACCCTGTTCGACGTGGTGCAGGACCGCACCGTGCGTATTACCTGGAAGCAGGAAATCCGCGCCCAGCTGCGTCAGATCTTCAATGGCGCCGCCTTCAAGCTGATCCTCGACGAAGCGACGGCGATTCATGCGCGCATCTTGCGCAGCCGCGTGTTTGTCGCCCTGCACATGCATGCGGGCGACGGCAACGTGCACACCAACTTGCCCGTCAACTCGGATAATTACGAAATGCTGCAGGACGCCCACGAAGCCGTGGGCCGCATCATGATACTGGCCCGCTCGCTCAATGGCGTCATTTCCGGCGAGCACGGTATCGGCATCACCAAGCTGGAATTCCTGACGGAAGAAGAGATTGGCGACTTCCGCAGCTACAAGCAGCGCATCGATCCCGAAGGCCGTTTCAACAAGGGCAAACTGCTGAACCTGCCGGGCATGGGCGCCGACTTGCGCAATGCCTACACGCCATCGTTCGGCCTGATGGGGCATGAGTCCTTGATCATGCAGCAAAGCGACATCGGCGCCATCGCCGACAGCGTCAAGGATTGCTTGCGTTGCGGCAAGTGCAAGCCCGTGTGCTCGACCCACGTGCCGCGCGCGAACTTGCTGTACTCGCCGCGCGACAAGATCTTGGCGACCTCGTCCCTGATCGAAGCCTTCCTGTATGAGGAACAGACGCGCCGCGGTATTTCCATCAAGCATTGGGAAGAGTTCGAGGACGTGGCCGACCACTGCACGGTCTGCCACAAATGCGTCACGCCTTGCCCCGTGAACATCGACTTCGGCGACGTGTCGATGAACATGCGCAATTTGCTGCGCAAGATGGACAAGAAGAGCTTTAATCCCGGCACCAAGGCGACGATGATGTTCCTCAACGCCACCGATCCCGTGACCATCAACGCCACGCGCAAGGTCATGATCGGCTGGGGTTACAAGGCGCAGCGCCTGGGCCATGATTTGCTGAAGAAGTTTGCGAAAAAGCAAACCAAGGCGCCGCCGCCATCGACGGGCAAGCCGCCCGTCAAGGCGCAGGTGATCCACTTCATTAACAAGAAGATGCCGGGCAACCTGCCGAAGAAATCGGCGCGCGCGCTGCTCGACATCGAAGACGACAAGGTCATCCCGATCATCCGCAACCCGAAGACGACCACGGCCGATACGGAAGCCGTGTTCTACTTCCCCGGCTGCGGTTCGGAGCGTTTGTTCTCGCAAGTGGGCCTGGCGACGCAGGCGATGCTGTGGGAAGTGGGCGTGCAGACGGTCTTGCCGCCTGGCTACCTGTGCTGCGGCTATCCGCAGCGGGGCGCGGGCGAGTTCGACAAGGCCGAGAAGATGATGACGGATAACCGCGTCCTGTTCCACCGCATGGCCAACACGCTCAATTACCTGGACATCAAGACGGTGCTCGTCTCGTGCGGCACCTGCTACGACCAGCTGGCCACGTATCAGTTTGAAAAGATTTTCCCCGGCTGCCGCATCATGGATATCCATGAATACCTGCTGGAAAAACAGGTGAAGCTGGAAGGCGTCAACGGCACGCGCTATATGTACCACGAGCCATGCCACAATCCGATGAAGCTGCAGGAATCGGGCAAGACCATCAATTCCCTGATCAGCACGGTGGACAACGTGAAGATCGAGAAGAATGATCGTTGCTGCGGCGAATCGGGCTCGCTGGCCGTCACGCGCCCCGACATTTCCACGCAAGTGCGTTTCCGTAAGGAAGAAGAGATGGTCAAGGGCGCCGACAAGCTGCGCGGCGACGGTTTTACTGGCGACGTGAAAATCCTCACCAGCTGCCCGTCGTGCCTGCAAGGCTTGTCGCGCTACAATGACGATTCGGGCACGACGGCCGATTACATCGTCGTGGAGATCGCCAAACACTTGCTGGGAGAGAACTGGATGCCGGATTACGTGAAACGCGCCAATGACGGCGGCATCGAACGGGTGCTCGTGTAATGTCCATGCCTTGCGATCTGTGTCAGTTGCTGGACGGCTACGCCCACAAGCAGGGTCTGGAAACCTTGCTGTGGCGCAGCGAGCGCTTGTCCGTCGTGGCCGTCGACGACCCAAGCTACCCCGGCTTTTGCCGCGTGATCTGGAACAAGCACGTGAAGGAAATGACGGACTTGACGCCAGGCGAGCGCAACTATGTCATGGAAGTCGTATGGCAAGTCGAGCTGGCCGTGCGCGAAGTGATGCAGCCGGAAAAGGTCAACGTGGCCAGTTTCGGCAACATGACGCCGCATGTGCACTGGCACGTGATTCCCCGCTACCGCGACGATGCGCATTTCCCGAACCCCAGCTGGGCAGTCGTGCAGCGCGAGACGGCGCCCGAGGTGCTGGCCGCGCGCCGCGCCCTGTTGCCCGCCTTGCGCACTGCCATCATTCAACGTTTATCCGCATAAAGTATTGTCATGACTGAAAAAGCAGCAACACCCCAACCCACCGGCTTGACCGTGCACAACCAGTCGCGCGTGCTCGACGTGGTTTTCGATGATGGCCGTGAATTTGCGTTGCCGTTCGAATACCTGCGCGTGTATTCGCCGTCGGCCGAAGTGCAGGGCCATGGCAAGGGCCAGGAAACATTGCAGTTAGGAAAGCGCCTGGTAGGCATCACGGGCATCGAGCCCGTCGGCAACTACGCCGTGCAGCCCACCTTCAGCGATGGCCACAATTCCGGCCTGTACACCTGGGCCTATCTGTACAAGCTGGGCGCGGAGCAAGCGACCCTGTGGCAAGCTTATCTGGACCAGCTGGCGGCGGCCGGCTACCCGGGCGACAGCGGCCGCGACGCCAAGGCCGACATGACGGTCAGGCAATCTTCCGGCGGTCATGTTCACGGCCCCAGTTGCGGGCACAAGCACTAAGGGGAAAAAATAATGCGGTAAGCTTGTCGGATTGCCGCATATCCATTCGTCGTATGAATGCCCGCGCTTGCGGGCATTTTTCTTTTGGAGAAGAGACCATGGAATACCTGATCCTGATCTACGCCGATGAATCCCGCTATGCCACCATGCCGGAAGGACAGATGGCCAGCCTGATGGCCGACTTTGCCAGCTATACGCAGGCGCTGGAGGCGGCCGGCGTGCTGCGCGGCGGCGCCGAGCTGGCGCCCGTGGGCAGCGCCACCTGCGTGCGCGTGCGCAATGGCAAGCCCGTCATCACGGACGGGCCGTTCGCGGAAACCAAGGAGCAGCTGGGCGGCTATTACTTGCTCGATTGCCCGAACCTGGACGAGGCGCTGGCCTGGGCCGGGCGTTGTCCGGCGGCGTCCCTGGGCACCATCGAAGTGCGGCCCGTCACGGCTTGAGCATGGCCGGCGACGCCGTTACGGCTGTCGAGCACGTCTTTCGCCAGGAAAAGGGCAGGGTGCTGGCGGGCCTGATGCGGCGCTTTGGCGACCTGGGCCTGGCGGAAGACGTGCTGCAGGAAGCGTGCCGCAAGGCACTGGAATGCTGGCCGCGCACAGGCATTCCCGACAATCCCGCCGCCTGGCTCAGTGCCGTGGCGCGCAATGCGGGCCTCGATCACGTGCGCCGGGCGGGCAGGAGCGTCGGCGATGCCGATGCCGTGCTGGCGCGCCTGCCGGCGGCCATGCTTGAGGAAACGCAAGCCATCGAAGATGACCGCTTGCGCCTGCTGTTCATCTGCTGCCATCCCGCGCTGGCGCCCGAGGCGCAGGTGGCGCTGGCCTTGCGCACCCTGTGTGGCCTGTCCACGGGCGAGGTCGCGCGCGCCTTTGGCGTGCCGGAAGCGGCCCTGTCGCAGCGCTTGTTGCGCGCCAAACGCAAGATCGCCGCAGCGCGCATCCCGTTCGAGTTGCCAGCGGAGCAAGAATTGCAGCCACGCCTGGCGCAAGTGCTGCATGTCATCTACCTGGTGTTCAGCGAGGGATATTGCGCCAGCGGCGGTGATAGCCTGCTGCGCGCGGACCTGTGCGCGGAAGCGCTGCGCCTGGGGCGGCTGCTGGACAGCCTGCTGCCGGGCCAGGCGGAAGTGCAGGGCTTGCTGGCCTTGCTGTTGTTGCAGGCGTCGCGCGACGCGGCCCGGCTGTCGCCGGAAGGTCACTTGCTGACCCTGGAAGAGCAGGACCGCCGCCTGTGGCAGGGCGACCTGATTGCTGAAGGCCTGTCCCTGCTGGAACGGGCGCTGGGCGCGCGTGCGCCCGGGCCGTACCAGTTGCAGGCCGCTATTGCCGCCTTGCATGCCAGGGCGGTCACGGCGGACCAGACGCACTGGCGCCAGATCCACGTGCTGTATGGCGCCTTGCTGCGGCACAAGCCGGAACCCTTGATCTTGCTCAATGCCGTGATCGCCTGCGCCATGGCGCATGGTGCCGGGCACGGCCTGGCGTGGCTGGATCGCCTGGAAGCCGTGCCCAGCCTGGCCCGGTCGCATTATCTGCATGCGGCCCGGGCCGACCTGCTGCGCCGCCTGGGCGACCGGACGGCGGCGCGCAAGGCCTACGTGCAAGCCGCGTCCCTGGCGCCGAATGCGGTCGAAAGGCAATACCTTCTCCGGCGTCAGGGGGAAATGCGCCTGCCGCTTGTATAATGCATGCAAGTTCAAACAGACTGCCTACCATGACCAATACGACCCATTTCGGATACAAAACAGTTGCAGAAGACGACAAAGTGCGCGAAGTCGCCAAGGTGTTCCATTCCGTCGCTGCCAAATACGACGTGATGAACGACTTGATGTCGGGCGGGCTGCACCGTCTGTGGAAGACGTTCACCATTGCCAACGCGGGCGTGCGCCCCGGCTTCAAGGTGCTCGACATCGCCGGCGGCACGGGCGACCTGTCGAAGGCGTTTGCCAAGCAGGCGGGTCCTACGGGCGAAGTCTGGTTGACCGATATCAATGAATCGATGTTGCGCGTGGGCCGCGACCGCCTCTTGAATCGCGGCCTCCTCACCCCCACCTTGTTGTGTGATGCGGAGAAACTGCCATTCCCCGACAACTATTTTGACCGTGTCAGCGTGGCCTTTGGCCTGCGCAACATGACGCACAAGGATGTGGCGCTGGCGGAAATGCGCCGCGTGCTGAAACCGGGTGGCAAGCTGCTGGTGCTGGAGTTTTCCAAGGTGGCCGCGCCGTTGCAAAAGCCGTACGACCTGTATTCGTTCTCGGTCTTGCCGTGGTTCGGACAGAAAATCGCCGGCGACGCGGAAAGCTACCGTTACCTGGCAGAATCGATCCGCATGCATCCGGACCAGGAAACCTTGAAAACCATGATGGAAACGGCGGGCCTGGAACGCGTGCAGTACTACAATTTGACGGCTGGAATTGCCGCTTTGCATACCGGCATCAAGATGTAATGTCGCCTTGCCGGTGAATCTAGGAGATGAAATGAAATTGAAGAAATTTTTGGTCGGCATGATGCTGGCCGCGACCACGGTATCCATGCTGGGCGAGGCGCTGGCCCGTCCCATGGGCGGTGGCCGTTCGTTTGGACGCCAGTCGCAAAACGTGGGCCGCCAGGCGCCTGCACCGGCACCAACCCCGGCGCCGGCTGCCGCGCCGCGCCAGGCGCAACCGGCTCCTGCCCCCGCACCGGCACCGGCCGCCAAGGCACCGAGTCGCTGGAAGGGCTTGCTGGGCGGCGCCTTGCTGGGCCTGGGCCTGGGCGCCCTGCTGTCGCACTTCGGCCTGGGCGGCGCCCTGGCCAGCATGATCAGCACCCTGCTGATGGTGGCCCTGCTGGCGGGCGTGGCCTTCTTCATTTACCGCATGGTGCGCGGCAAGCGCGACAGCAATACCAGCGGCAATGCGCCGTTCGCCGGTTTTGGCGGCAACCAGCCGGCACCTGCCGGTAACGTGCCCGACATCGGTTCGGCCATCCCGCCGCTGCCGCCGCTGCAGCCCGTTTCGTCCGGCGTCGGCCTGGACAAGCCGGTCCCGGTCCCGGCACCGGCTGCCGCGCCATGGGGCGTGCCTGCCGACTTCGACAAGGAAGCCTTCCTGCGCCACGCGAAAAGCAATTTCATTCGCCTGCAAGCGGCCTGGGACAAGGCGGACATCAACGACATCCGCGAATTCACGTCGCCGGAAGTGTATGCGGAACTGCGCATGCAGATCCAGGAACGGGGCGCGCAGCCGGACTTTACGGACGTCGTCACCATCGACGCCGAACTGCTGGGCATCGAGACGAGCGTCAACGATTACTTGGCCAGCGTGAAATTTACGGGCATGATCCGTTCGGCGCCGGGCGCGGCAGCGGAACCGTTCGCCGAAGTGTGGAATATGTCGAAACCCGTCAGCGGCAATAGCGGCTGGGTCTTGGCCGGTATTCAACAGTTGGGTTGATGATAATAGTTTCCTGAGTGGCAGCTTAAGCCCGCAGTCAATTCGTGGTGCTTGAGGGAGTTTTCCTGCTGAACTGGTAAGATCGAAACCGCCCGCGTTGTCATACGGGCGGTTTTTTCTTTTTGGGGGCGCGCGCGGCGCGCAGTATATAGATGGCACCACTTTCCGATCTCACCCTGATGACGCCCGTCATCGCGACCATCAACCATCTGCTGGCGCAGGAGCCGTGGGCGCGCCAGCAATTGGCCGTGCACGCGGGCAAGCTGGCCTGCATCGACACGGGGGCCGTGGCCTTGCGCCTGCGCGTCGACAGCGCCGGCATGCTGGAGGGGGCGCCGGCGGACGTGCCGGCCAACGTCACCATCCGCGTGAAATTGTCCGACCTGCCGCTGATCCTGCAAAACCGCGAGCGGGCGTTTTCCTACGTCAAGATCGAAGGCGATGCGGAATTTGCCAATGCGATTTCGCAATTGAGCAAGGGCCTGCGCTGGGAAGCGGAGCATGACCTGGAAAAGGTACTCGGTCCCATCCTTGCCACGCGCCTCGTCGCCGGTACGAAGGACGCTGTCGCCTTCGTGCGCACGGGCCAGCAAAAGCTGGCGGAAAACGTGGCCGAGTATTTCCTGGACGAACAACCCATGCTGATCCGTCCCACCACCTTGCAAGAGTATTCCACCGGCGTGACGCGCGTGCGCGATGACGTCGAACGCCTGGCCAAGCGCCTCGCCCGGCTGGAAAAGGCGGCCGCCGCCCTCCAGCCGCAGTCCTCCTTACCGGATTTGTCTACATGATATTGAAATTCCTGCGCCTGTTTAAGATCATCCGTGTTTCCATCAAGTACGGTCTGGATGAGATAGCGATTTCTGGTCTGCAAGTTCCCCGCACCGCCAAGCTGATCGACACCCTGATTTTCTGGCGCGACCTGTCGTCGCCACGGGGCTTGCGCCTGCGCCTGGCGCTCGAAGAGCTGGGGCCGATCTTCGTCAAGTTCGGCCAGGTGCTGTCGACGCGGCGCGACCTGATGCCACCTGACATCGCCGAAGAACTGGCGCGCCTGCAAGACCGCGTGCCGCCCTTCGATTCCGACCTGGCCATCGCACAGATCACCAAGTCCCTGGGCGCGCACCCGGACCAGCTGTTTGCCCGTTTCGAGCGCGAGCCGGTGGCGTCTGCCTCGATTGCCCAGGTGCACTTCGCCACCCTGAAAGACGGCCGCGAAGTGGCCGTGAAGGTCTTGCGTCCAGGCATGAAAAAGCTCATCGACGAAGACGTGGCCCTGATGCATATCGCGGCCGGCTGGATCAGCCGCCTGTGGGCCGACAGCAAGCGGTTGAAGCCGAAAGAGGTGGTGGGCGAGTTCGACAAATACCTGCACGACGAGCTGGACCTGATGCGCGAGGCGGCCAACGCCAGCCAGCTGCGCCGCAACTTCGCCAATTCGGACCTGCTGCTGGTGCCCGAGATGCACTGGGATTACTGTTCCAGCAGCGTCATCGTGATGGAACGCATGTATGGTATTCCCGTGTCGCAGATCGACCGCCTGGTGGCGGCCGGCGTGGATTTGCGCAAATTGTCCAGCGATGGCGTGGAAATTTTCTTCACGCAAGTGTTCCGTGACGGCTTTTTCCACGCGGATATGCATCCGGGGAATATTCTCGTCTCCATCGCGCCCGAGTCATTCGGCCGCTACATCGCCCTCGACTTCGGCATCGTGGGAACGTTGAACGACTACGACAAGGATTACCTGTCGCAGAACTTCCTCGCCTTCTTCCGCCGCGACTACAAGCGCGTGGCCGAGGCGCATATCGAATCGGGCTGGGCACCGAAGGACACGCGCGTCGACGAGCTGGAAGCGGCCGTGCGCGCCTGCTGCGAACCCATCTTCGACCGCCCGCTGAAGGATATTTCTTTTGGGCAAGTCCTGCTGCGGCTGTTCCAGACCTCGCGCCGCTTCAACGTGGAAGTGCAGCCGCAGCTGGTGCTGCTGCAAAAGACCCTGCTCAATATCGAAGGCCTGGGCCGCCAGCTGGATCCGGAGCTGGACCTGTGGCAGACGGCCAAGCCCTACCTGGAAAAGTGGATGAGCAACCAGGTGGGTCCGCAAGGCTTCATGGAGCGCCTGCGCGCCGAGGCGCCCCGCTATGCGCACATCTTCCCGCAACTGCCGCGCTTGCTGCACCAGGCCTTGACGGTGCATGGCGAACCGCGCGAAAACGACGTGGAACTGATGAAGGTATTGCTTGCGGAGCAACGCCAGACGAATCGTTTGCTGAGCTTCATCGTGTACTTCGTGGGCGCCTTCGCGCTCGGCGCGCTGGGCTTGCAAGTGTTCATGCGCTGGCACCAATTGCCGTTTTAACTCGCTGAGGACGTAAGTGATGGCTGACTTCCAGACCCGCGATCCGCTCTCGCCCGCCTTCTGGGACGAGCGTTTCGAAAAGCAATTTACGCCCTGGGACCAGGGCGGCGTGCCGGCGCGCCTGCGCAGCTTCGTGGCTGGCAGCCCGGCGCCGCTACGCTGTCTGATTCCCGGCTGCGGCGCCGCCCATGAGCTGGTGTTCATGCTGGACCACGGCTGGGACGCCACGGCCATCGATTTTTCGCCGGCCGCCGTGGCCGCCGCGCGCGGGCAACTGGGCGAGCGGGCAGTGCAGGTGAAGGAGGCCGATTTCTTTGCCTGGCAGCCCGAGGCGCCGCTGGACCTGATCTATGAGCGGGCCTTCCTGTGCGCCATGCCGCGCGCCATGTGGCCGCAGGTGGCGGCCCGCTGGGCCCAGCTGCTGGCGCCGGGCGCCATGCTGGCCGGCTACTTTTTCTTTGACGACAATGCCAAGGGGCCGCCGTTCGGCATTTCGCGGGAGGCACTGCAGGAATTGCTGGCGCCGCATTTCGACTGCCTGGCCGACGAGGCCGTTAGTGATTCCATTGCCGTCTTCGCGGGCAGGGAACGCTGGATGAGCTGGCGTCGCAGGGCGGACTGAAGCTGGCAGGCCCGGAGAGCGGGCAATTTCCGTAAAGGATGATGGAAAAGCTTTATAATTCAGGGTTTTTGATGATTTTCTCGGAGTAGAGATGCCGATTTACGCTTACCGTTGTGACGAGTGTGGTTTTGCCAAGGATGTCTTGCAAAAGATCTCCGATCCAGTACTGACGGTGTGCCTGTCGTGCGGCAAGCCCAGTTTCAAGAAACAATTGACGGCAGCCGGTTTCCAATTGAAGGGCACGGGCTGGTACGCGACTGATTTCCGCGGCGGCACGGCGCCCACCACGGCCATTCCGACGGGCCCGGCCGATAGTGCCAAACCTGCCGCCCCGGCCGACAGCGCACCGGCCGCCGCGGCACCGGCGCCCGCGCCTGCCGCCGCTGCGCCGAAAGCGGACTGAAACGCGCTGTGCGCCGACCCATTCCATTATCGAGAAACCGATGCGTAAATACTTTATTACCGGATTGCTGATTCTAGTCCCGCTGGCCATTACCGTCTGGGTACTCAATCTGGTGATCGGCACCCTGGACCAGTCGCTGCTGCTGGTGCCGGAACGTTTCCGTCCGAATTCGCTGTTCGGCTTTGACATTCCTGGCCTGGGGACGATACTGACGATAGTCATCGTGTTCCTGACGGGCTTGTTGACGAATAACCTCGTCGGCAATTACGTGGTGAAGCTGTGGGAAAAGTTGCTGCAGCGCATACCCATCGTCAATTCCCTGTATTCGAGCGTCAAGCAAGTGTCGGATACCTTGTTTTCCTCGTCGGGCAATGCTTTCCGCAAGGCAGTGCTGGTGCCGTATCCGCACCAGAACTCCTGGACCATCGCCTTCCTTACCGGCGTGCCCGGCGGCGATGCGGCAAACCACCTGGTGGGCGACTATGTCAGCGTGTACGTGCCGACGACGCCCAACCCGACATCAGGCTTTTTCCTGATGATGAAGCGCAGCGATGTGGTCGAACTCGACATGAGCGTCGATGCAGCGCTCAAATATATCGTCTCGATGGGCGTGGTGGCGCCTGCGGAAGTTGTTGCTGTAACGGCCCCGGTCCCGGGACCGGCAGCCAAAGAATAAAGGCAGGCGTCCCGCGGGGACGTGGCCGGATTGAACACTCACTAACCTGAACTGAGAATTTTATGTCTATGCGTACTCAATATTGCGGCCTCGTCACTGAAGCCATGCTGGGCCAAACCGTCAGCCTGTGCGGCTGGGTACACCGCCGCCGCGACCACGGCAGCCTCATTTTCATCGACTTGCGCGACCGTGAAGGCCTGGTGCAAATCGTCTGCAACCCGGAACAGGCGGAGATGTTCAAGGTCGCCGAAGCCGTGCGCAACGAATTCTGCCTGCGCGTGACGGGCGTCGTGACCGCGCGCACGGAAGGCACCATCAACACCAACTTGAATTCGGGCAAGATCGAAGTCGTCTGCGCCGAGATGGAAGTGCTGAACGCCTCCGTGCCCGTGCCGTTCCAACTGGACGACGACAACCTGTCGGAAACGACGCGTCTGACGCACCGCGTGCTGGACCTGCGCCGCCCGCAAATGCAGAACAACCTGCGCCTGCGCTACAAGGTGACGATGGAAGTGCGCAAGTACCTCGATGCGCTGGGTTTCATCGACATCGAAACGCCGATGCTGACCAAGTCCACGCCAGAAGGCGCGCGCGATTATCTGGTGCCATCGCGTGTGAACGCCGGCAACTTCTTCGCCTTGCCACAGTCGCCACAGTTGTTCAAGCAACTGTTGATGGTCGCCAACTTCGACCGCTACTACCAGATCACCAAGTGCTTCCGCGACGAAGACTTGCGCGCTGACCGCCAGCCGGAATTCACGCAGATCGACTGCGAAACTTCGTTCCTGACGGAACAGGAAATCCGCGACCTGTTCGAGGACATGATACGCGTCGTCTTCAAGAACACCCTGAACATCGACCTGCCGAATCCGTTCCCGGTGATGGATTTCGCCACGGCCATGGGCCTGTACGGTTCCGACAAGCCTGACATGCGCGTCAAGTTGGCCTTCACGGACTTGACCGATGTCATGAAAGATGTGGACTTCAAGGTCTTCTCGGGCGCGGCCAACATGCCGAACGGCCGCGTCGTCGGCTTGCTGGTACCTGGCGGCGGCGCCATGCCACGCTCGGAAATCGATGCCTACACGCAATTTGTCGCCATTTACGGCGCCAAGGGCCTCGCTTACATCAAGGTCAATGAAAAAGCCAAGGGCCGCGACGGCCTGCAATCGCCGATCGTGAAGAACCTGCACGATGCGGCATTGGCACAGATCGTGGAACTGACCAACGCGCAAGACGGCGACCTGATCTTCTTCGGCGCCGACAAGGCCAAGGTGGTCAACGACGCCATCGGCGCGCTGCGTGTGAAGATCGGCCACAGCGATTTCGGCAAGAAATCGGGCCTGTTCGAGGACGTGTGGAAGCCATTGTGGGTGGTCGACTTCCCGATGTTCGAGCATGACGAAGAAGCGGACCGCTGGACGGCAACCCACCATCCGTTCACGGCGCCGAAAGACGGCCATGAAGACATGCTGGAAAGCAATCCGGGCGCCTGCATCGCCAAGGCCTACGACATGGTCCTGAACGGCTGGGAACTGGGTGGCGGCTCTATCCGCATCCACCGCGAAGAAGTGCAAAGCAAGGTCTTCCGTGCACTGAAGATCGACGCGGAAGAAGCGCAGCTGAAGTTCGGCTTCCTGCTCGACGCCCTGCAATACGGCGCGCCGCCGCATGGCGGCCTGGCATTCGGCCTGGACCGTATCGTGACCATGATGACGGGTTCCGATTCGATCCGCGACGTGATCGCCTTCCCGAAAACCCAGCGCGCCCAGTGCCTGCTGACCCAGGCGCCGTCGGAAGTGGACGAGAAGCAACTGCGCGAACTGCACATCCGTTTGCGCGGCGCCGAGCCAAAAGTAGCGTAATGCATCAGGCGGCCGCTGCGGCGGCCGCTGTTTGATCATGCTATGCAAAAAGAGGCGCTGACGAGGCGCCTTTTTCATTGTTGATATGACCCATAAAATTCCCGTTTCCGTGCTGGTCGTCATTCATACGGCCGAACTCGACGTCCTGCTGATCGAGCGCGCGGGCCAGCCCGGCTTCTGGCAATCGGTGACCGGTTCCGTCGACGCCGTCGACGAGCCGCTGTTGCAGACGGCCGCGCGCGAGCTGTGCGAGGAAACCGGTATCGTTGCCGATGGCGAACGCATCGTGCTGCGCGACTGGCACCTGGCGAACGAGTACGAGATCTACCCCATCTGGCGCCACCGCTACGCGCCCGGCGTGACGCGCAACACGGAGCACGTCTTCAGCGTGCAGGTGCCGCGCGATGTCGCCATTACCCTGAGTCCCCGCGAGCATCTGCAGTACGCCTGGCTGCCGTACCTGGCGGCGGCCGACCGGTGTTTTTCCTCTTCCAATGCGGAAGCCATTTTGCAGCTGCCGGCCATGACGGGCCTGGCGCGGCCTGCCTGACCCACCGAGAAAGTCTTTATGTTGAACTGGATTCATTTGACTACGCAGCAAAAACTGCTGGGTACCGTGGGCATCGTTTTCTGCCTGTGCCTTATTTTCCTGCTGTTTAGTTCCACCGTGCCTGGCCGCACGCCGCCCATCGGCATGCCGTTGATGGCGATCGGCTGGCTGCTGCACCCGGGCGCCTTTGCCCCGGGCAAGCGCACGGTGGCCTGGCGCGGCGCGCCCCTGCTGGTCAAGATCGTCTGGGCGGCCGGCATTACGGCCTTGCTCGTCAGCGTGACGGCGGGCGTGGGACGCATGCTGGCCTGAGGCTCTATAAACTATTGTCATATGGTATTATTGCTTTAATAGTAATTTCACTTGATGACGAAAGGTTTGCATGCTGAACTGGCCTCAACTTTCTTTTCAGCAGCGTCTCTTGGGCGCCATCTTCCTGTCCTGGATTTTTGGCGCCTTGTACGCCGTGTGTTTTTCCGATCAGCCGCATGTCCGCCTGCCACAGGCCGGTTTGCCCTTGCTGATGCTGGGATTTCTCCTGCACCCCCGCTGCTTTGCCGGCGGGCGGGGCGCCTTCAGCTGGAGCAGCGCCCCCAGGCTGGTGAAAGGCCTGTGGGTGATCGGCATGGTGGTGGGCAGCATCAGCGCCATCGATAGTTTGCTGCTGGCGATGGCAGGCAGATAAAGTGGGACTTGGGTGCGCACGCGCACCTACGCCGGCGCCGCGCGGGGCCCGTCTGGGAGTAGAATCAATGCATGAAAATCCGCGTAGCAACTTATAATATACACAAGGGCGTCTCCTCCGTGCGGGGCTTGCCCAGAGTCCACGCATTGAAGCAGGCGATCGCCCTGTTCCATGCCGATGTCGTCTTCCTGCAAGAGGTGCAGGGCAAGCATGACCGCAATGCGGCCCGCTATGGTGCCGAGAAAAACGGCCACAAGCATTGGCCGGAAGCGTCGCAGCATGAATTCTTTGCCGGCGCCGAACACCATTCCGCCTACGGCATGAATGCCGTGTATGACCATGGCCACCATGGCAATGCCCTGCTGAGCAAGTTCCCCATCGCCTCGCAAACCAACCACGACGTCTCCGACCATGCGTATGAGCAACGCGGCATCCTGCATTGCGTGCTCAGGACGCCGCAGGCCGACGTGCATTGCTACGTGGTGCACCTGGGCCTGTTCGAGTCGGGGCGGGGGCGCCAGACGCAGGCCCTCATCGATGCCGTCATGGAATCGGCGCCAAATGGCGAGCCCGTCATCATCGCGGGCGACTTCAACGACTGGCGCAATACGCTCAGCGACAAGCTGCGCAATGCGCTCGGGGTGGTCGAGGTATTCGACCAGCGCGCGTCGAACTCGGCCCTGGGCGACCTCGTGCGCACCCTGGCGCGGCGCCAGACGAAAACCCCCGTGCCCGTGCCGGCGCGCACCTTTCCCGCCGCCTTGCCGTGGTTCCGCCTGGACCGCATCTATGTGCGCGGTTTCCACGTGGAAGGTGCGCAAGTGATGCATGGCACCTTGTGGGCAAAACTGTCGGACCATGCGCCGATAGTTGCTGCCTTGAAACTCGCGTAGACTGCCGGCATGCGCACAGTCAATTTCATCGCCCACAACGACATCAAGCTGCTGTATTGCGGCACCGATTACTTTCCAGCGCTGGTCCGTGCCATCGACGGCGCGCGCACGGAAGTCTATTTCGAAACCTATATCTTCGCCGACGACGCCACGGGCACCCTGGTGCTCGATGCCCTGAAGCGTGCCGCTGCGCGCGGCGTGCTGGTGTGCATGATCACGGACTGGTTCGGCACGGGCAACCGCCGCGTCAATGCCATGCATGCGCAGCTGGAAGCGGCCGGCGTGCATCACCGCATCTTCAACCCGTGGTTCCGGCGCGGCATCACGCGCACGCACCGCAAGATTTGCGTGGCCGATGGCGAGATCGCCCTCGTGGGCGGCATCAACATCAACGATGACATGTTTTGCGACTATGACCACAGCATCAGCCTGGAAGCGCCGCGCTGGGATTTCGCCGTGCAGGTGAAAGGCCCGCTGGTGGACGCCATCCATGAAGAAGTGCAGGCGCAGTGGGCGCGGCTGGGCAAGATGAACCTGGTGCGGCGTATCAAGCTGTACCGCAAGATGCGCGTCGTCAGCAAGGAGCTGGCGAAGAACCCGGTCGTGGCCGGCTTTGTCGTGCGCGACAACCTGCGCAACCGCCGCACCATCCAGCGCGCTTACCTGCAGGCGCTGGGCCAGGCGAGGAAAAGCGTGATGCTGGCCAATCCGTATTTTGCGCCCGGGCACAAGCTGCGCCGCGCCCTGGCCCAAGCGGCCCAGCGGGGCGTTGACGTGGTGCTCCTGATTGGCGTGGGCGAGTTCCGCATGCAGGATGCCGTGGCGCACTCGTTTTATCCGAAGCTGCTGGCCGCCGGCGTGAAAATCGTCGAGTACCGCAAGACGCAGCTGCACGCCAAGGTGGCCGTCGTCGACGATGACTGGGCGACGGTGGGTTCGAGCAATATTGACGCGCTGAGCCTGTTCCTGAACCAGGAAGCGAACGTGGTGATCAAGGATGTTGCGTTTGCGCAAAGCCTGCGCCAGCACATCGAGCAGGGCGTGGCGGATGGCATCGTCATCCATCAGGATGATTTCAAGCACATCGGCCGGTTCCGCCGCATCGGCTATGAAGCGGCGTTCCTCGTGTACCGGCTGGTGATGCGCATTTTTTCAGTAGGCAAGTACGCATGAGCGAGATGACAACGGTAAGGCTGGACAAATGGCTGTGGGCGGCGCGCTTCTTCAAGACGCGTTCGCTGGCCAGCGAAGCCGTCGACACGGGCAAAGTGAAGGTGGGCGGTGAAAAGGTCAAGCCGGCGCGCAGCGTGCGCGTGGGCGACGAGCTGGCCATCGACAATGGTGCCGAGACGTGGGAAGTGGCAGTACTGGGCTTGTCCGACAAGCGCGGCGCGGCAAGCGTGGCGCGCTTGCTGTATGCGGAAACGCCGGCCAGCATCGCCCGCCGCGAACAGTTGGCGGAAGAACGCAAGCTGTTCCGCGAGCCTGGCAGTACCATCAAGGGGCGGCCGACCAAGCGCGACCGCCGTCAATTGAGCAAGGCAGGCGGCCTCGACTGAGGTACGCCTATTGCTGCAAGGCAAGGGCGCACGACGCCTTTGCTCTTCAGAAATCGACACAAACACGCAGCCAAAGAATGCTGCGCCGCACCAATAGAACGCCGGCTCTAAAGTTCCCGTTTGACTTTTACGTGGTAGTGGATAATAGTACGAGCGTTCGGATTTTTTCGAGGCGTGCTTTTTTTACCCCTCGCTTCAGTCCGCCAGATCGGCAACATCACTTTGAGAACGGACCTCTTGAATACTTCAGTCAAATTCATGCGCAAGGGCGAACTGACCCGTGCAGCCATCCTCGACGTGGCGCTGGACCTGTCCAGCCGCGACGGCCTGGAAGGCCTGACCATTGGGCTGCTTGCGGACAAAATGAACATGAGCAAGTCGGGCGTGTTTGCCCACTTCGGCTCGCGCGAAGACTTGCAGATGGAAGTGCTCAAGCTCTACCACTATCGTTTTGAGCAAGAAGTCTTTTTCCCCAGCATGAAGGAGCCACGCGGCATCGCCCGCCTGCAATCGATGTTTGCGCGCTGGGTCAAGCGGGTCAGCGTGGAAATCGCTTCCGGCTGCATCTATATCAGCGGCGCCGTCGAATACGACGACCGTCCGGGCCCCATCCGCGAGGCCCTGGTGGCCATGGTGCGGGCCTGGCAGGGCGCGCTGCTGCGCTGTGTCGAGCAATCGATCGCCACGGGCGACCTGAAAGCGGACACGGACGCCCAGCAGCTGGTGTACGAGATGTATGGCCTGATCCTGGCCCTGCATCACGATGCGCGCTTCCTGCGCGTGCCGGGCAGCATCGAACGGGCGCAAGCGGGCTTTGTCCGCCTGCTGGCGTCGTACCAGAATCCGGCCGCAGTCAGCAAGGAATAAGCAGTCCAGGAATTATCCGCAGCAACGAACAAGCAGTTCACAAGTAAAACACTTTAGCTAAACGCCTTCAGGAGAAAATTATGGGTCAATACGTCGCGCCAATCCGGGATATGCAATTCGTCCTGCATGAGTTCCTGCAAGTGGAAGAAGAACTGAAGCAAATGCCGTCGTACGCCGACGTCGACGCCGACATCATCAACCAGGTGCTGGAAGAGGGCGGCAAATTCACTTCCGAAGTGCTGTTCCCGCTGAACCACTCCGGCGACCGCGAAGGCTGCCACCACGACCCCGTCACGAAAAATGTGACCACGCCGAAAGGTTTCAAGGAAGCCTACAAGCAGTACGTCGAAGGCGGCTGGGCGGCCTTGGCCTGCGATCCGCAATACGGCGGCCAGGGCTTGCCTGTCGTGCTGAACAATTCGTTCTATGAAATGCTGAACTCGTCGAACCAGGCCTGGTCCATGTACCCTGGCCTGTCGCACGGCGCCTACGAGTGCCTGAAGGAACACGGCACCGACCACCAGAAGGAAGTCTACCTGCCGAAGCTGGTGTCGGGCGAATGGACGGGCACCATGTGCCTGACCGAACCGCATTGCGGCACCGACCTGGGCCTGCTGCGCTCGAAAGCGCTGCCTGAGGCGGACGGCTCCTGGACCATCACCGGCAACAAGATCTTCATTTCGGCCGGCGAGCACGACATGGCGGAAAACATCCTGCACCTGGTGCTGGCCCGCGTGCCGGACGCGCCGGAAGGCTCGAAAGGCATCTCGCTGTTCCTGGTGCCGAAATTCCTGCCGAACGCCGATGGCACGGTCGGTGAACGCAACCCGATCACCTGCGGCGCCATCGAAGAAAAAATGGGTATCCACGGCAATTCGACCTGCCAGATGAACCTGGACGGCGCGAAAGGCTGGATCATCGGCCAGCCGAACAAGGGCCTCAATGCCATGTTCGTCTTCATGAACGCGGCCCGTCTGGGCGTGGGCATGCAGTCGCTGGGCCTGACGGAAATCGCCTACCAGAACGCACTGATCTACGCCAAGGACCGCACGCAAATGCGCTCGCTGTCCGGCATCAAGAACCCGGAACTGCCGGCCGACCGCATCATCGTGCATCCTGACGTGCGCCGCATGCTGTTGACGGGCAAAGCCTACGCCGAAGGCGCGCGCGCCTTTACCTCGTACGTGGCGCTGCAGATCGACCGCGAACTGCACCACCCGGACGCCGACGTGCGCAAGGAAGCGGCCGACGAAGTGGCGCTGCTGACCCCCGTCATCAAGGCTTTCATCACCGACAACGCCTGGATCGCCACCTCGGACGCGATGCAAGTGTTCGGCGGCCACGGCTACATCTCGGAATGGGGCATGGAACAGTATGTGCGCGACGCGCGCATCAACATGATCTACGAAGGCACGAACACGATCCAGTCGCTGGACCTGTTGGGCCGCAAGATCCTGGGCGACAACGGCGCCAAGCTGCGCAAGTTCGGCGAGAAGATCAAGGCCTTCGTCGAAGACAACGGCACCGATGAAGCGATGAGCGAATTCGTCACCCCACTGGGCGATTTGGGCGACAAAGTCACCAAGCTGACCATGGAAATCGGCATGAAGGCATTCCAGAATCCTGACGAAGTGGGCGCGGCCTGCGTGCCATACCTGCGCGTCGTCGGCCACATGATCTACAGCTATTTGTTCGCGCAGATGGCCAAGATCGCCCTCGAAAAAGAGTCCAGCGGCGACAAGTTCTACACCGCCAAACTGGCTACCGCACGTTTCTACTTCGCCCGCTTGCAGCCTGAGACGGCAACCCTGATCCGTCAGGCGCGTTCCGGTTCGGCCAACCTGATGGCACTCGACGCAGACCTGTTCTAAGACTTGAGGAAAATATGACCAATTTCATCGTTAAAAAAGTAGCCGTCCTCGGCGCCGGCGTGATGGGCGCGCAGATCGCCGCCCATTGCATCAACGCGAAAGTGCCGGTCGTGCTGTTCGACCTGCCAGCGAAGGAAGGGCCAAAGAATGGCATCGTGCTGCGCGCCATCGAGAACCTGAAAAAGCTGTCGCCTGCGCCGCTGGGCAACAAGGATGACGCCGCGCTGATCCAGGTGGCCAACTACGAAGACAACCTGGACCTGCTGGCCGGTTGCGACCTGATCATCGAAGCCATCGCCGAGCGCATGGACTGGAAACATGACCTGTATCAAAAGGTTGCGCCGCATATCGCGCCGAACGCGATCTTCGCCTCCAACACTTCCGGCCTGTCGATCAACAAGCTGGCCGACGGTTTCGACGAAACCCTGAAAGCGCACTTCTGCGGCGTGCACTTCTTCAATCCGCCACGCTATATGCACCTGGTGGAACTGATCCCGACGACGTCGACGAAGCCGGAAATCCTCGACCAGCTCGAAGCCTTCCTGACGACGACCCTGGGCAAGGGCGTCGTGCGCGCCAAGGACACGCCGAACTTCATCGCCAACCGCGTCGGCATCTTCGGCATGCTGGCGACGATGCATGAAGCGGAAAAATTCGGCCTGTCCGTGGACGTCGTCGATGACCTGACGGGCGCCAAGCTGGGCCGCGCCAAGTCGGGCACCTTCCGCACGGCGGACGTCGTCGGCCTGGATACCATGGGCCATGTGATCAAGACCATGCAGGACAACCTGGCGGACGACCCGTTCTTCAGTGTGTACAAGACGCCGGCCGTGCTGGCGTCGCTGGTCGAAAAAGGCACCCTGGGCCAGAAGAGCGGCGCCGGCTTCTACAAGAAGGTCGGCAAGGAAATCCAGCGCCTGGACTTCGCCACCGGCGACTACGTGACCGGCGGCGGCAAGGCTGCCGACATCATCGCCCGCATCCTGAAGGAAAAGGACCCGGTCAAGAAGATGAAGGCGCTGCGCGAATCGACCAACCCGCAAGGCCAGTTCCTGTGGGCGATCTTCCGCGACGCTTTCCACTACATCGCCATCCACCTCGACACCGTGGCCGACAACGCGCGCGACATTGACTTCGCCATGCGCTGGGGCTTCGGCTGGAACGTGGGTCCGTTTGAAACGTGGCAAGCATCGAACTGGCTGCAAGTGGCGAACTGGGTCAAGGAAGACATCGACGCCGGCAATGCGCTGTGCAACGCGCCTTTGCCAGCGTGGGTATTCGAAGGTCCGGTCGCTGAAAAAGGCGGCGTGCACACGCCGGAAGGTTCCTATTCCGCCGTGTCGAACAGCTTCGTGCCCCGTTCGACCCTGTCCGTGTACGACCGCCAGCCATTCCGCGCGCCAGTGCTGGGCAGCGGCGCCATCGACGGCAAGACCGCCGGCACCACCGTCTTCGAAGACGAATCCGTGCGCGTCTGGCATACGGGCGACGATGTATTGATCATCTCGTTCAAGACCAAGATGCACGTGATCGGCGAAGGCGTGATCAACGGCCTGAAACTGGCGCTGGCTGAAGCGGAGAAAAACTTCAAGGGTCTGGTGATCTGGCACGCCGACGCGGCCGAAGGCGGTGCCTTCTCGGCCGGCGCCGACCTGCAATCGGCCCTGCCGGCATTCATGCAAGGCGGCGTGAAAGCCGTCGATCCGATCATCGCCGAACTGCAGAAGACCTTCATGTCGCTGAAATACGCGAACGTGCCGGTGATCGCTGCGGTGGCGGGCCTGGCGCTGGGCGGCGGTTGCGAACTGGCGCTGCACTCCTCGAAGCGCGTGGCTTCGATCGAGTCCTACATCGGCCTGGTGGAAGTGGGCGTCGGCCTGATTCCTGCCGGCGGCGGCTTGAAGGAAGCGGCGCAGCGCGCCTACAAGGAAGCCAAGGGCAACGATATCCTGCAATTCCTGAAAACGGGCTTCACCAACGCGGCCACCGCCAACGTGTCGAAATCGGCGCTGGAAGCGAAGAAAATGGGCTACCTGAAGGAAGACGACGTCATCGTGTTCAACGCCTACGAGCTGCTGCACGTGGCCAAGGTCGAAGCGCGCGCCATGTTCGACGCGGGTTTCCGTCCGCAACTGCCGTCGCTGATCCAGGTCACGGGTCGTTACGGCTGGGGCACCATCAAGGCGCAACTGGTCAATATGCGCGACGGCGGCTTCATTTCGGCGCACGATTTCAAGCTGGGCGAGATGATTGCCGAGATCGTATCGGGCGGTGACGTGGACCAGGGCAGTTTCGTCAGCGAACAGTGGCTGCTGGATATGGAACGCAAGGCATTCCTGGAGCTGTTGAACCATCCGAAAACCCAGGAACGGATCATGGGCATGATGCAGACCGGTAAGCCGGTACGCAACTAAGCACAGCGTCGATGACGATCCTGTCCCTCGTATTCAAAGTATTACTGCGCGTGAGGCCAAGCATGGTGTATGACCGTATCAAACAACAGATGATGGACACTTTGCCCTTCGTGCGGCTGCTGGGGATCAGCATCGACGAGATCGGCGCCGGCACCTCGAAGGTGTCGATGCCGGACGATCCGAAACTGCATAATCACCTGGGCACGCAGCATGCGGGTGCCTTGTTTACCCTGGCCGAAACGGCTTCCGGCGCGGCCATGGCGGGCGGCTTCGCCGAGTTGATACTGGGCTTGCGCCCGGTGGCCAAGGAGTCGCGCATCGCCTACCAGAAGGTGGCCAAAGGCGCGACGCGCGCCGAAGGCAGGGTACCGGGCGACCTGGCGGCCTTGAAGGCGCAGCTGGCGCAGGATGGCAAGGTGGCGTTTCCCGTGGCAGTCGATATTTTCGATGCCGAAGGCACGCTGGCGGCACAGGTGACGGTGGACTGGTATCTGTCGCAGAAGCGATAAGAGATTACCTGAGCCACCCCGGACATTCGACAGAACACGAACCTCGTTCAACATCTTTGAAAGAACAAAATGAGCAAACAACTTCAAGACGCGTACATCGTCTCTGCAACCCGCACCCCGATCGGCAAGGCGCCGCGCGGCATGTTCAAGAACACCCGCCCGGACGACCTGCTGGTGCGCGTGCTGCAATCGGCACTGGCGCAAGCCCCTGGCCTGGACCCGGCATTGATCACCGACGCCATCATCGGCTGCTCGTTCCCGGAAGCGGAGCAGGGCTTCAATATCGCGCGTAACTCGGTGCTGCTGGCCGGCTTGCCGAAGACCGTGGGTGGCGTCACCGTCAACCGCTACTGCGCTTCTGGCATCACGGCCATTGCCATGGCGGCCGACCGCATCCGCGTGGGCGAAGCCGACGTCATGATCGCCGGCGGTATCGAATCGATGTCGATGGTACCGATGATGGGCCATCACCCATCGATGAACCTGGACATGTTCAGCGACGAAAACATCGGCATGGCCTACGGCATGGGCCTGACGGCCGAAAAAGTGGCGCAGCAATGGAAAGTGTCGCGCGAACAGCAGGACGCGTTCTCGGTCGAATCGCACCGCCGCGCCATCGCCGCGCAGCAAGCCGGTTTCTTCAAGGCGGAAACGACGCCAGTGGAAATCATCACGCGTACGCCGAACCTGGCCACCGGCCAGGTGGACGTATCGCGCCGCACCGTCGACACCGACGAAGGCGCGCGCGCCGATTCGTCGATGGAGTCGCTGGCCAAGCTCAAGCCCGTCTTCGCCGCCAAGGGTTCCGTCACGGCCGCCAACAGTTCGCAGATGTCCGACGGCGCCGGTGCGCTGCTGATCGTCAGCGAGAAGATTTTGCGCGAGCACAACCTGACCCCGCTGGCGAAATTCTCCTCGTTCGCCGTGCGCGGCGTGCCGCCGGAAATCATGGGCATCGGTCCGAAATTCGCCATTCCGGCCGCGTGCGCCGCCGCCGGCATCACGCAAGACCAGCTGGACTGGATCGAGCTGAACGAAGCGTTTGCCGCGCAAGCCTTGGCTGTCATCGGCGACCTGGGCCTGGACCCGGCAAAAGTGAACCCGATGGGCGGCGCGATCGCCCTGGGCCACCCGCTGGGCGCCACCGGCGCCATCCGCGCCGCGACCGTGATCCACGCGCTGCAGCGCACCAAGCAGAAGTACGGCATGGTCACGATGTGCGTGGGCGCCGGCATGGGCGCAGCAGGCATCTTCGAGCGCGTCTGATGACACAGGCGTCGTGACGTCAGTGGTCAGATAGGATTGGTCAAAACTTGGGCGCTGGGGATACCTCGGCGCCCTTTATCTTTTTGGAGACGACATGGATATTTTGTGCAGCAAGAGCGAGGGCATCCTGACCCTGGAATTCAACCGCCTGGAACGCAAGAATGCGATCACGGGCGCCATGTACCAGACCCTGGCCGATGCGCTGGTGGCGGCGGAGACGGACGACGCCGTGCGCGCCATCCTGATCTGCGGCAAGCGCGAGATTTTCACGGCCGGCAACGACCTCGATGATTTCATGAAGACGGCGCGCCCGGCCGATGGCTCGCTCGACCATGACCGTCCCGTGTTCCAGTTCATGCGCGCCCTGTACGGCAGCAGCAAGCCCGTGGTGGCGGCCGTCTCCGGCCCCGCCATCGGCATCGGCACCACCTTGCTCATGCACTGCGACCTGGTGTATGCGGCCGACAACGCCAGCTTCTCGATGCCATTCACGCAGCTGGGCCTGTGCCCGGAATTCGGTTCCAGCCTGCTGCTCACGCAACTGGCCGGCTACCCGCGCGCGGCGGAAAAGCTGATGCTGGGCGAGTCCTTCCCCGCACAGGAAGCGCTGGAAATGGGCCTCGTGTCGAAAGTCGTGCCCCTGTACGACCTGATGACGTTCGCCCAAGGCCAGGCCGCCAAGCTGGTAGCCCTGCCGGCCGCCTCCATCCGCGCCACCAAGCGCCTGATGAAGCAAAGCCGCATGGAGCCGATGAAGGCGGCCATCGCCGACGAAAACAAGCTGTTCAGCGCCATGCTGGGCGGCGCCGAGGCGAAGGAAGCGTTTACGGCCTTCTTCCAGAAGCGCAAGCCGGATTTCAAGCAGTTCAATTAAGCGCTTGCTTCAATACTGGCCTGCATGCCGGACAGGATCAGGGAAACCGAGGCGTGCCAGTGCGTCTCGCCCACCGGCCTGCCGGCCAGCGCATAGCCATGCAGGAAATCGACGAGTGCATCGCGCCCGCGCAAGCGGGTTTTCCTGTCCAGCGCCAGGCCATTGACGGCCAGCCCGAACAGCGCCGTAAACCGTTCGGCCACGTCGGCCTGCGTGACCAGCCCGCGCGCCATCAGGCGCACGAAATACGGTGTCGTGCTGACCAGTTCCAGGTACAGCGCGCACAGCGCGAGCAGGCGCCGCTGCGGCGTTTGGCGCCGCGTAAACGGCGGCTGCCGCGGATCGAGCGCGGCAAAACGCTGCGCCATCAAGGCCAGCAGCAATTCCTCTTTCCCCGCGTAATAGTGATACAGGGCCATGGCGTCGACGCCCAGGCGCTGCGCCAGCGCGCGCATGGAAAATGCTTCGCCTTGCTCTTCCAGCAGGGCCAGGGCCGCCTGCAGGATGCTGGCGCTGTCCAGCGCGGGCGCGACGCGGCGTGGACGCCCGGCGCGCCGCACGGGATTTGCAATGGCTTGAAGTTTTGTGGAGTTCATGGGCATAATTCTACACCGTAGAATTAATTGGAAGGCACATCATGCAAAAACCGTTCGTCAGCGTTTTTCTCGGCACCAGCATCGATGGCTGCATCGCGGGAGAAGACGGCGACCTGTCCTGGCTGGCCGAGCTGGCGCCAGACTCGCCCGAGGCCACCGGCTACACGGCCTTGATGGCGCAGGTCGATACCTTGCTGATCGGCCGCACCACGTATGACGCCGTGCTGGACTTCGAACCATGGCCGTATGCGGGCAAGCGCGTGGTGGTATTGAGCCACCGCGACTTCGCGCCGCGCCATGGCGAAGAGCGCCGCGAAGGCAGCGTGGCAGCGGTGCTGGCGCAGCTGGCGGCCGAGGGCTGCCGCCACGTCTACCTCGATGGCGGCGCCGTCATCCGCGCCGGCTTGCGCGAAGGCGTCATCGACAGCCTCACCTTGTCCGTGCTGCCCGTGGTGCTGGGCAAGGGCGTGCGCCTGTTCGAGGACGGCCTGCCGCGCAGCGACTGGCGCCTGGAAGGCACGCGCCAGCTGCCCAGCGGCGTGGTGCAGCTGCGTTACGGAAAACGTCAAGCTATGGTGGCCAGTTCGACGATGTAGCCCGGGTCGTAATGTTCATTCTCCGGCATGCCATCGGGCCGCCTGTAGCCGCAGGGGTTGCAGACGACGCGGCATGCCTCGATGCGATAGTCGAGCGAGGCATGCATGTGGCCATGCACCCACAGGTCGGCCTGGGCTACCAGCTCGTCCAGCTGCGAGGCGAAGGCGGGCGAACCGAGGTTCGTTGCGTATTGCTCTTCCACCGACAGCATCGACGGCGCCATGTGCGTGATGACCACCGTCCTGCCATCGAAGGGCTGCGCCAGCTGCCGCTCCAGCCAGGCCTTGTGCCGCGCGTGCAGCTGCGCCGTGTCGGCCGCGCACAGGAGGCGCGGCGCAGCGCCGCCCGTGCTGATGCGCTTGTAGTCGGGCATGTAGGTTTGCGCCGCCTGCATGGCTTCTTCCTGGCGCTCGGCACCGAAGAGCAAAAAATCCGTCCACAGCGTAAGGCCGAGGAAACGTACGCCGTCGAGCACCACGGCGTCGCCATCGAGCAGGCGGATGTTGGCGCCATGGGCATTGGCGCTGGCGCAGGCGTCGCGCACGGCGTCCTGCATGTGTTCCAGCTGGTGCCCATAGCCCTCGTGATTGCCGTGCACGTACAGCACGGGCAGGGCGCCGAAAGTGCGCGCGGCCCAGGCGATGGCGTTGCTGCCCGTGTCGATGTCGCCGGCCAGGATCACCGCGTCGGGGCGGCTGGCGGCAAGGTCGATGGCGGGGGTGTCGTCACCCCAGACTTCCAGGTGCAGGTCGGACAGGATCAGCAAACGCATGGCAATAGGGCGGCTGGGCGCGCGGCAGTGGATGGACCTCTATCGTAGCGCATGTCGCCGCACTGGCCTGCTTGACCGCGCACGGCTGGCGACGTTACCCTGTAGCATCGTTTACCGCCACTCACCTCTGGAGCCGCATGCCGCCATTCTTCCTTCCCAAGACCTTGTTGAGTATCGCCCTGGCCATCGTATCGCTGCCATCCCTTGCGCTGGCGGCCGCGCCGGCCCTTGACCCCCTGACGCAGCCGATCGCCTCGCCGTACGCGGCGCAGTGGAACCGCCCGCAGCAGCCGGCGCGCATCCATGGCGACACGTATTACGTGGGCGTGGGCGGCTTGAGCGTGGCGCTGATCCACACGCGCGATGGCCTGATCCTGATCGACGGCGCGCTGCCGCAATCGGTGGCCGCCATCGAGGAGCATATCCTCGAACTGGGTTTTCGCGTGGAGGACATCAAGTTCATCCTGAATACGGAAGCGCATTTCGACCATTCGGGCGGCATCGCCGCGCTGGCGCGCGACAGCGGCGCGCAAGTCATCGCCAGCCCGCTGGGGGCGCAGGCGCTGCGCGCGGGCAGGGTGCTCGACACGGACCCGCAAGCGGGCGAAATCGATGCCATGCCGGCCGTGGCCAATGTGCGCGAGATTGCGGACGGCGAAACCCTGCAGCTGGGCGGTGTCACGGTGACGGCGCGCTACACGCCGGGCCACACGCCGGGCAGCACCAGCTGGACCTGGATGTCGTGCGAGGATGCCGAGGGCAGCGATTGCCTGAACGTGGTGTTCGGCGCCAGCCTCACGCCGGTGGCGGCCGATCATTTTCACTTCATCGGCGACGGGGCACATGGTGACATGACGCCAGCTTTCCGCCGCACCATGCAGGACTTTGCCCGACTGCCGTGCGACATTCTGATTTCGGCCCACCCGGACCATTCCGGCGCCGATGAAAAACTCAGGCGCCTGCTGGAAGGCGCCACGCCGAATCCCTTCATCGATGCGCAGGCATGCCGCGACTATGCGGCCAAAAATGAAGCCAAGCTCGATGCGCGCATTGCCAAGGAAAAAGCTGCGGCCGGCGAGGCTGCGGAAAAATGACAATATTGGCGCATGCGCCATGAAAAGCGGTTGACGCACTGCAGCATACGGTGCAGAATCGGCAACCGCAGTTCAGATTAACCAGACAAAGAAAGGATACCCATGTTCGAGCAGGCTGGCAGCAAATTAATCTACCACTAGCCCCGTGCATGACGCTCGGGGCCATCGGCAGCATTGCCGATCCCGAGCCGGTGTCCTTCAAAACCCCGGTGAGGAAACTCGCCGGGGTTTTTTGGTTTACCAGGACCCCGGCATAACGACAATACCAAGGAATACCGTTATGCCCATTCATCAAACATTGCGCGGCGCCCATGTGCCCGTGCATATTTTTACCGACGATATCGACGCGCAGGCGCTGCGCCAGCTGCACCATATCGCCAGCCTGCCCATCGTTTATCCGCACGTGGCGGCCATGCCCGACGTGCATGCCGGCATCGGCGCCACCGTCGGCAGCGTGATTCCCACGCGCGGCGCCGTCATCCCGGCCGCCGTGGGCGTCGACATCGGCTGCGGCATGAACGCCGTGCGCACGACCCTGACGGCAAGCGAGCTGCCTGACAACCTGGCGCGCCTGCGCAGCGCCATCGAAGCGGAGATTCCCGTCGGCTTCGAGCAGCACGACTGGAGCCGCGTGCAGGGTTCGCGCCATGCGCGCGCCGCGCGGCCCCTTGCCGGGCGCCTGGCGCACATCGTCGAGCGCCACCGCGGCATCGCCAAGATGCTGCGCCAGTTCGAGCGCACGTGGATCTGCCAGGCGGGCACCCTTGGCGGCGGCAATCACTTCATTGAAATCTGCCTCGACGAGGAGCAGCGCGTGTGGGTCATGCTGCATTCGGGCTCGCGCGGCATCGGCAACGCCATCGGCCGCTATTTCATCGCCGCCGCGCAGAAGGACATGCGGCGCCACCAGCTGCAGCTGCCGGATGCCGATCTGGCGTATCTGAGCGAAGGCTCCGCGGTGTTCGACGACTACGTGGAGGCGGTGGACTGGGCGCAGGATTACGCGCTGCTCAACCGCGGCGAGATGATGCGCCGCGTGCTCGACGTGCTGGCGAAGTTCGCGCCGCCGTTCCGGCTCGACGGGGAAGCCATCAACTGCCACCACAACTACATCGCGCGCGAAACGCACGGCAACGAGGATTTGTATGTGACGCGCAAGGGCGCCATCTCGGCACGGCAGGGGGAGCTGGGCATCATCCCCGGCAGCATGGGCGCGCGCAGCTTCATCGTGCGCGGCAAGGGCAAGCCGGAATCGTTCTGTTCCTGCTCGCACGGGGCGGGGCGCAGCATGAGCCGCAGCGAGGCGAAGCGCCGCTTCAACCGCTTCGACCTGGCCGAGCAGACGGCCGGCATCGAATGCCGCAAGGATGGCGGCGTGGTCGACGAGATCCCTGCCGCCTATAAAAACATCGACGCGGTCATGGCGCACCAGGGCGACCTGGTGGAAGTGGTGCATACCCTGCGCCAGGTCGTCTGCATCAAGGGCTGAAAGGAGAGGACATGAAAATCAAAGTGAAAGCCACGCCCAAGCCGCGCAACCCGCTGGTGGCGGCCGCCAGGCTGCGCGGCGGCGCCGGTGCTCACCAGTCGGAAGCGTCGCCGCGCGCGGCGCGCCGGGCCGGCAAGCATCGCTTGCAACAATGGCTGGCGGGACGGCTCAAGCCTGACGATTAGCGGGGCGGT
The DNA here is from genome assembly GCF_059420905.1 of Janthinobacterium sp. GW821-FHT03C08. Classification (NCBI taxonomy): domain Bacteria; kingdom Pseudomonadati; phylum Pseudomonadota; class Betaproteobacteria; order Burkholderiales; family Oxalobacteraceae; genus Janthinobacterium; species Janthinobacterium sp. GW821-FHT03C08. Next base: position 148,497 of record NZ_JBWKUP010000002.1, on the reverse strand, counting down.
AGCTCGACGATGAAGTTCGGATCAAAGTCGGGATTTTGCGGCGCGCCGCTGCGCGTCCTGTAGCCGCACGGATTGCTGACCACGCGGCAGGATCCGATGCGGTAGTCGCGCGAGGCGTGGATGTGGCCGTGCACCCACAGGTCCGCCTGCGCGGCCAGTTCGTCCAGGCGCGAAGCGTAGGCGGGCGCGCATCCTTCGCTGCCGTAGGCATCGTCGACCGATTGCAGCGACGGCGCCATGTGGCTAATGACGACTGTATGGCCATCGAAGGGCTGCGCCAGTTCGCGCGCCAGCCAGGCTTTTTGCTGCGCGTGGAACATGGCCGTGTCGGCCGCGCGCAGCTTGCGAAAGCCCATGCCGGCCAGGCGGATGCGCTTGTAGTCGTTCATGACGGCTTCCGCGTCGCGCATGGCCGCCTGCCGCGTATCGTCGCCCAGCAGGCGGAAATCCGTCCACAGGGTGGCGCCCAGGAAGCGCAGCTTACCGCCGCCGGGGTCTTTCATGATGTGCGCATTCGCATCGAGAAAATGCACGTTGGGCGTGGCGGCGCAGGCCGCGCGCAGCTCCTGGCGCACCTTGTCCAGGTGGTGGCCGTAGCCCTCGTGGTTGCCGTGCACGTACAGCACGGGCAGTCCCGCAAAGGCGGTGGCGGCCCAGGCGACGGCACGGCTGCCCGTGTCGATGTCGCCGGCCAGGATCACGGCGTCGGGACAACTGAGCGCAAGGTCGCCTTGCGGTGCCTCGTCGCGCCATAACTCGTGATGCAGGTCCGACAGGATCAATAAACGCATGCGGTTGTCCAGGCGCAGGGAGAGACCGTCATCCTACCTGAAATGGCTCACTCTTCCTGCAGCGCGGCAAAGCCCTGCGCCAGGTGGTCGATCAGCAGGCGCACGGCCGGCAGCAGGCCGCGCCGCGAGGGGAAGACGGCGTGGATGATTTCGCGCTGCGGCCGCCATTGCTCCATCAGCGGCAGCAGGCTGCCGTTGGCCACCTGCTCGACGATCAGCATGGTCGGCAGCTGCACCACGCCCACGCCGGCCACGGCCGCGTCGCGCAGGGCCAGCATGTCGCCCGTGACGAAGCGCGGCACGTGGCGCAGCTGGGCGCGCGCGCCATCGGGGCCATACAAGTCCCACTGGTAGTGCTGCTGCGGCGCACCGAGGGCTAGGCTGGGCCAGTCCGCCAGGTCGGCCGGCGCCTTCGGTACGGGCGCGCCGGCGAACAGCCGGGGGCTGCCCACCATGCACTGGCTGCGCTCGGCCAGCACGCGCAGCACCAGGTCGCTGTCGGGTAGCGGCGGCGGACGCACGCGGATGGCCACGTCGATGCCTTCGGCCACCAGGTCGACGCGGCGGTTGGTCGCTTCCAGCAGCACCGTCACCTGGGGATGGTCGCACATGAAGCTGGCCAGCATGGGCGCCACCAGGGAATGCAGCAGGGCGATGGGACAGGACAGGCGCACCGTGCCGCGTGGCGCGGCGCGCGTCAGTTCGATCGCTTCCTGTGCCGCCTCCGCTTCCACCAGCATGGCCTTGCAATGCTCGTAAAACGACTGTCCCACGTCGGTGACGGAAAAGTGCCGCGTCGTGCGCTGCAGCAGGCGCACGCCCAGGCGCTCTTCCAGCAGGGCGATGCGTCGGCTCAGTCTGGATTTCGGCATGCCCAGCGCGCGCCCGGCCGGCGCGAAGCCGCCATGGTCCACTACCTGCACAAAGTAATACAAGTCATTCAAATCCTGCATGCCGCCTCCTTGACCGTTCTATTTTTGGAACGCTGATGGCGAATTTTACCATCTATCGCCTTCATCGTTGCAAGCGTATTCTGTCTCCATCGTAATGCACACCCCAACAGGAGATCGAGATGAACAAAATTACCGGTATCTACAGCGCACCCCGCCAGCATTGGGTTGGCGACGGTTTTCCCGTGCGCTCGATGTTTTCGTATAACGGCCATGGCAGGCAGCTGAGTCCCTTCCTGCTGCTCGACTATGCCGGCCCCGCCGAGTTTGCGCCCGGCACGCGTCCGCCCGGCGTCGGTTCGCATCCGCACCGGGGCTTTGAAACGGTGACCATCGTCTACAAGGGCGAAGTGGCGCACCGCGATTCGACGGGCCAGGGCGGCGTGATCGGCCCCGGCGACGTGCAGTGGATGACGGCCGGTGCCGGCATCCTGCATGAAGAGTTCCACTCGCCGGCCTTCACGCAGTCGGGCGGCACTTTGGAAATGGTGCAGCTGTGGGTGAACCTGCCGGCAAAAGACAAGATGACGGCGCCCGGCTACCAGGCCATCACCGGCGACACCATTCCCACGGTGGCGCTGCCCGATGGCGCCGGCTCCGTGCGCGTCATCGCCGGCGATTTCGCCGGCCAGCATGGCCCGGCCCGCACCTTCTCGCCGATGCAGGTGTGGGACATGCGCCTGGCCCAGGGCAAGGTCACGGAGCTGCCCGTGACCAGGGGCTGGAGCACGGCGCTGGTCGTCCTGCACGGCACGGTGCTGGTGAACGGCGAGAGCGTGGTGCGCGAAGCGCAGATGGCGCTGTTCGAGCGCGATGGCGACAGCATCACCATCGAGGCGAACAACGACGCCGTGGTACTGCTGCTGAGCGGCGAGCCGATCGAGGAACCCATCGTCGGCCATGGTCCCTTCGTCATGAATACCGAAGCGGAAATCGTGCAGGCGTTCGAGGATTTCAACAGCGGCCGCTTCGCCCGCATCGAGAAGTAATTTGTGCAGCAGGCAGTAAGCAACAACCCATGCCGCATCCCGCGGCATGGGCATACCTACGGCGCCGCCGGAAGGCGCCATTTCAGGAGACCACCATGAGCACCCCCGCCAATTTCAACGGTTTGCCCCCGATGATCGATCCCGACGACGCCGTCATGCTGCTGATCGACCACCAGAGCGGCCTGTTCCAGCTGGTGCGCGACATCGAGCAGCACGTGCTGCGCGGCCATGTCACGGCACTGGCCAAGCTGTCGCGCCTGGCCAATATGCCGACGTTTACCACCGCCTCCGTGCCGGACGGCCCGAACGGCCCCCTGATCCCGGAAATCCACCATTTCAACCCGGACGCCGTCTACATCCCGCGCACGGGCCAGATCAATGCCTGGGACAATCCGGCCTGGGTCGAGGCCATCGAAAAGACGGGCCGCAAGACCTTGCTCATCGCCGGCACCCTCACCAGCGTGTGCATGGCCTTCCCCACCATCAGCGCGCTGGCGGCCGGCTACAAGGTGTTTGCCATCATCGATGCGTCTGGCAACTGGTCGAAGATGGCCACCGACATCACCATGGCGCGCGTGGCGCAGGCCGGCGCCGTGCCGATCGATACCTATGCCGTGCTGGCCGAGGTGATGAGCACCTGGAACCGCGCCGACGCGATGGAGTTCGCCGCCATCATGACGGACCATATCGTGCCGCCATACCGCGCGCTGATCGAAAGCTACGACAAGGCGCAGGGCGTGCAACAGCATGGCCGCGAGACGAAGCTGGAAATCCTCGAGGCGGCCGGCAAGGGCTGAAGCGTCAAGGCGCGTCGTAGCGGGCGCGTATTACCGCCAGCGCGCCGTGCTGTTCCAGGCGGGTGATGGCGGTGTTCAGGCGCGCCAGGTCGGCGGCGCTGGTGCTGCGCGCATTGAGCATCAGGTGCACGGGCGCGCGCAGGACGAAAAAGGGCAGGGCGGTCAGGGCGACGCCCTGCAGGCGCGCTTCGTGGCGCACGGCCAGCACGTCACCCATCAGCAGGTCGGCGCGGCCCGCGTCGAGCATGCGCACGCCCTGCTGGAAGCTGCCGAAGGCATTCAGGCGGCCGCCCTGTTCCAGCATCGGCCGCGCCGCCGCATACTGCGCGCCATACCAGCCCACTTTCGGCGCCAGCAGGGTCGCCTTGCCGCGCGCCAGCTGCGCGAAGCTGGCGGCGGGGCGTAGGCCGGCGGCATTGCCCGGTTTGCTGAACAAACCCACGGCCTCGTCGCGGTAGGCGACGGAAAAGCGGGCATACGATAGCCGTTCGGGCGTCTCGGAGGCGGCCAGCATCAGGTCCAGCTTCCCTTGCTGGAACAGCAGTTCGCGCCGCGCCGTGGGCAGTTCCGGCAAGGTGACCAGGGTGCAGCGCGCTTCCTTGAAGATGGCTTGCAGCAATTCCAGATCCAGGCCCGTATGGCGCCCCTGGGCATCGCGGTAGACGTACGGCGGCCACTGCTCGAGCGCCATCGTCATGCGGCACGCGGCGGCGGGCAGGGCAGCTACGCCGAGCATTGCCGCAAACAGGAGATCGCGCATGCGCATACGGTGCATCCTAGAGTTTCAACTTGATATTCAATTTGCCAGAACCGCCGCGGAAGTCAAGCATGGTATCCATTTTTCCCCATGCCGTGGACTGTCCCCGATGGCCGCGCGCAGGACGCATCGGCAGCGCACGATGGCATTTTCCTCATAAAAATATATATTTGATAATATTAAAAAACAGTGGTTTAATTATCTTGTTGCTAATTTTGGCAGCTTCCACTTCGAGGAATATATGGCCCATCAATTGTCCGCCCTGGCTGCCGTCCTGGTTTTTTCCCTCTCATCGAGCGCATTTGCCGGTACCACGATAGCAACGCAAGGTTTTACGATTGGAGCTGACTGGGGCGGGAGCCTCAAGTTGATCTCCGATAGCAACAATGTCGCCAAGTTCGACCTGACGAATATCGCCGGACTCAACTATTCGTTAACGGAGACGTATTCCTCGTCGGTTGGAGACGGGAAACTGGATTTTTTTGATGTCAGCGCACGCGATGGCTATCGCGTGATCAGCGTCGAGTATAGCGGCGTGATCAGCGGCGCATTGATACCGGCACCGGATTACCCCGACAGCTGGCCTTATTCGTATTGGGGGGGCAGCGCCACAAACAATTCGCAGGCATATTTTGGTACCTACGGGGAAAACACGGATCCGTCGAATAATGCGCAAAAAAAGATCTTTTTCAACGATCTGAATGGAACTGTGCCGTTTTCCCTGAAAAATAGCACAGAGCTGCTGCCGCAAACGTTTAAGGTCTGGCTTGAGGTCTATGCTTGGGCTTCGGTGACGCCAGGTGGCGGGCAATGGTTTCCTGGACAAGGCGATGATGGTTACTATTCCTGGACGACACCATCGACTGCCAATCTGGGCATTATCAAACCCGTCCTGACGCTGACCTATTCCCCGCTCTCGGCCGTACCGGAACCATCCACGTATGCGATGCTGCTTGCGGGCCTGGGCCTGTGTGGCATCGCGTACCGTCGCCGGGCAGGCTGATACGGCGCGTGTGATGCGGGGGAGCAAATCGGCTATAGTGGCGCGGTGCATCCATCCACCGCCCCGCAAAGGACCACCGCTTGACTCCCCCGCTCGAGATCGCCGCCAATGTGCTGATGACTGTGTCCATCATCCTGGCCGGCCGCAACAATATTCATTCCTGGTGGACCGGCATCGTCGGCTGCGTGCTGTTCGCCGTGCTGTTTTACCAGGTCAACCTGTACGCCGACGTGCTGCTGCAGCTGTTTTTCATCGTCACCTGCGTCATCGGCTGGCTGCAATGGCGGCGCGGCGCGGGCGGCCAGCCCTTGCCGATCACGCGCACGGGCTGGCGCAGCCTGGCGTGGGTGGTACCGGCAGGCATAGCGGCCGTCGTCATCTACGGCCTGCTGCTGCACCGCTGGACGAACGCGTACGCGCCTTTCATCGATTCGGCAGTGTTGGTATTTAGCATCATCGCGCAATTCCTGCTGATGAGCCGGCGCATCGAAACCTGGGCGTTCTGGCTGCTGGTCAATACCGTGGCCGTGCCCTTGTACTACAGCCGCGGCCTGCACCTGACGGCCGTGCTGTATGCCGCCTATTGGTTCAATGCGCTGCTGTCGTGGTACTGGTGGCGCGTGCAGGCGCGCCGCGCCGTGGCCGAGTCCGTAACTCCGGGCGCGGCAGTCGCCGACGCCTGATGTTGCTAAGTATCAAGTCCTTAGATCCAAATCGTATATACAATCAATTTTAAATTCGTTCACGCCATAAAGACGCCGAGATATAGTGGCCTTTCCCCGCTTACCGGTGTCTTTTATGTTGCGCTTTATCCCTTCTGCCAGTTTTTACGCCGCCCGGCACCAGCTGACCATGCAATGCATGGCGCAGTGGATGCCGATGCGTGGCCGTCCACGCATCCCGTAATTCGCTCATAAGCCTGTCTGTGTCCGCTGGCCTGCCCGGTCCGCGTGCCCCCGTTCGGCCTTTTTATCGGAAAAAGGCCCCCAATCCCAATAAGAGGAAACCATGTTCAAACCACTCGCCATCAGTCTTGCCATCGCCGCCGCCTTTCCCTCCTTCGCGCACGCCGAGGAGGAAATGCTGCGCGTCAACGTCACCGGCTCGAATATCCGCGTCAGCGAAAAAGAGGGCGCCAGCGCCGTGCAGGTCATCACCGCCAAGGAATTGAAAGCCAGCGGCAAGACCAGCGTGGCCGACGTGCTGCGTGCCATCTCCGCCAACAGCGGCAACAGCTACAACGAACAATATACGGGCAGCTTCTCGGCCGGCACCTCGGGCCTGTCGCTGCGCGGCATCGGCCAGAAAAATACCTTGATCCTCGTCAATGGCAAGCGCGTGGCCAGCTATGCGACGGCGCAAAACCTGCAGGAAACCTTCGTCGACCTGAACAGCCTGCCGATGGCGGCCGTGCAGCGCATCGAGGTGCTCAAGGATGGCGCCTCGTCCGTCTACGGTTCCGATGCCGTGGCCGGCGTGGTCAACATCATCTTGTACAAGGAATTCACGGGCACGGACATCACGGCACAGTGGGGCGGCTCGACCGAAGGCACGGGCCAGCATGAAAAGAGCGCGGCGCTGCAGACGGGCTTTGGCAAGCTGGAGGAAGACGGCTACAGCCTGGTCTTCTCGATCGACGCGCAGCAGCGCGACAAGCTGCAGCAGAGCGACGTGGCGTGGATGCGCGATGCGGATTTCCGCAACCAGCAGCGTGGCAGCCTGGGCTGGGCCATCACCAACTATGCGGGCACGGACCCGACGAAGACCTTGGGCGGCGTGCGCGGACCATTGCAACTGGTCAACTATGGCGACATCACGCCCGGCAAGACGGGGCAGGTGCTGGCGTACAACCCCTCGCCCTACAAAACCCTGATTCCCGGCATCCAGCGCGTGCACACGGCGGCGCGTGCCACCTTCAAGCTCAATGCGGACACGGAAGCGTACGTCGATTTGCTGCACAGCTATTCGCGTGCCGACCAGACCTTCAGCGCCCCCCTGACGGTCAACAATGCCACGCGCGTGTGGAACAATGCCACCCAGGCGCTCGATACCATCCCCGTGGTGCTGCCCGTGGGCCATCCGAACAATCCGGGCACGACGCCCCTGCCGTTCACGGCCACGCTGTTCGACCTGGGGCCGCGCCTGAAGCAGGACAAGGTCACGTTCTACCGCGCCCTGGCGGGGCTGAAAGGCACGCTGGCGGGCTGGGACTGGGATGCGGCCGTGGGGCACTCGAGCAGCAAGCTGGAAGAAACCGTGCAGAACTTCGTCAACCGCTACGCATTCCAGCAGGTGCTGGCCGATGGCAGCTATAACTTCTTTGATCCATCGCAAAACAGCGAAGCGGTGCGCAACCGCCTGCGCCTGTCGACCCTGCGTCCGGCCGAATCGACCTTGGACACGGTCGATTTTTCCGCCGCCAAAGACCTGTGGCAGCTGCCGGCCGGTCCGCTGGGTTTTGCCGCCGGCGCGCAATGGCGTCGCGAAAAGATGGATTCGCAAACCTCGACGGCCGTGCTGTCGGGCACCGAGCTGCGCCCGGCGATTAACATCATCAACGGCTCGCGCGACGTGTCGGCCCTGTTTGCCGAATTTAACGTCCCGGTGGTGAAAGACCTGTCCGTCAACCTGGCGGGCCGCGCCGACCATTACAGCGATTTCGGCAATGCGTTTTCGCCGAAAGCCAGCGCCCGCTACCAGGCGGCGCCGTGGCTGCTGGTGCGCGGCACCGTGTCGCGGGGCTTCCGCGCGCCGTCGCTGCCGGAAATCACGCAAAGCACGGCCGTCAGCTATGTCAGCGTGCTCGATCCGAAGGACCCTGTCACGCCCACGCAGACGCGCGGCGTGACGGCCATCACCATCGCCAACACGGCGCTGCGTCCCGAGCGTTCGAACAACCTGAACCTGGGCGTGGTGGTGTCGCCCACCAGCAGCTCGAGCATCGGCCTCGACTACTACCGCATCAAGCAGGATGGCGTGATCGGCACGGAAAGCGCCACCACCACCATCGCCAATGAAGCGTCGGCGCCGCAAAAGATCACGCGCGATGCCGATGGCCGCATCACCACCCTATACCGCCAGTACCGCAACCAGGGACAGCGCGAAGTGTCGGGCATCGACCTGGACCTGCGTCAGCGCTTCGCCGACAAGGACTGGGGCAAGCTGACCCTGGCCGGCCAGCTGAGCCGCGTGCTGCGCTTTGCGGAACCGCTGTCGGATGGCGCACCGCTGACGGACGGCGCCGGCACGAATTATTTCGGCTCCATCCCGAAATGGCGCGGCGTCACCTCGGCCACGTGGGAACAGGGCAAATGGTCGTCGACGCTGACGTGGAACTACGTGGGCAGCTACGCGCAAAGCACGCACCTGGATGAATCGGTGGCCGCCTTCAGCACCTTCGACGTCACCACCAGCTGGCAAGTCACGCCGGCGGCGAACGTCACCTTCATCGTGCAGAACCTGGCCAACAAGCGCGCGCCGTGGGATTACTCGGCGTCGGGCTTTGACTATACGCAAGCCGATCCGCGCGGCCGCTTCGCGTCGCTCAAGCTGAACTACAAGTTCTAATGCCCGTTGGCCGCCTGCCGCAGCCCTGTCTGTTCATGCAGGCGCTGGCGGTAGGCGCTGGGCGTGACGCCCATGCGTTCGCGGAAGGCGGTGGCGAAATTGCCCGCGTTGTGGAAGCCGATCAGCAGGGCGACATCCTGCACGTCGATTTCCGTCTGCTGCAGCAATTCCACGCCGCGGGCGATGCGCGCTTCGCGGATGAAGGCGAAGACCGTCATGCCCGTCTGCTCGCGGAACATCAGGGTCAGTTTTTCGCGGTAGGTGCCCACGCTGCGGGCGATTTCGGACAGGTTGGGCAGGCTGCCCAGGTTGTCGAGGATGAGCTGCTTGACGGCGTTGACGAAGACCAGGTCCGGATGCTTCTGCTGCTCGCTCACCTCGGCCACGACGGGCAGCGTACTGTTGCTTCTACGCATCAATCCCAGATGAATATGGATGCGCGCGGCCAGTTCTTCCGGTGTAAACGGTTTCGAAATGTAGTCCACGCCGCCCACCTGCAAGCCCATGATGCGCTCCTTGGCCGCATCGGCGCCGCTGAGAAAGATCACGGGAATCTGTTCCGTCTCGGGATTGGCCTTGAGCAAACGGCACGCCGTATAGCCATCCATCTCGGGCATGCGCACGTCGAGCAGGATCAGGTCCGGATGCGTGGCCAGGGCCAACTGGTAGCCCTGGTAGCCGTTGAAGGCGATGCTGAAACGGTAGGGCTGCTCGCTGAGCAACTCCATCAGCATGCGCTGCTCGAACGCGGAATCGTCCACGATCAAGATGTTTTTTCTGATGGGTTCGCTGGTCAATGGCATGGCATGGATGACTTAACCAAAAAGCAAGTTGTGGCTTATTATGCCTCGGTTTTTATTTTTTTTCTGCTTTTCTCGTGTTTCAAAAGAGCTTTCTCCGCAAGAAGAAGCGGCAATTTCCCAGATCGCTAATAATCCACTCATGCATTGATTTAAAGCAATGTCGCTTGTTAAAAAATCTGTTTTGCAAATGCGGCAAAAAAGCTGAGGCCCACCGCTTCCTGGCTCTTAGCGCTGATATTTTGTTGTCCTGGTTTGCGTGCCCAAGAAAACGCCGGCAATACCGTGACTATCCTCGATGCCCTTCATATTGACGGGCTCATTAATGATGTTCCATCATCAGGAGGTATCATGTTGCGAGTGATTTTCCCCCGCTTGATCGCTGTCGCCGGTGTCGCCATTGCCAGCACGGCATTCACGCCAGGCGTCGCCGACGCGGCCGTGTATCTGAACGGCAGCAACGCCACGACCTTTGACGTCACCCTGAAAATCATCGCCAATTGCACCATTGCGGCGGCCAATCTCGACTTTGGCCAAAGTCAGGGCGTACTGGCTACTGCCGTGAACGTCAATACGACCGTGAGTGTCACCTGCACCAATACCACGCCGTATAACGTGGGCTTGACGGCGGGCACGGGCACTGGCTCGACCGGCACCACGCGCTACCTGAGCGGTACCGGCGGCAACCTGGGGACGGTGCAATTCAATCTGTACCAGACGGCCGGCAGCACCTTATGGGGCGATACGCAAGGCACGAATACCGTCGGCGGCACCGGCAACGGCTCATCGCAGCCGATCACGGTGTATGGCAATATTCCGCCGCAGGCGACGCCGGCGCCCGATACCTACAAGTCGACCATCACGGCCACCGTTTACTTTTAAGCCAGGCGCTGCGTGAAGGCCGGTTTGACTTTCCTGATGAAAAGCGTGCTGGCGCTGCTGGCTTGCTGTGCCGCAGGCGCGAACGGCGCCAATCTGCAGATTTCGCCGGTGACGCTCAATCTGCGCGCCGCGCAGAGTGCCGCTGGCATCAACCTGCAAAACCTGGGCGACCAGCCCATCTATGGACAAGTGCGCGTGTTCGCTTGGGATCAGCGCGGTGGCGAGGAAGTCCTGGCGCCCACGCAGGAACTGGTGGCCAGTCCGCCGATCGTCGAAATCGCCGCCAACAGCCGGCAAACCATCCGCCTCGTGCGTGCCCAGGCCGGCGTCGTCGCGCAGGAGCAGACGTATCGCGTGCTCATCGATGAGGTCAGCCGCGACGATGACTCGGGCCGCAGCGGCGTCGATATCCGCCTGCGCTATTCGGTGCCCGTGTTCGTGCTGCCGGCCGGTGCGCCGGGCCGGGAAGCGCTCGACTGGCAAGTCTTTCGCGAGCAGGGCGAGTGGATGTTGCGTATCAAGAACAGTGGCAATGTCCATGCGCAGATCGGGGCGATGACGTTCACGAACCAGGCGGGCAAGGAGTTTGTCATCAGCAAGGGGCTGTTTGGTTATGTCCTGGCGGCACGCATGCGCGTTTGGCGCCTGCCCGTCGCCAGGGAGGCTGAACTGGACGGACCGTTGAGTATAGCGGTCAATGTGAACGCGAAGGCGCTCGTTGCCACGAATTCGACACCTTGAAACGGGCCGCCATGACAGGCGGGCTTGCCGCGCGTCGTGGGCATGGGCGCAAACGGGTTAAACCATGAGACGCGCACTGGCATCCTTGCTGCTGCTGTTGCTGGCCATGGCACCGGTGGCCAGGGCCGATGGACCGGCCGCCGGGATGGGCGCCGATCCGGGACCGGCCAGCTTGCCCAGCGATCCGATGGCGCCGAATGAACTGTATCTGGAGGTAACCGTGAATGCTGAATCAACCGGGCTGATCTTGCGCTTTACCCAGGTGGGCAAAGGCTTGCGCAGCAGTGTGGCGAACTTGCAGCAGCTGGGGCTGGACCCCGCGCGCCTGGTCGCACCCGGTCAGACGGACGTGGCGCTCGACGCGATTCCCGGACTCAGCTATGACTATGATGCGGCGCGCCAGAGCGTGTCGCTGCAGGTGGCGGACGACTTGCGCGCGCCATACCGCATCAGTGCGCGTACGGCGCCGCAGACGCCGCCATCGCGCGTCACGCCCGGCGCCGTCCTCAATTACGAAGCCTATGGGGAACTGGGCCAGACGCGGCGTGTCGCCGTCTTCAACGATGTGCGCTATTTCAATGACAGCGGCGTGTTCAGCAATACCGGTACCTTGAACCTGGGGACGGACCAGCGCAGGTATATGCGTTTTGATACCTTCTGGAGCCATGCCGACCCCGAGACGCTACAAACGTGGCAGGTGGGCGACCTGATTTCCTCTTCGCTCAGCTGGAGCCGCGCCGTGCGCGTGGGCGGGGTGCAGTGGCGCAAGAATTTTCAGCTGCGTCCCGACCTGCTGACGTTTCCCGTCGCGTCCGTCGATGGCACGGCGCTCGTGCCTTCGTCGCTGAGCCTGTACGTTAATGGCGTGCAGCAATATGCTGCCAGCGTGCCCAGCGGTCCATTCGTGCTGAACCAGGTGGCCGGCATCAACGGCGCCGGGCAAGCCACCATCATCACGCGCGATGCGCTGGGGCGCAGCGTGACGACCGTGCTGCCCCTGTATGTCGATACGCGCATGCTGGCTGCCGGCTTGAGCGATTACTCGGTCGAGGCGGGCGCCGTGCGGCACGACTATGGCCGCCGCCTGTTCGGCTACGAGCGGCAACTGCTTGCCAGCGCGTCCGGCCGCCATGGCGTCAGCGACAGCTTCACCATCGAAGGCCATGCGGAACTGGCTGCCGGCCTGTACCAGGCGGGCGCGGGCGCGCTGGTGCGGCTGGGGCAGGCGGGCGTGCTCAGCGGCTCGCTATCGGCCAGCGCCGGCCGGTACCGCGGCGCGCAGCTGGGCGCCGGCTACCAGTACATGGGGCCGCGCTTCAGCGTCGATGCGCAAAGCGTGCGCGCCAGCGCCGGCTTTGGCGACCTGGCCACGCGCGATGGCAGTCCCGCGGTGCGCGCGGCAGACCGCCTCACCGTGAGCTTGCCATTGCCGGCAGGAAGCAGCATCAGCAGTAGCTATATCAGTTATCGCACGCCTGGCGCGCCGCCATCGAAGCTGGCCACCCTGGGCTATTCGGCCACCCTGTTTCACGGCCTGTTCCTGAACGCCAGCCTGTTCCAGGATTTGCGGCAACGCGAAAAGCGGGGCTTTTATTTTGGCCTGAGCATGGCGTTTGACAACAATCTGGCCATCAGCACGAGCAGCAGCCGGCAAAATGGCGAAAGCGGCCGCAACATCAGCGCGCAGCGCGCGGCGGACTTCGGCGGCGGTTTTGGCTGGGGCTTGCAGGCCGGCACCGCTGGCAGCAATGCCTATCGGCAGGCGCAACTGGAATACCTGGGCAACTATGGCCGCGTGAGCGCGCGTGCGCAAAGCAGCAGCCTGGGCACTGCTTCCTCGCTGGGCGCGGCCGGCGCGCTGGTGCTGATGGATGGGCATATCGAGGCGGCGCGCCAAGTGGGCAACGGTTTTGCGCTGGTATCCACTGGCGGCGTGGGCAATATTCCTGTGCTGCATGAAAACCGCCAGATCGGCGTGACGGGCGGGAGCGGCTATCTGCTGGTGCCGAATTTGAATCCCTATGGCAATAACCAGATCAGCATCGCCACGGACGACCTCGACGTCGATGCGCGCGTGCCCGTGACCAATATCAATGTCGTGCCGCAATATCTGGCCGGCGTGCTGGCGGCCTTTCCCGTCGAACGCTACAGCGCCGCCACCGTCATCGTGCAAGGCGCCGATGGCAAGCCGCTGGCCACGGGCTTGCCCGTGCTGCATGTGCAAAGCGGCAAGCAGACGGTGGTGGGATTTGACGGCATCATTTTCGTCGACGATCTGCTCGAACAGAATCAGTTGCAGGTCGGCGAGGGCGACGGCGCGTGCACGGTGCGCTTTGCCTATGCGCGCCCGGCGGCGGGCGGCTTGCCCGTGATCGGCCCGCTACGCTGCGCTACCGGAGGAGGCCGCTGATGCGCCGCCTGCTGCCATGGCTGACCTTGCTGCTGGGCTGCGCCTGGGGCAGCGTGGCGCAGGCGGCCGATACCTGCACGGTCAGCATGACGAATATCGATTTCGGCAACGTCAGCCCGATTGCCGGCAGCGATTACGTGGCGCAGGCCACGGGCACCTTCAGTTGCCTGTTTTCATCGCTGAACCTGGGGCAGCTGCTCACGCCCAACGCGCAAGTGTGCATCTCGCTGGGGCTGGGCACGAATTCCACCTCGGCCCTGCCGCGCAAGCTGGGCAATGGCAGCAACCGCATGGAGTACAACGTGTACGTGGACAATTCGTATGCCACGGCGAAGATCTGGGGCGGCGCCGGCGTGGCGGGCGCGCCGTCGACCTTCGGCATGATCCTCTCGGCCGGCTTGCTGGCGCCGCCCGGCACGTATTCCACCACCTTTACCGTGTACGCGAAGATTCCTGCCGGCAGCGCCCTGGCCACCGTGCCGACGGTCGCCAACGCCAATACCGTCTATACCTCGAGCTTTGCCGGCCAGGGTACCTATACCTACACCACGTATGGCCTCGTCAACCTGTCTGGTTGCACGGTCAACAGCGGCAGCTTCGGTTTTACGGTGAATGCCACGGCCATCAACGATTGCACCATCACGGCCACGCCGATGGCGTTTGCCAATGCCTCCATTCTGACGGGCAATTTGCGCAGCACCAGCACCTTGTCGGTGCGCTGCGTGAATAACAATGCGTACCAGATCGCCCTCAACGGCGGCAGCGTGGCGGCCAATGTGGCGAATCGCCAAATGAAAAACATTGTAACGACGGACAAGGTCAGCTACCTGCTGTCCGCCACGCTCGATGGCCCGCTGTGGGGCGATGGGACAGCAGGCACGAGCATGGTGACGGGCACGGGCACGGGCGCCAGCGTGCCGCTGACGATCTACGGCCGCGTGCCGGCGCAGGTGTCGCCGCGTCCTGGCGACTACAAGGACACGGTGACGGCAACGATTTATTTTTAGAACGTGACGGTGACGAGGCCGGCGCCCGATGGCGTTGTCTGCTGGAGCAGCAGATAGGGCGTGTTGTGCTGGCAGCGCACCTGGGTGCCGCTGCGCTGCGAGACGACGGTGCACGCTTCGTGGACGACGAAGGTGGCCTGGAATGTGGCGGAAGAGACGGTACCGGCGGTGGTGGTCTGGCAAAGGGACATGGCGAGCAGGGCAGGCAGTACGGCAAGCTTCAAAGGAGTCCTCTCAGCGTATCGGGTGAAAAACGGGCGGAAAGCAACATTCTCTGACGCCGTTTCGCACATCGGGACTGGAGAAGCTGAACTGAGCATGATTGTACTAGAGCAAGAAAAGTGTGAGTTTTTGCGTATTTTTAATCCCTCGCCGGGGCGGGGGGGAGGCTTGCAAGGTGATAGTAACTAAGTTTCCGTGTTGCAACTGAAATACTTTTCGATTGTTGTTTTAAATTAATGTGAGGAGATGGTCATGAAACATACCAACTTTAATAATTTGCCTTGCCCGATTGCGCGCAGCCTGGGCAAGGTGGGCGAATGGTGGAGCATCCTCATCCTGCGCGAAGCGTTTTATGGCAAGACGCGTTTCGACGAATTTGAAAAAAGCCTCAAGATCGCCCCCACCATCCTGACGCGCCGCCTCGCCGACCTGGTGGAAGGGGGCTTGATGACGCGCCGCCTGTATTGCGCCAAGCCGCCGCGCTACGACTACGTGCTGACCAAGTCCGGACGCGCCTTCAAGCCCGTCCTGCTGGCGTTTATCGCCTGGGGCAACGAGAACTTTGCCCCCGAAGGCGCCAGCCTGGTGATCGCCAGCCGCGACACGGGCCTGGCCGCCGATCCGGTGCTGGTCGATGCCATGACGGGCTTGCCCATCAATGACGAGTACTACGCGTTCGCGCCGGGGCCGGCTGCCAGCGACAGCATGCGCAGCATCATCCTCGATGCGGAAAAAAGCAGCGGCATCGCGCCCAAGCCCAAGGCCGCGCCCGCCAACCGGGGCTGGGTGGCGGAAGGGCATCTGGCCTGAGGGCGCGACGGCAGGCGCGCACGTGGTTTGGCGCAAAGCAAAGCGGGCACGGCGGTATGGCGTTACTGTCGCATGACAGCAAGATTTTTTTGCGCGACACACGGCGCAGGCCCGGCGCTACGGGCAGGGCGCCATCCGTGATCCGATGTCCGTTGAAGGAGTACTGCGATGAGCACATTGCAACAACACGCGCGCCGTGTCGCCACGGTGCTGGCGCTGGCTGCCCTGCTGGGCGCCTGTTCCCATGGTCCGCATCATCCGGACGGCCATGACGTCACCTTGACGGGCGCGCAGGAAGTGCCGGCCAACACCAGCACGGCCAGCGGCAGCAGCAATATCCGCGTCGGGCACGACCGCAGCGTCAGCGGTGGCGTGCGCTACACGGGCATGGTGGCCACCGTCGCGCATATCCATGAAGCGCCCCCTGGCGCCAACGGCCCTGTCATCGTGCCCCTGATGCAGACCAGCACCGGCATGTTTGCCGTGCCGGCTGGCACCATGCTCACGCCGCCCCAGTATGCGAGCTACCAGGCGGGCAACCTGTACGTGAACGTGCACAGCGCCGCCTACCCGGCCGGCGAGATCCGCGCCCAGCTCAAGCCGTAGCCGGCGGCCGGCGTTTTCTGCGAAACCTCCTTGGGCCGCGTGAGCGGCCTTTTTTTGCGCCAGCGGGATGGTGCGCGGGGCGCGCTACAATGGCGCGCCATGCTGACCATCCTTGCCATCACCTTTCCCTTCTTCGCCCTGGTGCTGTGCGGCTACCTGGCCGTGCGCCGCGCCTTGCTGCCGCTGGCCGCCATCGGCGGCTTGAACAGTTTTGTCCTGTACTTCGCGCTGCCCTGCATGCTGTACCGCTTCGGCGCGGCCACGCCCATCGCGCAGCTGCTCGACGGCAGCGTCTTCGGCGTCTACCTGCTGTGCGCCCTGATCATGGTGGGCGTCACCATGGCCATGACCCTGAGCCACCGCATCGACTGGAACAACGCGGCCTTCGGCTCGCTGGTGGCGGCCTTTCCGAACACGGGCTTCATGGGCGTGCCCCTGCTATTGACCCTGCTGGGACCCCGTTCCTCCGGCCCCGTCATCGTCACCATCGTCGTCGACATGCTCATTACCAGCTCGCTGTGCATCGCCCTGTCGCGCATCGGCAGCGGCGGCGCGCAGGGCGGCCGCGCGGCCGTAGTCAACGCCCTCAAAGGCATGGCGGGCAACCCGATGCCGTGGGCCATCGTGCTGGGCGCCTTGTCCTCGTGGCTGGAGCTGGCCTTGCCCAGGCCCCTGATGCAGACGGTGGGCCTGCTGGCCGATGCCGCCTCGCCAGTGGCCCTGTTTACCATCGGCGCCGTGCTGGCCCGCTCGCAGATGAGCACTGGCGATCCCGCGCCGCTGGGCGAATATGTGCCGGTGGCGCTGAAAAAACTGCTGCTGCACCCGCTGCTCGTGTGGGGCATGGGCCATGCGGCCATCGCCCTGGGCGCGCCGCTTGACCCGTTTGCCCTGACCTGGATGGTGCTGGTGGCTTGCCTGCCCAGCGCCAGCAACGTCACCTTGCTGTCGGAGCGCTTCGGCGCGAACACGGCGCGCATCGCCCGCATCATTCTGGTGTCGACGGCGCTGTCGTTCCTGACGTTTTCGGCGGCCGTCAGCTGGCTGGCGTGACGGCTTGTTCAATGCGGCCGTCAGCTGGCCGGCGTGACCGGGCTTGTTCAATGTCGCGTGCCGCGCCTCGCGCCTTGCGCAGCATCGTGAGCACAGCGCGGCGCGCATCTCCCGCATCATTCTGGTCTCGACGGCGCTGTCGTTCCTGACGTTTTCGGCGGCCGTCAGCTGGCTGGCGTGACGGGGCTTGTTCAATGTCGCAGGCCGCGCCTCGCGCCTTGCGCAGCATCGTGAGCACAGCGCGGCGCGCATCGCCCGCATCATTCTGGTGTCGACGGCGCTATCGTTCCTGACGTTTTCGGCGGCCGTCAGCTGCTTATCTTGACGTTGGCGGCGATCAGCGCGCCCAGGGCTTGCGCCGCGCCGGGCTGATGGGCCAGCGCCAGGCCGTGCGCCATGCTGGCCTGGTCCTGCACGCTGCGGTTCTGGCCCAGCTTCCATTTGCCTTCCAGGCGCGCGAGGGGAATCTCGATGCCGACGATGGCCTTCAGCATCTTGCCGATGTAGTCGGCCGGCGCATCGCCCACCTTCCACGGTGCGGCTTGATCTGCCTCATGGCGCGCCGTCAGCCGCTCCACCAGTGCCAGCAGCCACGCCGTATCGTCGATGACGCGCAGGGGGCCGTGGGCATGCACCACCGCGTAGTTGAAGGTGGGGACTTCCTTGCCGCTGCGCTGCTTTTCCTCGTACCAGGCAGGCGTGATGTAGGCCTGCGGTCCCTGGAAGATCACCAGCGTCCCGGCACCGTCGGCGCGCCACACGGGATTGGCGCGCGCCACGTGGGCGCGCAGGATGCCGAAGGGCGCTTCAGGCGTGGGCGCGGCGATCTCGAACGGCAGATGGTCGGCGCACAGGCCATCGGCGCCATGGCGCACGAGCGCGCCCAGGGGATGCGCCCGGATCAGGCCATGCAGTACGTCGAGGCGCTCTTCGCGGAAGGTGGCTGGCGTGTACATCTAGGCGACTCCTTGCACGATGACGTCGGCCGTCAGCGAATTGGCGATGTAGCAGCGCGCGTGCGCGTCGTGGTGCAGGGCGGCCAGCGCCTCGGGCGAGGGCGGCGTTCCCGCGAAGGCGATGCGCGGACGCAGCACGATGCGCGTCATGGCCAGGCGTCCTTGTGCATTCTTGCCCAGCTCGCCGACGGCCTCGTCGCGGTAGTCGTCGATGACGTAGCCGCGCTGCGCCGCCAGCGACAGGAAGAACAGCATGTGGCAGCTCGACGTGGCAGCCACCAGGGCCTCTTCCGGGTCGACATTGGCCGCCACGGACATCGGCAGCGGCACGGACAGGGGCGACGACGAGGCGGGGACCGTCAGGCCGCCGTCGAACTGCCATTCATGGCCACGGCTGTAGCGCTGGCCGGCGAAATCCTGGGCGTCGCGCTGCCAGGCCACGGTGGCGAAAAACTGCTGCATGGGTACTCCATGTTGAAGGGGGGGGATCGCCATCTTAGCGCCGATCTTGGCTATTTAAAACAGCCAATAAGTGCTATCTTGAAGCTACCAATTCATGATTGCCGCCATGCCGACTTCCCATGTGAACTCCCTCATCGCCACCCTGCCTCTCGACCGGGGCATCGCCGAGCCGCTCTTTCGCCAGCTGTATGGCGCCATCAAGGCCGCCATCCTCGACGGGCGCATGGGCCCCGGCATGCAGCTGCCGCCCACGCGGGCGTTCTGCCGCTTGCTGGCCGTGTCGCGCCAGACGGTGCTCAATGCGTATGCGCTGCTGGCGGCCGAAGGCTACCTCGATGGCAGCGTGGGGCGCGGCACCTTCATCAGCCCTGATGTGCCGTTGTCCGTGCCCCCGTCCGCCGCGCCGGCGCCCGGCACGCCCGGCCTGCTGCGGCCCCTGTCGGCGCGCGGGCAGGGCGTGGTGACGGCCATGCGCCAGGTGGCGATACACCGTGGCCCGCTGCGCGCCTTCCGCGTCGGCATGCCGCGCATCGACCACTTTCCCTTCGACGTGTGGACCCGGCTGGAAGCGCGGCGCTGGCGCCGCCCCGACCACCAGTTCGGCTACAGCGACCCGGCCGGCTTCCTGCCGCTGCGCGAGCTGCTGTGCGTGTACCTGAAGGCCTCGCGCGGCGTCCGCTGCACGCCGCAGCAGATCGTCATCACGTCCGGCTCGCAGCAGGCGCTGTTCCTGCTGTCGACCATCCTGCTGGCACCGGGCGATTGCGCCTGGATGGAGTCGCCCGGCTACCGGGGCGCCAGCGGCCCCCTGCGCGCGGCCGGCGCGCGCGTCTTTCCCGTTCCCGTCGATGCGCAGGGGCTGGACGTGGCGTATGGCGTGGCGCACTGTCCGCAGGCGAAGCTGGCCTACGTGACGCCCTCGCACCAAATGCCGCTGGGCGTGAGCATGAGTCTGCCCCGCCGCCTGGCCCTGCTGGCCTGGGCCGCGCAGCACAAGGCGTGGCTGGTGGAAGACGACTACGACAGCGAATACCGCTACACGGGCGCGCCGCTGGCGTCCCTGCAAAGCCTGGACCGGGCCGGCTGCGTGGTGTACGTGGGCACCCTGTCGAAAGTGCTGTTTCCCGGGCTGCGCCTGGGCTACATGGTGGCGCCGCCCGCGCTGGCCGAGGCGCTGGTGCAGGCCAAGGCCGTGATGGACCGCCATACGGCCATCGTGCCGCAGATGGCGCTGGCCGACTTCATCGCCGAGGGCCACTTTGGCCGGCATATCCGGCGCACGCGCGACAGCAACGCGGAACGGCGCGACCTGCTGTTGCGCGGCATCGCGCGCGAACTCGACGACCAGCTCGCGTGCGGCCCGGCCGACAGCGGCCTGGAACTGTGCGCGTATTTTCGCGGCGCTCACGAGGAAGAGGCGGTCGCGCGGGCAGGCCTGGAACGGGGCATCGAGCTGCGCCCGCTGGGGCACTATGCCGACCCGGAGGCTGGCGCCGCCTGTGCCACGCCGGCGGGGCTGCTGCTGGGCTTCGCCGCCATTCCCCCGGCCGAGCTGGCGCACGGCGTGCAGGAACTGGGGCGCATCCTGCGCGGCCGATAATCTATACTGGCAGCTGCCCGCACACGAAGACCTCGACCATGACGAAGACCGCGACCCTTACCCGCTGCTCCTGGGCCAATCCGGCCAATCCCCGCTATCTCGATTACCACGATACGGAGTGGGGCGTGCCCTGCCACGACGAGCGCCGCCTGTTCGAAATGCTGAACCTGGAAGGCGCGCAGGCGGGACTGAGCTGGGAAACCATCCTCAACAAGCGCGACACCTACCGCGCCGCCTTTGATGGCTGGGATGCGGAGAAGATCGCCGCCTACGGTCCCGACAAGGTGGCGCAGCTGCTGGCGGACCCCGGCATCGTGCGCAACCGCCTGAAGGTGGCGGCCGCCATCACGAATGCGCAAGCCTATCTGCGCCTGCGGGCGGAAGGCCGGACGCTCGACAGCTTCCTGTGGGCCTACGTCGATGGCCAGCCCATCGTCAACAGCTGGCAAGCGGGCGAGTTTCCCGCGAAGACCCCCTTGTCCGACCAATTGTCGAAAGACCTGCTCAAGCGGGGCTTCAAGTTCGTCGGCTCGACCATCATCTACGCCTACATGCAGGGCATCGGCATGGTCAACGACCACGCGCCCGCCTGCTTTTGCCGCGCGGGGCGCTGATGCGCCGCGCGCTGGTACTGCTCGACACGGATTTCGACGGCGCCCGCTTTCATGCTGCCTGTGCCGCGCATGGCGGGCGGCGCCTGCATTACATCGCGCTGGCGCCGCGTCCCGTCGATGCCAGCCATCTGCCGGAGGAATGGCGCAGGCAATGGCCGCCCTGCGTGCCGGGCCAGCACCGCATGGTTTCGCGCGACGGCCTGGTGACGCTCGATGTGCTGGCCGGCGATCCCGAGGCCTGCCTGGCACAGCTGGCGGCGCGCATCGACGCCGTGCACCTGGCGTGGGTGCCAGCAGCGGTGGCGGTGCTGGCGCGGCTGATGACGGACGGCGGCCAGCTGCAGGCCGTGCATCTTGACGAGGCGCAGCGCGCGGCGCTGCAGGGAAACGGCTTTGTCTTCGACGAGAGCCGCCTGCGCGCCACGTTCTATGCGCGGCGGGGAGAGCACGTGGCCGCGGCGGCGCCCGAGCGGCGCGCCATCGTCATCGGCGCGGGCGTGGCCGGCGCGGCCGCCTGCGAACGGCTGGCCGCGCGCGGCTGGAAGGTGACCCTGATCGAACGCCACGCGCAGGCGGCCAGCGAGGCGTCCGGCAACCTGGCCGGCATCTTCATGCCGCAGCTGTCGAAGGACGACAATATCGCCACGCGCCTGGTGCGCGCCGCATATCTGCATTCGCTGCGCTACTGGGCGGACCTGGGCGGCATCGGCGCCGCCTTCGAGGGCGCGCAGTGCGGCGTGCTGCAGCTGGCGCGCGATGGCGCGCATGCGCAGGTGCAGCGGCAGATCTCCGCCAGCGGCATGTATCCCCCTGAATTCGCCCGCTGGCTGGAGGCGCCCGAAGCGTCCGCCATGCTGGGCGCGCCGGCACCCGACGGCGCATGGTGGTTCGAACAGGGCGGCTGGGCGCGCCCCTCCTCCGTTTGCGCGGCCATGCTGGACGCCTGTGGCGCCCTGCTGACGCGGTGCTTTTCCAGCAGCGCGCTGCGCCTCGAACGCGTGGAGGACGAATGGCTGGTGCGCGATGCGCAGGGCGGCCTGATTGCGGCCGCGCCCACGGTGATTCTGGCCGCCGGCACGGGCGCCGTGCAGTTCGGACAGGCGGCCGGCCTGCCGCTCGACGCCGTACGGGGACAGGTCACGCACCTGGCCGAAGGCAGCCTGCCATCGCTGCCGTTCGTCGTCTGCCGCGAAGCCTACATGACGCCGGCGCACGGGGGCGTCGTCTGCGTGGGCGCCAGCTATGACGCGGACGCGGATGCCAGCGTGCGCGTAGCGAGCCAGCACGACAATATCGGCAAGGTCGCCGCCATCCTCGGCGTGCCCCCGTTCGAGGCGCCGCTGGCCGGGCGCACGGGCTTTCGCTGCGTGGCGCCGGACCGCCTGCCACTGGCGGGCGCCTTGCCCGACCCCGGCGTGCCGGGGCGCTGCGAGCGCCTGCGCGACGTGCCCCGCTGGCCCGGCCTGCATGGCTTGCTCGGCTACGCCTCGCGCGGCCTGATCTGGGCGCCGCTGGCGGCCGAGCTGCTGGCCTGCCAGCTGGAGGGCGAGCCGCTGCCGCTGGAACGTCAGCTGGCCGAGGCGCTTGATCCTGCCCGTTTTTTACTGCGCGAACGCCGCAGGAGCGCCTGAAAAAGCCCATGGCGTCGTTGTCCTGCCTCGCCGTACGTTCGGCACTCCGCCTGGCCCTGGGCATTTTCAGACGCTCCACGTGGCAATATCCTCGGGGTCAGACCCCCAACAGCGCTGACGCAAAGCTTGGCGCCAACGCACATGAGGGTCTGCCCCCTATACGGACACTGCGCGCGTCATCCCCATATACGTTTTTCAGCTTTCCAAACTCTTTTTAATTTGTTTTCCGAACAACATAAGTTCGCTACAGTGGACGCGTGCTGGTTCTTGATGACGGAATAAAGAGGTGGACAGATGGCTGCTGCAGAACTGATTTTTGATCCCCGCGCCGCGCACGGCGAGGCGGCGTTTGACGAAGTGCTCCATCTCGCGCGCATCCAGGCGCAGGCGCAGGGTTTGCCGTATGCGGGCGTCGTCAGCGCGCAGGATGCGTGGCAGCTGGTGCAGGCCGGCAAAGCCGTGCTGGTCGACGTGCGCACCAACGAGGAGCGCACCTTCGTCGGCTACGTGCCTGCCTCGCTGCACGTGGCGTGGGCCACGGGCACGTCCATGAACCGCAATCCCCGCTTCACGCGCGAGCTGGAAGCGAAGGCGGGCGGCAAGGAGGCCGTGGTGCTGCTGCTGTGCCGCAGCGGCAAGCGCTCGGCGCTGGCGGCCGAAGCGGCGGCCAAGGCAGGTTTTTCCAGCGTCTTCAATATCGCACAGGGCTTCGAGGGCGACCTTGACGCACATCAGCAGCGTGGCCACAGCGGTGGCTGGCGCTGGCACGCACTGCCCTGGCTGCAAGACTAATCTACCCCTCAGGACCACCATGAACCAGCGTGCCTTGCCTCCCGCCTCCCTCGCCGCGCAGCCGCAATGGGAGCTACACCAGATCGTCGATGAATTGCGCGTCGTGCGCGAACGCTGGCGCGACGGCTTATTGCGCCATCAGGAGTGTGGCGCGCGCGAGTTCCCCTCGCGCCAGCACCTGCGCGACATCGTCACCGCCCTGTGCGCGGCCCTGTTCCCCATGCGTCTGGGGCCGCTGGACCTGCAGCAGGAGAGCGAGGATTTCTTTGTCGGCCACACGCTCGACACGACCTTGACAAGCTTGCACGAGCAGGTGCGGCGCGAACTCAGCTACCACGCGCGCCAGCACGGCTTGCAGCAGACGGTGTCCATCGAGCAGCAGGCGCTGGCCATCGTGCAGCGCTTCGCCCGCGCGCTGCCGCGCATCCGCGCCCAGCTCGACACGGATGTGGCGGCCGCCTTCCATGGCGACCCGGCCGCGCACAGCGTCGATGAGGTGCTGCTGTGCTATCCGGGCATCCTGGCCATCATCCATTACCGCCTGGCGCACGCCCTGTATGCGCTGGGCGCGCCGCTGGTGGCGCGCATCATCGCCGAAGTGGCCCATTCGCAGACGGGCATCGACATCCACCCGGGCGCCGTCATCGGCAGCAGTTTCTTCATCGATCACGGCACGGGTGTGGTGATAGGCGAGACGGCCATCATCGGCGAAAGGGTGCGCATCTACCAGGCAGTCACCCTGGGCGCCAAGCGCTTTCCCGCCGGCGACGACGGCGTGCTGAAAAAGGGACTGGCGCGCCACCCCATCGTGCAGGACGACGTGGTCATCTACGCGGGCGCCACGATACTGGGCAGGGTGACCATCGGCCAGGGTTCCGTCATCGGCGGCAATGTCTGGCTGACCCGTAACGTGGCCCCCGGCAGCAACATCACGCAAGCCCACAATCAGCAGGAGGCGCCAGAATTGCAGCCGCCATTGCACCCCGCTTTTGCCCACCACCCATGAGGACAGCATGTTGATCAAACAGTTTGGACTGGCCGTGCGCCAGTTGCGCGAAGGGCATGGCTGGTCGCAGGAGCGGCTGGCCGAAGCGGCCGACTTGAACCGCTCCTTCATCGGCGAAATCGAACGGGGCGCCGCCACGCCGTCGCTGCTGACGGTGGAAAAGCTGGCCGGCGCGCTGGGCATCGGCCTGGCGGGCCTGATGGCGCGCTGCGAACCGGAACTGGTGGATTAATGCCGGCCTGGTGGCGATAGCATGTTGAGCAAACGAGAGGGGCGCCCGATACTTTATTTGTTTTCCAGATAAGCATATTCACTTTTCTCATTAGGAGTCGTCGATGGCCGAAGCAACCCCCGATAGCCAGTTTGCGCTGGGCGATAACGCCGCGCGCCAGCTGGCCAATGCCAGCAAGAGCGTTCCCCAGCTGTCCACCATCACGCCGCGCTGGCTGGTGCACCTGCTGCAATGGCTGCCCGTGGAAGCGGGCATCTACCGCCTCAACCGCGTAAAAAATCCCAAGGACGTGCGCGTGGCCTGCTCGCAGCGCGACGAGTCGGAACTGCCGCAAACCTTCGTCGACTACGAGGAGCAGCCGCGCGAGTATTTCCTCAATGCCGTCAGCACGGTGCTCGACGTGCACACGCGCGTGTCGGACCTGTACAGCAGCCCGCACGACCAGATCAAGGAGCAGCTGCGCCTGACCATCGAGACGATCAAGGAGCGCCAGGAAAGCGAATTGATCAACAATCCCGATTACGGCCTGCTGGCCAGCGTGCACGACGACCAGCGCATTTTTACGCTGACGGGCGCGCCCACGCCGGACGACCTCGACGAACTGCTGACGAAAGTGTGGAAGGAACCGGGCTTTTTCCTCGCGCACCCGCTGGCGATTGCCGCCTTTGGCCGCGAATGCACGCGCCGCGGCGTGCCGCCACCGACCGTCAGCCTGTTCGGTTCCCAGTTCCTCACCTGGCGCGGCGTGCCGCTGGTGCCGTCCGACAAACTGCCGATCGAAGACGGCAAGACGAAGATCATCCTGCTGCGCGCTGGCGAGCAGCGCCAGGGCGTGATCGGCCTGTTCCAGCCTGGCCTGGCGGGCGAGCAAAGCCCGGGCCTGTCCGTGCGCTTCATGGGCATCAACCGCCACGCGATTTCGTCCTACCTGATTTCGCTGTATTGCTCGCTGGCCGTGCTGACCGACGATGCGCTGGCCGTACTGGAAGACGTGGAGATCGGTAAATACCATGACTACCCAGATACCTACAAGTGATGGCGCGGCGGGCTTGCCTACCGTTCCGTTTTTACCCGACGAAGCGACCCTGAACCGCCTGGCCGGTGAATTCTTTGCCCGTTTGCCGGGCTTGGACAAGTCGCCCAGCCTCGGTGGTTCCGGCAGCGTGCTCGATGCGGCGCCCCGCTATGTAAACCGTCCGCCGCCGCAGCCCGGCCCTTCGCTCGCCGCCATCGCCCCCGGCGTGGCGACGGCGCAGGTACCGCCCGTAACGGCGCCAAGGGAGGCGCCCATTGCACCGGCGCCCGCGTCCGTGCCGACGCCGCGCTTGTCGGCGATCAATGCGCCCGCGGCGCCATCGCCGTATTATTTTCTGGGTGGCGCGCATGGTTATCCCGCGTCGAACGGCAAGCTCGATAGCCTGGCGCAGCAGGGGCTGGGACAGGCCGCGCCCGATGATTTAAGGGGCCTGTTTGCCACGCCGCCACGCGCCCCCGCGCGCCAGCTGTCCGTGACGCCGTCAAACAGCCAGCCCGCGTTCTATTTCCAGACCGAGCTGCCTGCGGCGACGCAGCCCGGCCTGCAGAAAGCACCGGCGCCATTCGACGTGCATGCCGTGCGGCGTGACTTTCCCGTGCTGGCCGAACGGGTCAACGGCAAGCCGCTGGCCTGGTTCGACAATGCGGCCACCACGCACAAGCCGCAGTCGGTGATCGACCGCGTGTCGTATTTCTACGCGCACGAGAATTCGAACATCCACCGCGCCGCGCATGCGCTGGCGGCGCGCGCCAGCGACGCGTACGAGGCCGCACGCGCCAAGGTGGCCAGCTTCCTGGGCGCCGCCTCGGCCAATGAAATCATCTTCGTGCGCGGCGCCACGGAAGGCATCAATCTGATCGCCAATACCTTCGGCCGCAAGTACATCGCCAGCGGCGACGAAATCATCGTCTCGCAGCTGGAGCATCACGCCAACATCGTGCCGTGGCAGCAGCTGGCGGCGGAAAAGGGCGCGATTCTGCGCGTGATTCCCGTCGATGACAGCGGGCAGATACTCCTCGATGAATTCCGCAAGCTGCTCAACGGACGCACGAAACTGGTATCGGTGACGCAGGTGTCGAATGCATTGGGCACGGTCACGCCCGTGGCGCAGATCATCGCGCTGGCGCATGCGGCCGGCGTGCGCGTGCTGGTCGACGGCGCGCAGGCCGTGTCGCACCTGCGCGTGGACGTGCAGGCGCTCGGTGCGGACTTTTACGTGTTCTCGGGGCATAAAGTGTTCGGCCCGACGGGCATCGGCGCCGTGTACGGCAAGGCGGATTTGCTGGAGCAGCTGCCGCCCTGGCAGGGCGGCGGCAACATGATCGCCGACGTGACGTTCGAGCGCACCGTCTACCAGGGCGTGCCGAACCGTTTCGAGGCGGGCACGGGCAATATCGCCGACGCCGTGGGCCTGGGCGCGGCCATCGATTACGTAGCACGCATCGGCCTGGAGAACATCGCCGCCTACGAGCATGCGCTGCTGGACTACGCCACGCACCAGCTGCAAGCCATACCCGGCGTGCGCCTGATCGGCACGGCGTTTGAAAAGGCGAGCGTGGCTTCCTTCGTGCTGGCCGGCTACGCGCCGGCGGAAGTGGGGCAGGCCCTGAACGAGGAGGGCATCGCCGTGCGTTCGGGCCACCACTGCGCCCAGCCTATCCTGCGCCGCTTCGGCGTGGAAGCGACCGTGCGGCCCTCGTTCGCCTTCTACAACACGTACGAGGAGATCGACCGCATGATCGCCGTGGTGCGCCGCCTGGCGGGCGCGCGCCGCTGATCGGGATGTTTTGCCGCCCGATGCCGCCCCTGCGCCAGCGGGGGCGGCATTGTTGCGTTATGTCACGGACTTTGCGCGCGGCTGGCTGGCGCCCGCAGGCGGGCGGTATAATTTATCCTTGGCAATATTTGAGCCGCGGCGCCGTGCCGCCGGCGCCCGAGGAGATATCCGGTGGAAGATCAACACAGCTCGCCCGAGCTTTTCCTGTTCCTGGCGTCGACCGTGCACGACATGAAAAATTCGATCAGCGTTGTCAGTGGCACGCTGGAATCGCTGCTGGCGGCCGAGCAGGCCAAGGCCGCGCCACAGGCGGACCCCGCCTACCTGCAGATGGCGCAGATGCTGTACCAGACCAAGCGCCTCAACGATAACCTGATCCAGCTGCTGGCCCTGTACAAGGAAGTGGGCAAGCCCGGCTACCCCTTCGACGTGCAGCCGCAGCTGGTGGGCCAGGTGATCGACCAGGTGGTGGACCAGGAAAAGATCCTGCTGGCCTCGAAAGGCATCCGTCTGGAGACGGCCTGCCCGCCGGAGCTGATCTGGACCCTGGACGAAGACCTCGTCATCGGCGTGCTGGCGCATGCCATCAACAACGCCATCCGCTATACGCGCGACACGATCCGCCTGTCCGTGCGCGAGGCCAGCGGCCTGCTGGAGCTGCGCGTGGAAGACAATGGCGAAGGCTATACGCAAGCCTTGCTCGACGCGGGCAGCGCGGCCATGGACGGCATGGCCGCCGGCGTGAATTTTTCCACCAACAGCACGGGCCTGGGCCTGTATTTTTCCAGCGAAGTGGCGAAGATGCACAAGCACCGGGGGCAGGGCGGCAGCATCGCGCTGGAAAATGGCGGCGCCCTGGGCGGCGGCTGTTTCATCCTGCGCCTGCCCTGAACGAGGACACCATGGCAACCGACAGCCACGCCACCGCCGCCGAAGCGGGCAGCACCGACTGGGCCGACAAGCATTACCTGCTGGTCGACGACTTCATCGGCATCCGCATCCTGCTGCGCGAATCCTTGCGCAACCTGGGCGCGCGCCATATCGACCAGGCGGCCAGCGGCGGCGAAGCCATGAAGCTGCTGGCCAAGACGCGCTACGACGTGGTGCTGTGCGACTACAACCTGGGCGAAGGCAAGAACGGCCAGCAGGTGCTGGAAGAGACGCGCGTGCGCAACCTGACGGCGCCGTCCAGCGTATGGCTGATGGTGTCGGCCGAGAAAAGCGTGGAATCCGTGATGGGCGCGGCCGAGCACCAGCCCGACGCCTACCTGATCAAGCCCATCACGGAAGGCGTGCTGCTGACGCGCCTGAACCGCGTGTGGCACAAGAAGCAGGTGTTCCGCGAAATCGACCAGGCCTGCATGGAAAAGGATTATCTGCGCGCGGCCAAATTGTGCGATGCGCAGATCGAAGTCAACAAGCTGCACGAGCTGGAATTGCTGCGCATGAAGGCCAGTTTGCTGCTGAAGAGCGGCGAGCCGGAAAAGGCCCGCGCCGTGTACGAAAAAGTGCTGGCCGAGCGCGATTACAGCTGGGCCAGGGCGGGGCTGGGCAAGATCCGCATGAATAACGGCGAGCATGAGGCGGCGCGGCAGATCTTCCAGGGCGTCATCGTCGAAAACAAGTATTACATCGATGCCTACGACCAGATGGCCGTCGCCTACCAGCTGATGGGTCAGCACGAGGAAGCGTGCGGCGTGCTGGAAAAGGCGGCGCGCCTGTCGCCCAATTCCGTGCCGCGCCAGCGCAACCTGGGCCAGGCTGCCTTAAAAATAGGCAATGTCAGCATGGCGGAAAAGGCTTTCCGCAAATGTATCTCCATCGGCGAATTTTCCGTCATGAAGACGCCGGACGCCTACCTGGGCCTGGCGCGCGTGTGCGGCCTCAAAAAGGATGCCAAGGAAGCGCTGCAGTGGCTGCTGCTGGCGCAGCGCGAATTCTCGCCCGAGCAGATTGGCTTGCGGGCGAAGATCACGGAAGGCATGGTGCATCACGAAACGGGCGATTACCGGCGCGCGCGCAAGTGCGGCGACGAACTGGAAGCCATGCTGCTTGACGACCCGGCGCGGCCCGAGAAAAGCATCTGCATGGAACTGGCGACCCTGCTGTTCGCCGTCGGCGTGAAAGATGCGCCGGCCGGCCTGCTGTGCTACGTGGTGAAGAACAACCACGACAACCAGGTGGTGCAGGACGAGGTGCAAAAGATCTTCGACAAGGCGAAGATGGGCGACGAGGGCACCAGCCTGATCATCGCCTCGCGCAAGGAAGCGTCGGACCTGATGAACAAGGGCGTGCTGCTGTGGAAGACGGACAAGCTCAACGAAGCGGTCGCCTGGATGCGCGCGGCGCGCGAAAAACTGCCCAACAACCTGCGCATCCTGTTCAATTCCGCGCAAATCATCGTCTCCTTCCTGGAACAGCGCGGCTACCAGGCGGACTTGGCGGCCGAAGCCATGGAAGTGTTGTTGTATGTAGACAAAATTGCACCAGGGCAGCAGCGCTTCGCCCAATTGATGGAGCAGCTGGTGCACATGACGCCCCCGCCCGAGACGCAGGAGGTGGCCGTGGTGCTGGAAAAAGCCCCGCCGGCGCCGGAAAAAGGGGGAAAAGTCGTGCGCCAGCGTCCCGGATGATAAACTAGGGGCCAGCGTGGGTTCGCCTGCGCTTGAGTTGCTTTACAACAATAAGGAAGAAACTATGCGTGATGTGGTCAATGAAGTATACAAAAAGATGAAAGTCGGCGCCGTTGCCTGGGTACGCCCGGTGGCCGCCAAGGGAGACACGCTGGAAACATTCCAGTCTTCGTACGAGCACGCCAAGGCGCTGGCCGACGAAGGCCTGATCACGATCGGTGACGTTAAACGCCAGGCCGACAATCAGATCGAGGCGATCCGCATTCATCGTATCGCCTGATCATATTGCCGACTTGTGGGGCTAGGCCTTGCCTGGCGCCTTAGCCTTGGGCGCCGCGCGCTTTGCCGGCGCCTTGCGCAGCGGGGCCTTGGCTGCCGTGGCGGCTTCTGCCGGCTTGGCGGATTTGCCTGCCGCTGGCCTGGCCTGGCTGCCGGCGCCGAAGCTGGCTGCCGCCGCACTGGCCGCATCGGGTGACATCGCCGTCGACACGGCCTGCTTGAACTGATCTTGTAACAAATTCCACCAGGCACTTGGATTGGCCAGCTGGGCCGCCGCATGGCTGCCGGCGTCGCTGGGCGCCGCCGCGGCCGGTTCCGGCGCGGGTGCAGGCTTGGCTTCCGGGGCGGGCGCTGCCGGCTGCTGGAAAAACGCGGAAGCGTAGGGCACGGATTCAAACACGGATTTCTCGCTGGCACCGGGCTGGGTGATGGCGGCCGCCAGCGATGCGCCCATCGATTTCAGGGTGGCAATCGTGCCGCGCTGCACTTCCAGCGCCTGGATACTGCCGCGCAGCATGCTGGTATTGAGGTTCAGCCAGGCTTCGACGGCCTTCAGGTCATTGATTTTCTTGTCCAGCTCTTCCACCGACATGGTGGGCGCCGTGATGCCAGGCACGCCCATGCCGGGCACGCTCATGCTGCCCCACAGGTTCTTGACGAAGTCGAGGGTGTCGGTCACAACTGCTGCGCCCGGCATCTGGGGCATTTGCGGGTTTGCCATGCGAAATCTCCTGGTAGGTGGATGTGCCTAGCGTAGCAGATATCAGCTTGCAACTGACGCAAAGTGGCCAACATTTTCTTACATAAAACCTCAAGAGTTGAGCACGGGCAAGAAGCAGGAATGCGGGTGAAAGCGTTACACTAGCGCTCATGATGCCCGCTTCCTTTTTCTCGCCACCGCGCCGCCGAACCGTTGTCTTTGTCGCGGTCATCGGGGTGCTGCATTACGTGGCGCTGGAATGGCTGACTTCGCATGCGGGCATGGTGCCGTTGCGGCCGGACAATACACAGGTCGTCAGCATGGCGCTGATTGCCGACGCGCCCAAGCCGCTGCCGGTGGTCCCGCCGCCACCGCCGCCGCCCGTGCCCGAGCCCAGGCTGCCGCCACCGCCGCCGCCGACGGCATTGCCGTCGAGCGACACGCCCGTGCTGACGGCGCCGGCCAGCGATGCGCCGGAAGGCCCGGTGACGCCCGCGGCACCGGCGGCGGGCGCGCCCGCCATCACGGCGCCGCCGCCCGCCGAATTGGCGCCGCCGGCGCCAGCGCCGCCACCGCCACCGGCCGTCGAACAGGCGCGGCATTACAAGACGAACGCGCCCGCGTCGGCCCGCTTCGACCTGCACGTGGACCGGCGCGATGCGGACGGCACCAAGTGGCAGGGCGTGGCCGCCATGGCTTGGGATAACCAGGGCACTACGTACCAGCTGAAACTGGAAGTGGGCTTGAGCATGCTGATCACGCGCATCAACCTGCTGGTGCTGACCAGCGAAGGGGTGATCGATGCGAGCGGCATCGTGCCCGTCACGGCCACGGAAAAGCGCAAGGGCCGGGCGCAAACGGCCACGCATTTCAACCGCGACGGCAAGGTCATCACCTTTTCCGCCACGACGGCCACCGTGCCATGGCAGGAAGGGGCGCAGGACAAGGCCAGCGTGCCGTTCCAGCTGGCCGCCATCGGCCGTGCCGATGTCAACCAGCTGGCGGGCAATATCGATATCCTCGTCGGCGAGGAAAAGGAAGCGACCGTGTTCCGCTTCCAGCTCGTGGGCGAGGAAGAGCTGGACACGCAGATGGGCCGGCTGGTGACGTGGCATCTGCGCCGGCCGCCCAAGCCGGGCACGTATTCGTCGCAGCTCGATATCTGGCTGGCGCCGTCCATGCAGTGGTATCCGGTACAAATACGCAATACCGAGGCGAGCGGGGCTTTGACCACGCAAACCGTCACCAAGATCTCCGTCAATGACGCTACAGGAAAATAAATGATGACTCTGACTACCTTGAAACACTTGCTGGCCGCCGGCGTGCTGGCCGCCACCCTGACTCCTGCCATGGCCGACGCGCCCGTCGACCACCCCGTCATCAAGCGCCCGTACAAGCTGGCGCCATCGGCCGACCTCGTTTACTCGATCAAGGCCAAGCAGCGCGGCATCGGCCTGTCCGGCGAATCCGTCAGCAACTGGCGCGTGGGCGACGGCAAGTATTCGCTGCTGGCCGAAACCAAGGCGGCCCTGTTCGGCAAGATCCTCGAGCAGCGCAGCGAAGGCACGGTCGACGATTACGGCCTGGCGCCCGCCCGATTCGTGGAAAAGCGCTTCCGCAAGGATGCCGTCACGACCACCTTCCAGCGCGACAGCAAGACCATCGTGTTTGGCGAAGGCGATGAAACGTACCCGCTGAAGGGCGGCGAACAGGACCGCAACAGTGCCGTCTGGCAACTGGCCAGCGTGGCGCGCGCCGCGCCCGGGAAATTCGTCCCCGGCTCGGAATGGGCCTTCTTTGTTGCCGGCGCGCATGATGCCGAAGCGTGGACCTTCAAGGTCGTCAAGGAAGAGACCGTGACGACGGGCCTGGGCGACGTGGCCGCCATCCACCTGGTCAAGGCGCCGCCGCCGGACAAGAAGGGCCAGCAAGTGGACTTGTGGCTGGCGCCGTCGCTGGAATGGTATCCCGTCAAGGTGACATTCGCCGATGCGGACGGTGGCGATTACGTCGAGCAAACCTTGCAGAAGATCGTCAAGAAGTAAGTGCTCACTAATGGTCCGGGGCCAGGCATGCCATGTTTGGCCCCCCATTTCATCATCCTGGTCCGCTACCGTGCGCCGGTCGTGTTGCGCCGTGTCCGCACCGCCCCCTCCCACGCGCTAAATTGCATGTCAGAACTGATATACTGACGCCCCCGTCCCGCAGCGCCGCTTTGGCCGCTGCGCCGCCCGCTGAACACTCATCCGGAATAGAATGATTGATATAATGGCAAGTGCAGCCGTGGCTGCGGATGCAAATCAGACAGAGCAAGAGCATCACGATTCCTTGCAGGCGCATTTCCAGCCGAATATTTCGGCCGACGAGATCGAGCAGGTGTTCCATTTGAAGCGGGCGCAGCCCTTGCTGCAAGTGTTTACGGCCCTGTTCCACGGCGGTTTCGATGGCGTGCTGGTGCGCCTGCTGGTGTTGCGCGAACTGGCGTCCGATGCGGCCACGTCCGCCTACACGCGCGCCGACATCAACACCAAGCTCGCTTATTTGTTGCCGGAAAGCCTGGAAACGGTCTTGCTGCGCCTGCGATCGAACCAGCTGCTGGCTTGGGATGCGCAGCAGGGCGTGTACCGCGTCACGCCCATGGCGCGCAACGTGCTGTCGGCCATCGACAGCCTGCTGGGCCTGGGCCAGACGGAAGACGAGGCCGAAATGGGCTTTTTGCTGTCGCAGGTGGCGGGGGCGCAAGCCGTCGGTGGCGTATCGGTCGAGCAATTGCAACATTTGCTGGGGCGCCTGGTGGACTTGACGGAGGAGTTTTCCGACGCCATCGCCTCCGGCTCCGAATTCCGGCTGCGCACGGCGCAGGCGAAGTGGAACATGGCTTGCGACTGGGTGGAGAAGGGCTCCGAGATCCTCGTGGCCATCACCTCCGATGAAAACGCGGATAGCGCCACGCACAAGGCGGCGCAGGCGATCGGCCGCGCGCAGAGTAAATTGTTGAACATGCAAGGCATGTTTTCGCGCGCCCTGAACCAGATCGAGCGCCAGCGGGTGCACCTGGGCCAGTCGGGTCTGTCGACCACCGACATCAAGCGCTGGCTCCTGTTGCACGACGACCTGGCCAGCCTGGCCGAAGGCGCCATCGACCAGCCCGTCGTACCCCTGTTCTCCACGCCGGCCGAGATGATCGACGTGGCGGAAACGGAGCTGCTGTCCGAACGGGCGGCCGGCGTCATCAACACGGGCCTGCCCAGCGGAGAGGATGCGCCCACCACCATCAGCGACGGACCCGCCATGCAGCTTGAACTCGACGATTTGCTCGAACGCCTGTCGAACTTTGCCAGCCTGGGCAATTTCCCCAGCATAGGCGAAGAAGGACCGAAATCCGTGCCGGTGCAGGATTCGCTGCTGCCGGCCAGCTTTGCCGTGGCCTCGTACCGGGCGTCCATGCTGCCGCTGCTGGGCGACGTGTCCGAAGCGAGCTTGCAAGGCTCGACGGCCGAACTGGCCCGTTTGCCGATTACCTTTACACCGACCGACGAGATGGTCCAGCTGACCGACCCCCATGTGGCGGCCATGTCGATCGCCTCGCTTTCACTGAATGTTTCACTTGATTTAGATAGCGGCACCGCCGATGAATGACGATTCCCAAATCCTGATTGCGCGCCTGCTCACGCATCAAACCCTGCGCCGCGACGACAAGCTCGTCAAGCGCGTGCTGTCCGACGAGCTGTTCCGCGCCGAGATCGATGCGCGCCTGCTGGCCTGCGGCTTGAAACTGCTCGACAACGTGTACGCCGACCATGTCACCCTGGCCCTGACGCGCACCATCGAGCCGAAGATCTTCGGCGCGCGCGATGTGTGGCAAAACAACAACTTCGGCCTGGCCCGCGATGGCGTGGCCCTGCTGGTGGTGCTGTGGGCGCAGATCATCCTGCCCAAGCGCGAACGCCAGGAAACGCACCAGCACGCCGATGATGATCAAAATGATATGTTTGGCACGGAAAAACCGCTGCCGCGCGCGGAAGACGCGTCCATGGGCATTTCCTACAAGGCGCTGCTGTCGGACTTCGGCGACAAGCTGGGCAAGAAGACGCGCATGGACATGAACCTGGGCACCCTGGCCAAGCTGGGCTTCATCGAGCGGCGCGGCGACGTGCTGCTGGAAGGCCCGCTGCTCGACCTGATGATGGATACCGACGTGCTCAAGGAGCGCATCATCAACGGCGCCCTGGCCGATGTCTTCAAGCGCGCGCCGGCACGCCTGGTCGTCGTCGGCGGCGACCCGCTGCTCGACGCGGAAGTGGAAGCCGACCTGTCCGCCGATGTACCTGACGCGGGCGACGAGCCTGCGTCCGACCTTCCTCACTGAAAGCGCCCATGTTTCATATCAAATCACTTGAACTGGTGCACTGGGATTACTGGCAGCGCATCAAGAACATCCCGCTCGACGCGAAGATCATCACCATCGCGGGGCAGAACGGCTCGGGCAAGACCACCTTGCTCGACGCCTTGCGCACGCTGTTCGGCCTCGATTGCTCGATGGGG
This sequence comes from Janthinobacterium sp. GW821-FHT03C08, assembly GCF_059420905.1. Classification (NCBI taxonomy): domain Bacteria; kingdom Pseudomonadati; phylum Pseudomonadota; class Betaproteobacteria; order Burkholderiales; family Oxalobacteraceae; genus Janthinobacterium; species Janthinobacterium sp. GW821-FHT03C08. The sequence continues at coordinate 112,849 of NZ_JBWKUP010000002.1, read as the reverse complement.
CGCACGTACAAGCATTATGCGCGCCACTCGGGCCAGCAGACGGCCTGGCTGCGCGCCGTGGTCGACAACAAGAACGTGGGCAAGCAGCTGTCGAACCGCCCGTTCCGCAGTTCCGGCTTCTTCAGCGACGATGAAGTGACGCTGTTTTGCCAGATCCAGAAGAACGGCGGCGACTGGAAGCGCCAGTATCTGATGCGTCCAGGCAATGTGCAGATCGAGGACATCACGGATGCCAACGACTGGCTGGGCGTGGAAAACTACCGCAAGCGCCTGGCCAATGCTGGCCTGTCGCCGGCCATGTCGAAAGTGCTGGCGCTGGAGCAGGGCGAGACGGACAAACTGTGCGAATACGCGCCGCGCCAGCTGCTCGACCTGGTATTCCAGGTGTTCGGCGACAAGGAAGTGCTGGACGCCTATGACGAAGCCAAGCGCCACCAGCGCGACACGGAAGTGGAGCTGAAGCGCTTCGAAACGGAACTGGAAGCGTCGAAGACCAATCTGGAAGGCTTGCGCCTGCGCGTGGCCAATTACCACCAGTGGGAAGGTTTACATAAGGAACGCCGCAACCTGCTGGAAGAAGTGCTGCCCAGCCTGCAATATCACGAGGCGCGCGAAAAGGCCGCCATTGCCAGCAGGCAATTGCGCGATGCGCGCAAACCAATGGCGCAGGCCGACCAGCAGCTGACCGATAAACGCAATGCGCTGGCGGCGCAGGCGAAGGCCCTGTCCGATGCGCAGATGAACGAGACCCTGCTGGAGCAGGAGTCCATTGGCCTGCAGAGTCGCCTTTCCCTGATCAATGCCAAGCTGAAACCGCTGGACAGCCTGCTGGAACAGAAGGACCGCTTGCACAAGCTGGCGGCCGACTCGGGCAGCGATATCGCCGAAGTGGCGGCCCAGCTGGAACAGAAGGAAGCGGAACTGCTGCGCCAGCGCCAGCAGCGCGACGCCTTGTCGGCGCGCATCGCGGGCGAACAGGCAACGATTGCCGCGCTGCAAGGCAAGACGGCCATGCCGGAGCCGGACAATGTGCGCGGCATGCGCCGCGTGCTGCGCGACGCGGGCATTTCGCACGCGATGCTGTCCGATATCGTCGAAGTGACGGACAGCCGCTGGCAGGGCGCCGTCGAAGGCGTGCTGGGCGGTTACGCTTCGGTGGTGCTGCTGGACAAGGCCAAGGATGCGGCCGCCGCCTACCGTTTGGCCGAGAAGGAGCGCTACCGCCACTTCATCGTGCCCGACCTGGTCACGGCGCCGGTGGCGAAAGACGAGAGTTTGCTGGCGGTGGTGAAATTTTCCGCGCCCGTCCCGAGCTGGCTGATCGAGCAATTGTCGCGCATTGCCCGCGTCGATTCCGTCGAGGCCGGTTTCAAGCTGGGCAACCACGAAGAGTGGATCACGCCCGAGGCGTATCACCGCGAACGCCGCGGCGGGCGCTCGCTGTTCGTGGAAGCGTCGCGCTACCGCTTCGGCCAGGCTGGCCGCAGCGGCCGCCTGGAAGCGCTGCTGCGTTCCCTGCCGGGCCTGGAAGGCCAGGAAGACACCTTGACCCTGGCCATTTCGAAACTGGCGGCGGAAGTGGGTGCCTTGAAGGCGCGCATCGCCGGCGTCGACGCGGCCAAGGAACTCAGTGCGCGCCAGGAAGAATTCGCCGAAGCGCTGCGCAATTCGAAGCCGCTCAAGGAAGAGCGCCTGGAAGTGGGCGGCCGCCTGGGCGAGCTGCAAAACCTGACGAAGAACGCCACCGTGGCGCGCACGCGCGCCGATACCGTGTGGCAAAACGCGCGCCTGGCCCTGTCCGAGGCGGAAGCGGGGGCGCGCCTGGGCTATAAGAAGCAGATTGAGCAGCGCGCCGAGCATGCGCGCGCCTTGCTGGCCCTGCGCCGCGCCTGGCGCCACTTGCCGAAAAGCTGGAAGCGCCCCAGCCGCCGCGCCGCCCTCGTGGCCGAACACCAGAATGCGCACCAGGTCGACCTGCGCGTGGCCAGCCTGCAAAACAGCCTGGCGCGCGACGATTGGGAACTCGATGCCACCGTCATCGACCAGCACCACCGCCTGTCGGATCAATTGCACGGCCGCCAGTCGGAAACGGACGAGCGCCGCTACCAGAACAACCGCGCCATCGAAGCGACGGGCAATGCCCGCGGCGCCTACATGGAGCGCTTGCGCTACACCATCAAGACCTACAGCAAGAACATCAAGGAACTGGGCGAGCTGGCCGGCATCGAAGTGCATGCCGACCCCGTGCGCCTGGAAAACGACGACGTGCAGCTGTCGCAGGCGGGCTTGCACGTGCGCTTCAAGTTCGATGGCAAGGGCGTGATCGGCATGAACGATGGCGAAGCGTCGGGCGGCCAGCAGGTGATGAAGTCGCTGGTGCTCTTGATCGGCCTGCTGAAGTCGGAAGACGGTTCCGGCGGCTTCGTCTTCATCGACGAACCGTTTGCCCACCTCGACATCCGCAACATCCAGCTGGTGGGTGAATTCCTGAAAAACACGGAAGCGCAGTACCTGATGACGACGCCGTTGACGCACAACACGGATGTCTACGATCCATCGGAGCTCACTTTGATCACGAGCAAGAAAAAGAAGGATACCCAATGGGCGCAACCGATCTTCGTGCTGCAGCGGCGCATCGAACCCGTGCCGGGCAAGGCGGCGTGATGACAGGGCGCCAGTGCGCGATGGTCGCGGCCCTGTCGCTGGCCATGGCCGGCGCGGCCATGGCCAATGACGGCATCGGCTCCGTCAGCGCCGGCGGCATTATCGTCGGCAAGACCGATGCCGTGGCCATGAAGAAGGAAGTGCTGACTGTCAGTACGGACTTGATCAAGGTCGAGTACGAGTTTCTCAACGAATCGAAAAACGATGTGGAAGAGACCATCATCTTCCCCTTGCCTGCCTACCAGGCCGGCTACCACCAGTCGCCCACGTACTACGGCCAGCCGCGGCAGTTCTCGATCGAGGTCGACGGCAAGCGCAAGGATTACCAGACCGTGCTGGTCGCCAAACTCGACGGCCGTGACGTGACGGCGCGCCTGGCGCAGCTGGGTCTATCGGATGCGCAAGTGGCCTATTTCCCGTCGTTCAGCCCGTTCGAAAAAAAGGTGGCGGCCTTGAACGCCGCGCAGAAAAAAGCCATGATCGCCGAAGGCTTGCTGGCCAAGCTGTCCGACGACGAGGAATGGGTGCCGGCCTGGTCCGTGACGGTGGTCTACCAGTGGCGGCAGGCATTCCCTGCCGGTAAGACGGTGCGCGTGCGCCATCAATATGCCCCCTTCGTGGCCGCCGGCCCCGGCGCCTCCTACCTGGGCGAAGGCAAGGAATTTGAACAAAAATATTGCGGCGACAAGGCTTTCTACAAGACGTGGAACCGCCTGGCGGCACAACAGGGCGAGGGTGGCTTCGTCAATGCCAAGTGGGTCTCGTACATTCTGAAGACGGGCAACACCTGGAAGAATGGCATCGAAGACTTTACCTTGAACCTGGTCAAGGGCAAGCCGGACGAGCTGATCAGCCTGTGCTTCCCCGGAACGTTTACCAAGATCAATCCCACCACCTTGCAAGTCAAGCTGCGCAACTTCCGCCCACAGCAGGATCTGAACGTGTATTTCGGCAATGTCGAGGGTGGCAGCGAGAATACGGGCGAAGCGCCGGCGTTGCGCCCCCATTTCCTGCTGAAGAAATAGAAAGACCGCGCCATGCCCACTCCGATTCTCCCCCGCCGTCTGCGTAGCCTGCTCCTGGGCGCGCTGCTTGCCGCGCCCGCCGCCTGGGCCGACAGCTATGACGATTTCCAGCAAGCCAGTGCGCGCCTGGAAGCGCTGCAAGCCCAGGCGACGCCGCAGGGCGGCCTGCCGCGCCTGGGCGACCCGGGCGTGGCAGCGCTGTTTGCCCACATCGCCGATGGCCCGCGCCTGTTCCAGGCGCCTGTCGCCGCGCTGCAGGACGTGAACCAGAGCGTGGCCGTGTGCGAAAAGGCCATGCGTTTGGGAAAAACATACTATGCGTTTGGCATGGAATGGCCGTTGCCGCTGTCCGGCGCCGAGCTGCAGCAGGCGCGCACGGCGCAGGTGATGCAGAACCTGGCCAATTATGGCGATGAGATGAGTACCTTGTTTGCTTTCAGCATGCATTGCCATGCGCACCTGATCGGCTTGATGGAGCAGGAATTCAGCGCCCAGCCGGTGGACGCGGTGAGCGGGACCGAGCGACTGCGCGCGCGGGCGTTCAGCAAGAATACGGGCGTCGCTTACGCCGGCGTGGTGCAGTTCGTGCAGGTGCCGTTCTGGAGCGTGGCGCAAAAGAAAGTCATGCTGGAGGCGGCGGCGCAGCACGCCACGGCGCATGCGGGCCTGATGGCGCCGCCCCAGCGCGAACGCCTGCTGGCCAGTCTTGCCGGCGCGGACCAGGATCTCGATCCTGCCCTGGCGCCGGCGCTGGCGACGATACGGGCGGCGCTGGCCGTGACGGCGTGCACGGGCCTGTGCCAGTACTACTGAGGCGGATTACTCGGGCGCCTGCAAGGGTTTGTTGCGCTGTCGCCAGCGTAGCAGGCCCCAGGCGTACACGCTGTAGTAGCCGATGACGAGGCCGTAGGCGGCCATGGTCAGCGCGCTCTGGCCGAATGGCGGCGGCGGCACGGGCACGTCCAGGCGCGTGTTCAGGTAGATTTCCATGCCGCGGTACAGCAGGCGGGCGATGAACAGCATGGTGATGGCCAGGCCCAGGTAGCGGTGCTGGGTAAAGAAGAAATCCTTGCCGACCTGCTCGAAGCGCGTCAGCTTCAGGCCCAGCACGCCCAGCCAGCCGCCCGCCAGCGCCGCCGCGCCCAGGCTGGACAGGGGCAGCAGCTCGAACTTCGTCGTCGTCGCCAGGAACAGCAGCAGCACGGGAAAGCCGATGGCGACCGTCCAGTGGCGCCACGGCTGCGATTTCTGGCGCGCCACCAGTTTCTTCAGGCGCGAATAGATGCGCCAGACCAGCAGCGGGACCAGGAACAGCAGGGCGAGGGTGGTGGTTTCCATGTAGGCATTCGGGGACGGGGAAAACAGCGATTGTAAGCCAGATGGGGAGCGAGGGCGTAGGGGGCGATGGCGAAAGTTGCTTATTGACATTTACATGGCATGAAAGCACTATGCCCTGTCACAAAGTCCCGCCACGAGCGGCACGGTGCGCTTCGCCACTGTTTTTCATCCACCTTTCTGGAGTGCCATGTCTACACGTTTCCCCCTGTTGCCCATCACTGTCGGCTTGCTGGCGTCGTCGTCCCTGGCCATGGCGCAAGATGGCGGCTATCAGATGCCGCCCGCGCCCCTGCAAGCCGTCGTCGATGCGCCGCGCGCGCCGACCCTGAGCCTGAGCCCGAAGCGTAACCTGGCCGCCGTGCTGCCGACGCCTTCCTTGCCCAGCATCAGCGAAGTGGCGCAGCCGGAACTGAAGCTGGCGGGCCTGCGCATCAATCCGCGCACGTATTCGGCCAGCCGCTTCAGCTTCCACACGGGACTGGGCTTGCTCGACATCGATACGCAGAAGGAAATCAAGGTCAGCGGCTTGCCGGCCGCGCCCCGCATCGCCGACCTGGCCTGGTCGCCCGACCAGCGCTACCTGGCCTTTACGCACATCGCCTTTGCCGACCCGGCCAGGGGCGTGAAGGAATCGGGCGTGGAACTGTGGCTGCTCGACGTGCAGACGAAGGCGGCGCGCAAGCTGGCCAGCTCGCCCCTGTCGACCGTGTATGGCCGCGGCTTTTCCTGGATGCCGGATAGCAAGACCCTGCTGGTGCAGCTGAAGCCGGCCAAGCTGGGCGCGGCACCCGTGGCCAGCGGCATCCCGACGGGCCCGTCCATCCAGGACAGCGTGCCCGGCGGCGGCGTCAAGCAATTGCGCACCTATCCCGACCTGCTGAAAAACGCGCAGGACGCCCAGTTGTTCGAACACTACATCACGGTGCAGCTGGCCCTGCTGGACGTGACGGGCAAGCAGCGCCTCGTGGGCCAGCCCGGCCAGTTCTCGCGCGCGTCGGCCTCGCCCGATGGCAAGCACCTGCTGACGACGAGCATCGTGCGTCCGTATTCCTATATCGTGCCGGCGCACGACTTCGGCCACAAGATCGATGTGCGCGACCTGAGCGGCAAGGTGGAACACACGGTGGCGACCCTGCCGCTGGAGGAAGGCTTGCCTCCGGGTAATGATGCCGTGTCGGCCGGCGTGCGCTCCGTCAGCTGGCGCGTCGATGCGCCAGCGACCCTGGTATGGGCCGAAGCGCAGGATGGCGGCGACCCGGCCAGGGCGGCGGAGATCCGCGACATCGTCTACATGCAGTCGGCACCGTTCACGGCCAAGCCGGCCGTGCTGGCCAGGCTGGCTTCGCGCTACGCGGGCGTGGCTTGGGGCCGCGGCGACCTGGCCCTGCTGGGCGAAGCGTGGTACAAGACGCGCGCCGTCAAGCAGTGGAAGATTGCGCCAGATCAACCCGCCACACCGGCCGACCTCGTGTACGCGGGATCGTTCGAGGACCGCTACAACGATCCGGGCCAGCCCGTCATGCGCGCGGACGCGGCCGGCCTGCCGCGCTTGCTGATCGCCGCGGACGGCTCCATCCTGCTCGACGGCCAGGGCGCCTCGAAAGAGGGCGACCGCCCCTTCATCGACCGCCTGAACCTGGCCACCAAGCAGAAGGAGCGCCTGTTCCAGAGCGCCGCGCCGTATTATGAAAACGCGGTCGCCGTGCTGGACGAGGAGGGTAGCCGTTTGCTGTCCACGCGCGAATCGCCGACCGAGCAGCCGAACTACTATGTGCGCAACCTGAAACAGCAGGGCGCGGCGCAGCTGACGGCCCTCACGCATTTCCCCCATCCGCTGCCGCAACTGAAGGACGTGCAGAAAGAGCTGATCCGCTACAAGCGCGCCGATGGCGTGGACCTGACGGCGACCCTGATGCTGCCGCCGAACTATGACGTCAAACGCGACGGTCCGCTGCCGACCCTGATGTGGGCGTATCCGCAGGAATTCAAGACGGCCAGCGCCGCCAGCCAGACCAAGGGCTCGCCGTACAAATTCAATGCCGTCAGCTACTGGGGGCCGGCTGCCTTCCTGTCCATGGGCTACGCCGTGCTCGACAACCCATCGTTCCCCATCGTCGGCAATGGCGAGCAGGAGCCGAACGACACCTACCTGCCGCAGCTGGTGGCCGATGCCGAGGCGGCCGTCGACGAAGTGGTCAAGCGGGGCGTGGCCGACCGCAACCGCATCGCCATCGGCGGCCACTCGTATGGCGCCTTCATGACGGGCAACCTGCTGGCGCACACGCGCCTGTTCCGCGCCGGCATCGCCCGCAGCGGCGCCTACAACCGCACCCTGACGCCGTTCGGCTTCCAGGCGGAAGAGCGCTCGTTCTGGCAGGCGCCCGCCGTCTACCAGGCCATGTCGCCGTTTAACTATGCGGACAAGATCAAGGATGCGCTGTTGATGATCCATGGCGAGCAGGACAACAACTCGGGCACCTTCCCCATCCAGAGCGAACGCATGTTCCAGGCCGTCAAGGGCCTGGGCGGCACGGCGCGCCTGGTGATGCTGCCGAACGAAAGCCACGCCTACCGCGCGCGCGAATCGATCATGCAGATGCTGTATGAAAGCAACAACTGGCTGGAAAAATACGTGAAGAATGCCCCGCCAGTGGCGCCGGACGTCAAGCCGGCGGCCAAATAAGGGCGGGCGCCAGGACCGCCGGCGCGCATCTCGTGGTATGGTCTTCCTTTGTCCGCAGGGAGGCCAGCCATGACCATGTTTGCCGTTGATGCCCACCGCGCGCCCGATCCGGCGCCTGTCGATGAACCCATGCCGGCACCGGAACCGCAGCAGGCGCCGGGCCACCATCCGGGACCCGTGCACCCGGTGCCGCAGGACGATCCCGTGCCGCACCCGCACCCCAGTTAATCTCGTCAAGAAAGGCTGTTTTAGATGACAATTGTCAAGGAAGTCTACACACGCAAAGTCAGCGGAGAAACGTTCGACTATGAGCTCGACTATACACAAGGCGCGGACGTCGCCTGGATCGCGCGCGTGTACCACGATGGCGTGCTGAAGGGCTCGCCGCACGGCGCGCTGACGGCCAACGTGCTGTCCGGCCCCGCGCTGGAACAGTATTTGCGCGCCTACGTCGAAGGCATGATCGAGCGGGGCCTCGACGTGGCCGAATAAGCTGTTTGCGGTAGGACAAAGAAAAGGGCGCCGTGGCGCCCTTTGTGTTTTTCGCTTGCTTTGATCAATCAATGCATCAATCAATGCATCAATCAATGCATCAATCAATGCATCAATCAAACGCCCAGGTGTAAAGGACGTCCAGGGCATTGTTCGTGCCGGTCTGGAACTGCAGGGTGATGCGGCGGTTCAGCTTGTAGCGCAGCTTGACCAGGCTCGTCGCCGTGCTCGTGCCCTGCTCGAACGTCAGGTAGGCGCGCGAGGACAGGCGCTTGCCGACGGTGACGACCGTGCTTTCCAGTCCCTGCGCCTGCGACAGGCCCACTTCGTCCAGGCCCAGCGAATTGGCCAGCTTGCCCTGCAAGCCGCCGCCGGAGCCGCCGAAGAGGGCGCCCGCCGCCGTGGTGAGCAAGGCCATTTCATCGCCGGCCGCCGATTCCGCGCCATGGCCGAGGATCAGCCAGGCCAGCTTGTCGCTGTCCGACACGCTCGGCGTGGACACCAGCTTGGCCGTCGGCGCCTGCGCCGTGCCGCGCACTTCCACGCCCGCTTCCACGTTTGTTTCCGACAGCGCTTCGCCTTCCGGACGCTTGCGCACGGCCAGGATGTTCAGCGATGGATTGTCGTAGGCGCCCGTGAAGGCGATCAGGCCCCGTTCGATCGACAGCTTCTGCCCGTAGGCCGCATACTGGCCGTTGCTCACTTTGATGCTGCCCGTCACGCGCGGCGCGGCGCGGTTGATGACCCTGGCGCGCACATTGCCCGCCAGGTCGGCATCGAGCCCCATGCCGCGCAGGTGGAAGGCGTTGCCCAGGTCAAATTCCAGGTCGATATTCAGGGGCAGCGACGGCGCTTCCTTGCTGCCCTTGACCTCCTTGCCCAGCACCACCACGTCGTTGCTTTGCGTGGGCGTATCCTGCGGCGCCAGTTCGATCAGGGCGCGGTTGGCCTTGAATTTGCCCTCGAAGCTGAAGCGCTTGTCGTTGCGCACCAGGGTGCTGTTGCCTGACAGCACCAAGGTGCGGTCGGGGCGCGACAGCGCCTGCAGGCGGTCGGCCATCAGCTTCAGCTCCAGGCTCGCTTCGCCATTCGCAAAGCGTACCCAGCCATCGGCCTGCACCTTGCCGTCGCCACCGTCAAAGCTCAGGCGCTGCAGTTGCAGCTGGTCGCCGGCCAGCTTGGCTTGCAGCACGCCATTGCGCAATTTCAAGCCCTGGTCGGCCCAGTTCACCAGCAGCTTGCTGCCGTTGATGTCGCCATTCAATTGCGGCGCGCCGATGGTGCCGCTGCCGGACAGGGCCACCTTCAGGGCACCGCCCAGCTCCAGGCCAGGCTGGCCCGTCAGCGGCGCCAGCCATGCCAGCGAATCGACGTTGGTCGTGCCCGTCAGGGAGAGGGCGCTGTCATTGCTGATGCGCCCGCCCAGCATTTGCACCGTGGCGTTGATATCGCTCTGGCCCGCGCGCGCGCCATCGAGTTTCACGGCCAGGCGCAATTGCTGGTTGGCCACGTCGATGCGCGCATCGAGGGTGCGCAAGCCCAGCGCCAGCGGCTGCTCCACGCCCACCGTCACGTCGCCTTTTTCGCGGTAGACGTGCAGCATGCCGGCCAGGGCCGGGTCTTTCTGTTTCGCCGTCGGCACCTGCATGTCGAGCGACCATTGCGCGCCCAGGGTCAGGTCGCTGCGCGCATTGGCCTGCAGCGACGGGATCACTTGCGCCAGGTAGGTCAGCGCCACGCCGGCCGCCTGGCCGGAACTGGTCCAGCGGGGACCGTTCTTGACGAGGCTTTGCATGGTGATACTGCCCGCTGGCAATTTGATGACGGTGTTACCCACGCTGATCTGCTCGGGCTGGCCCAGGCCCGCCACGCCGCTGCCGGCGGGCCCGGCCACCTTGACGGGCACGGGCGCCTGCAGCACGAGCGCATAGCGGCCCTTGTTTTGCAGGCTGTCGATGCTGCCCGTCCAGGCGGCGCCGCTCTGGCTGCCCTTGACTTGCACGCTGGCATCGAAATCGTCATTGCGCGCCGCCAGGTTGACCGTGTGGCTGCCGCGCGTGCCGGAGGTACTCAGGCGGGCGCTGGCCAGCTTGAAGGTGGGCGTGCTGTAGCCCGCGATCTCCAGGCTGCTGACCATGGGGTCGAGCGCGCCCTGGCCGGCGCCCACGCTCGCGCTGCCCTTGATCGACTTCAATTGCTGGTCGCCAAAGAAGGTCAGGTCGCGGCCATCAAGGCTCAGCTGTGCGGCGGGCGCGTCCATCTTGCCGCTGACGCTACCCGACGCCTGCAGCACGCCGGCAAACTTGGGACCGAGGGTCGACATTTGCGGCGCATCGAGTTTCCACGTCAGCTTGTCCGTGGCGCCGCCCAGCGCGCCCTTCGCTTGCAGGCTGTTCGGCCCCAGGCGCAGTTCCGTATCCACGCTGTCGATGCGTTTTGCGTTGGCCGACAGCTTGGCGTAGCCGGCCAGCGGCGCGTTTTGCAGGGTCGATTCGCGCAAGCCCAGGTTCAGGGCCACTTGCCAGTCGCTCGTCAGGCGGCCGCTGCCGGTGAAATCCGCATTCACGTTACCGCTTGGCAGGGAAGCGCCGAAGGCGGCCGGGTTGATCTTTTGCAAGGAACCCGCCAGTTTCAATTCCGCTTCCTTCTTCGGTCCCGTCAAACCCACTTCGCCGCTGGCGTGGATGGCGCTGTCCGGTGCGGGACGCTTGCCGCTGGTCAAACCTAGTCCTTTCGCATCGGCAACGAAGGTCGTGCGCGGCTGCTGCATCGTGCCCTGCACGACGCCGCTGGCCAGCACGCTGCCCAGCAGGTCGGCCTGTACGGCGGACAGTTGCCGCGCATCGACGTTCCAGTTGAGTTTTTCGCCGGCGCCGCCAAAGTTGCCCTTGGCCGTAGCGTTGTTCTTGCCCAGCGCCAGCTGCACGTCGATGCCGCTGAAGTGGGCCGCATCGGCCGTCAGCTTACCCTTGCCGGACAAGGGCTGGTCGAGCAGTTTGCTGGGGCGCACGGTGAAGTCCGCATTCGCCAGCCAGGCCGGCGCCACGTGGCCGTTGGCGCGCACGTCGAGATTCAGGTCGGCCACGGGGAAGGCGCCGAAGTCGGCGGGATTGAGGCGGCTGGCATTGGCCACGGCCTTGAATTCCTGCGCGTCCTTGAGGCTGATCTGGCCCGTCGCGCTGACGTTGCTCTTGCCTGCTTGCAAGGTGGCCTTGCGCAGTTGCACGAGGGAATCGGCGAGGGTGGCTTCCACGTCCAGGCGCAGCTTGGCTTCGCCCAGCTTGGCGCGCAGGGTCTGTGTCTTGCCGTCGCTGTCGAGCACGATATCGCCGACGATCTTGGTGCTGTTGATGCTGCTGTAGATGTGCTGCAGGTCGATCTTGTCCGTGTGCAAGGTCAATTGCGCATTGCCGATGGCTGCGTCGGCCGCGTCGCGGTTGAGCTTGCCGCTGCCCGTGAACTTGCCCGCATTGCCGAAATCGATAAGGGCCGATTCCAAGGTCGTCGCCGTCAGGGTGCCGCCCAGGCGCGCCTCGAACTGGCGCAGGGGCAGCTTTTGCTGGTCGATGGGGCCAGGCGTGGCGCGGTTGAGGATGGCCAGCTTGCCCGACACGGTCTGCGCGTTGGGCCGCGTGTCGATGGCGGCGTCCAGTTCCAGGCTCAGGTCCGCCTGCGGCAGGGTTGCATCGAACTTGCCCGGATTGATGTTGCGGCCGCGGATGCTGGCCGAGTGCAGGATGATGACGGGGTCGAACGGCGCCAGCGCCAGCTGGGCGTCGGCCGTGGCCGCGCCCGCGCTGCCCTTGGCCGTGACGTTGAGCACCTTCAGGTCGCCACCGAGCTGCAGATTCAAGGCGGCGGGTTTTTCGCCGGCCGCCGGGTTGATCTGCGTCAAGCCCGCCTTGCCTGACAGTTTGAACGGCTGCGTGGCGGCAATCGTCGCGCTGGCCGTGGCCTGGCCGAAGGGCGTCAGGGCGGAGGCGTTTTCCAGCTGCCATTGCGTCTTGTCGCCGGACAGGGTGAAGTGGATTTTCTCAAATACCGTGTTGCCGCCCGCGCTGACGAGCGTCACCTTGTCCAGGCGCGCATCGCTGATGCCCACCTTGAACGGCGAAGCCAGGCTGGCGGGCATGGTCGACGGTTCCTCGGACGGCGCTAGGCTTTCCACGGCCAGGCTGGCCACGTGCAGTTCGCTGATGGCAATGCCTTCCGAGAAGAACTGGAATGGCGACCAGTTGATGTCGATGTTGTCGGCCGTGATGTGCTGCGTCTTGCTGCGGTAGCTGACGTGGCCCAGGTGCATGCGGTTGTAGAGCGAGCCGGACACGCCCGACACCGCGATGTCGCCGCCGCTGGCGCTGGCCACTTTCTGCACCAGCATCTGCAAGGTCGATTCGCGGCCCAGGAACCAGAAGGCGGCGCCCAGCAGCACGGCCAGGCTGGCGACGGCGATCAGCACGTAGCGCACCCAGCGGCGCGGTGGTTTCGCCGGCGGCGCCGGTGGCGGCGCGGCGGTGGGGGACTCGGTAGTAATATCGGACATCAGAAAGTGAATCCCAGGGAAAAGTGCAGACGGAATTTGTGGACGGCGTGGCCATATGCCACGTCGACGTTGATGGGGCCGACGGGGCTCTTGTAGCGTCCGCCCAGGCCGTAGCCCGATTTCGGCGTCATGGCCGCCTTCACCGTGTCGGCCGAGTTGCCGGCGTCATAGAAGGCGGCGATCGCCCATTTCGGCTTGAACCAGTACTGGTATTCGGCGCTGCCGGTGAGCATGTAGCGTCCGCCGACGGTGGCGTCGCCTTCCTTCACGCCCAGTTCCTGGTAGCCATAGCCGCGCACCGACTGGTCGCCGCCCGCGCGGAACAGGTAGACGGCGGGCACGCCTTTTTTCTCTTTCGAGCCCAGCGCGCCCATTTCGCCGCGCAGGATCACTTCGCCTTTTTCGCCCAGCGGGTGATACCAGACGACCTTGCCGGCCACGCGCACGAAGCGCTCGTCCGTCAGCACGGGCAGCAGGGCGCCGCCCACCTGGGCGTTGATGACATAGCCCCTGGTGGGGAAGAGCAGGCTGTCGAGGTCGCGCTTGGTGATGGCATAGGTCAGCGGCAAGCTCTTGCTGCGCGTCTGTTCCAGGCCCACGACGGTCTTGTCCTCGCTGAGGAATTCGAACGTCAGGCTGCGTTCCAGGTTGGTGCCGCCCCAGTTGCGCTTCACGGAGACGCTGGAGACGGCCGTGATTTCGTTGGAAATGTCGCTGCGCTCGAACGAGGCGCCCGCGCTGTCGTTGTAGCCGCGCTCGGTGGTGGGGAAATAGAAGTTGGCGTGTGCCGCCTGTTTCTTCGTTTCCATGGTGATGGCGCTCTTGAAGCGCGTGCCCCACACGTTCAGGTTGTCATAGTTGAGCTGGGCACGATTCCCCGTATTCGTACTGAAACCGAGACCGGCGCTGACGTTCTGCTGCTTGTTTTCCGTCACGCGCACGACCAGCGGCAGCAGCGGCGCGGGACCCCGGTTGACGGGCTTGGCCACGGGGGCCGCGCCCTCGGCCTCGGCCGCCTGGGTTTCCTGGCCCGCCTCGATCTGTTCGCTGAGGATGCTGCTCATGTCGGCGCTCACTTCCACGCTGGCAAAGTAGCCCGTGTCCTGCAGGCGCGCCTGGAACGATTGCAGCGCCGATTCGCTGTAGTAGTCGCCGGGGCGGATCTTGTCCAGATTGCGGATGATGCTTTCAGGATAGCGTTGCAAGCCTTCGATGCGCAGCTCGCCAAAGCGCAGCTCGGGACCGCTGTCGAGCACCACCATCAGGGAAACCTTGTGCGTTTCGGGGTCGACCACGGCTTGCGTGTCGACCAGCTGGGCGCGCGGATAGCGCGTCTGCACCACTTCGCGCAGCAGGGCGCGCTTGGCGGATTCCCATTCCGCCTGGCGAAACACGCTGCCCGTCTTCAAGGACCAGTTGCGCTTGAGCGCTTCCGTGTCATACGGTTCGCTTGCCGCCAGCGGCGGCGTGGGGTCGAAGCCGCGCAGTTCCAGCTCGACCTGGCCGACCGTCACGGGTTCGCCCGGGTCGACGTCGACGATGACGACGGGTTTGGCGCCCGTCGCATCGAGGCGCACGGTGACGGTGGGCGTGTAGTAGCCGGCCGTGGCGACGAGGTTTTTGACTTGCTCAGGAGCATCGCGCACGAGGCGCTGCAATTGCTCGCGGTCCATGCGGGGATTGCCGCGGAAGCGTTCCAGGTCGAGGTTTTTTTCCAGTAACTCATCGAGGTCGCCCGGCGCGTTGACTTTCACCTCGTATTGCAGCGGGGCCGGTGCCGCTTCCGTGGCGGCGCTGCTGTCGGCCGCGGCGTCTTGCGTGCCCTCCTGGGCATGGGCGTGGGCGATGGGGAAGACCAGGATGACGCTGCCGGCGGCCGCCAGTGTCAGTTGACCCATTACTTTTACCACCACTTGTGCCAAAATTCGTGGTCGTAGCGCCTTGCCGGCGGCTGTGTGCCGTATAGGTCGTGCAGAAAACATGGTGCTCCAGATGAGTAAATGCTGACTGCATGTTACCGGAATAGGTAAATTGATGGCGGACGAATAAGTATTATTAGCGTACAGAATCTCGTTTCCCCGCGCACTCAACAACAGAATAAAATTGAAAAGAAAGAAATTATGCTAGCAACTGACTCCGCACTGGTGCTCTTTAGCGGTGGGCAAGATTCCACCACCTGCCTGGCCTGGGCCCTGAAGCACTATAGCCGCGTGGAAACGATTGGCTTCGACTATGGCCAGCGCCATGCGATCGAGCTGACCGTGCGTCCCGGCGTGCTCGAGCAGATGCGCCAGCAGTCGCCCGAGTGGGACAGCCGCCTCGGTCCTGACCACATGATAGACCTGTCCCTGATTTCCGCCATTTCCGATACGGCCATGACGCAGAACGTCGAGATCGTCATGCAGGAAAATGGCTTGCCGAACACGTTTGTTCCTGGACGCAACTTGCTGTTCATGACGGTGGCGGCCAGCGTGGCCTACCGCCGCGGCCTGACGGTGCTCGTCGGCGGCATGTGCGAGACGGATTTCTCCGGCTACCCCGATTGCCGCGACGACACGATGAAGGCCCTGCAAGTGGCCCTGAACCTGGGCATGAACACGCGCTTGAAGCTGGAAACGCCGCTGATGTGGCTGGACAAGGCGCAAAGCTGGGACCTGGCGGAAGACCTGGGCGGCCAGCCTCTGGTCGACCTGATCCGCAGCGGCACGCATACGTGCTACCTGGGCGAGCGGGGCGAACTGCACGACTGGGGCTATGGCTGCGGCACCTGCCCCGCCTGCGCCCTGCGCGCCAACGGCTACCAGCAGTACGCGGCGAGGAAGGCCGCAAAATAAGCAAGTCGCAGTAGGTTGCGCCGTTTCTTCAAGCGGCGCGGCAGGGGGCCGGGCCATGCTGTGGTTTTTGTCACAGGAGAGCCTTGCCATGACATCCCTCTTTGCCGCGCTGTACGGCCCCGTCTTCCGGGCCGGCTTCCTTGGCACCGCCAGCAACGCTGGTGGCGGCGTGCCAGCTGTTCCTGTGGGGCTTGCCGCCCTTGCTGGCCGAGCGCTACCTGCCGTATGACGGCGACGGGAACGCGGGCCACGGCGACGGCGCGCGCGACGTCCTGCACGCGCTCGTCAACGCGGCGCTGTACCTGCCGGGCCTGGCCATCCGTCCCCTCCCGGCCAGGCACCTTGCGCTGGGGCCATTCTGGCCCGCGCAGCTGCCGTTCTGGGGCCAGCTGCTGCTGGCCATCCTTATTGCCGGCTGCGGCATCACCCTCGTGCATTACCTGAGCCACCGTTATTATTTTCTGTGGAAACTGCATGCCGTGCACCACAGCGTGCGAAGGCGGACATGCGGCACTCCTTCATGATGGTCGCGCGGCGATCCTATCAGGGCATGCGCGGTGGTTGCCAAGGCATCGAATTTTCCCGCAGCACAGATAATTGCATTCATGAAATATGTGGTCTTTTTAACACAAAATCCGCCATTGCATGCCTGCCCGCTGTAACGTACTATCATTCTCATCGGCTACCGATGGTAGTCATGCAAGCCCGCTGCCAGCCTGCGGTCCCGAAGTAGTTTGATGAGCCCGTCATGCATACACGCGCGTCCTCGTCGTGGTTTTCCCGGCCCGTATCGGACTGGGTGGGGCCGCGCCTGTTTACGGCGCTGGTGCTGGCCCTGTGCCTGGGACTGACGTATGGCGCCTGGCGCAATGCGGACGATGCCAGCGAGCAGCAGGTGCAGGCCGATTTCGATTTCCGCGTGCGCGAGCTGGTGGGCAGCATCGTGGGGCGCATGCAGACGTATATCCAGGTGCTGCACGGCGTGCAGGGCCTGTATGCCAGTTCGCACGATGTCACGCGCAGCGAATTCCATGCCTATCTGGCGGTGCAGCAGGTGGACCGGCATTTCCCCGGCATCCACGGCATCGGCTACCTGCCGCTGCTGCCCGGCACCGAGCGCGCGCGGCACGAGGCGCAGGTGCGCGCGCAAGGCTATCCCGGCTATGCCATCCGCCCGCCCGGCCAGCGCGCCTGGCATGCGCCCATCACCTACCTGGAACCGCTGAGCGACAGCAACCTGCTGGCGTTTGGCTACGACCTCTGGTCCGAAGCCGTGCGCCGCGCGGCGCTGGAGCGGGCGCGCGACACGGGCCAGGCCGCCATGACGGGCAAGATCCGCCTGGTGCAGGATGCCGGCAGCGGCGACGCCTATGGTTTCCTCGTCGTGCTGCCCGTGTATGACAATGGCTTGCCGCATGCCAGCGTGGAGCAGCGCCGCGCCGCCTTGCGCGCCTGGGTCTTTGCGCCCTTTCGCATGGGCGACCTGATGGCGGGCGTGGGTGGCGAGGCATCGCGCCAGCTGGACCTGGAAATCTACGACGGCGCCCAGGTGGCCGAGGCGGCCCTGATGTACGACAGCTTGCCGGGCAGCCAGTCGGCGGGGGCCTCGGCCACCTTGGCGTCGCAGCAGAGCATCAGCATCGCCGGCCACGCCTGGACCTTGCGCGTGCGCGCCATGCCCGGCTTCGATGGCGAGCTGCTGGCGCGGCCGCTGGCGGTGGCCTGGACGGGCGTGCTGGTGAGCCTGGCGCTGGCCCTGGCGGCATGGCTGCTGGCGGCCAGCCGTGCCCGCGCCCAAGCGGCGCTGGCGCGCGCGAGCGAACTGGCGGGCCAGCTGGAGCAGGGGCAGGCCAGCGTGCTGGCGATGGCCACGGCGGCCCAGCGCAGCCAGGCCATGCTGCGCAACATCCTCGATTCCACCATCGACGGCATCCTGGTCGACAACATCGAAGGGCGCATCTTCACGTCGAACCGGCGCTTCCGCGACCTGTGGCAGGTGCCCGATGCGCTCGACTGGCAAGCCGACGGCGAGGCGCTCGTGCGCCACGTGGCAAGCCAGCTGGAGCAGGCGGCGCCTTTCCTCGTGGCCCGCGCCCACGCGCCCCACGGCCACCGCGAGCGGCGCGACGTGCTGCACCTGCGCGATGGCCGGGTGATCGAGCAGTACGTGCGCAGCATGCAACTGGGCAATGAGCAGGCGCGGCTGTGGACCTTCCGCGACATCAGCGAGCGCAGCCAGATGGAGCGGCGCGAGCACACGCGGCGGCAGGTGCTGGAAATGCTGGCCACGGGCGCGCCGCTCGAGCGCGTGCTGGAAAGCGTGGTGCTCAGCGTGCAGGCTGATCATCCTGCCATGCTGTGCAGCATCCTGCTGCTCGACGAACAGCGCCACCGCCTGGTGCTGGGCGCCGCGCCGGGCCTGCCCGCGTTTTTCAACCTGTCCAGCCATGGCCACGACCTCGACGCCCTGCAGGGCGTGCACGGTATCGCGGCGCAAGCCCTGCGCGGCGGCCAGCGCGTCATCGTTGCCGACCTGCATGCCGATGCGCAGGCGCAGGGCACGATGGAACTGGCGTGGCGGGCCCAGCTGCAGTCGTGCTGGGCCGAACCCGTGCGGGGCGGCTCGGGCAAGCTGCTCGGCGTGCTGATGGCGTACCACCGCCAGCCCGCGCTGCCCAGCGCGGCGCACCTGGCGCGCCTGGGCGAGGCGGCGCACCTGGCCGGCATGGCCATCGAGCAGGCGCAGGTGGCGCTGGCGCTGCGTGCCGGCGAAGCGCGTTTCCGCAGCTTGTACGACCACGCGCCGGTGGCCCTGTGGGAACAGGACTGGTCGGCCGTGCGCGCCGCCCTCGATATCCTGGAGCAGAAAGACGTGGGCGACCTGGCCGCCTGGCTGCAAGCCCATCCGGAGGAATTGAAGGCGCTGGCGGGCAAGGTGCGCATCATCGACGCGAATGGCGCGGCGCTGGCGCAGGTGCGCGCCACCGACGAGGACCAGCGCCGTGGCGCCCTGAGCCTGGCGCAGAATTTCGACGATCCTGCCTTGCCCCGCTTTGGCGACGCCCTGCTGGCGCTGGCCCGCGGCGCCCACCTGTACGAATGCGAAAGCAGCTTCGTGCGCCTCGATGGCGCGGCGCGGCAAAATGAGCTGAGCCTGCTGGTCATGCCCGGTCATGCGGACAGCCTGGATTTCATCATGGTGTCCTCGTTCGACATCACCGAGCGCAAGCGCATGAATGCGGAACTGCTGCAGCTGGCCACCACGGATTTCCTGACGGGACTGCCGAACCGGCGCCAGTTCATGGCGGCGCTGGAAAACGAGCATGCAAGGCTGCAGCGCGAGCTGGCCAGCTGCGCCAGCGTACTGATGCTCGATATCGATCACTTCAAGCGCGTCAACGACGACCATGGCCATGCCGTGGGCGATGCCGTGCTGCGCCACCTGGGCGCGCTGATGTGCCAGGCGCTGCGCAAGGTCGACGTGCCGGGCCGCGTGGGAGGCGAGGAATTCGCCATCTTGCTGCCAGGCACGGACCTGGGCGCGGCCGCCGTGTTTGCCGAGCGCCTGCGCCGGCGCGTGGCGGAAAGTGCGCTGACCACCGATGGCGGCATCCTGATCACCATCACGGTGAGCATCGGCATGGCCGCCATGGCCGGCACGGATGCCGATTGCGACGCCGTGCTGGCGCGGGCCGATGAAGCGCTGTACCGCGCCAAGCGGGGCGGGCGCAACCGCATCGAGCAGAATGACGGCGGCAGCGACGGCGTGCTCAGCAAGTTCATGGCCCAGTGATTACAGGCTCTGCTGGCGGGCTTGCGCCTGCTTGCGGTTGCGGCTGACGAACCACCAGACGATGGCGACGGGAATCAACAGCGGCAGCAGCACGGGCGTGCTCAGCGCCAGCGCCAGCACCACGCACAAGGCCACGACGGCGAGCAGCACCACGCCCACGCCGGCCAGCACGACGCTCGTGAAGACGGCAGCGCACACGAGGGCGATGGCGGCGATCAGCAGGCCGCCGCCGGCAAACACCAGGCCGAACAGCCACTCCAGCGGACCGTCGACGTCATCGCCATGGAAGTGCATGTGCATGTCCGTGGCGCCGATCTTGTCGAGGAACAGGCAGGCCAGCATGAGAATGAGGGCGAAGGTGAGTAATTTTTTCATGGTAAGCCTCTGTGGATGGGTGACTGGATGTGGCATGGTCACACTGTAGCGGCGTGCCAGGCCCGTCGCCAGCGGCGTGCGACAGGCTGTCATTTTCACGGTATGGAAGGTCAATGCGGGCAGCGAATGCTGATCTGGAACAAGATTTCTTTTCTTGTAATACGCGCAGGCCGACCTATACTGAACACCTCAGTCTCGCAAGGAGGGCAACATGCTTTTGTTTGCAGATACCGGGGATCAATCGCTATCCCTTTTCCACCATCGAACCACGCGCCAGCGTAGCGCCCCGCAGTCTTGCGCCGAGCCCGTCGGCGCGCCATCGGCGATTCCACCGATCATCATCAATCCCTTCAACTACCATGCGCCACTGCCCGCCATCGACCCGCGCTGGGTACCGCCCGGTCCGCCGCTGACCTGGCCCAACCGGCCCGCCATGTCCATGTGTTGACGGCACCGGCAGACGGCAACTGCCTGGCCTGGCCGTGAAAAAGCCCGCAACGCGGGCTTTTGCCAGTGCCTGCCCGCGTCAGGAGGATTTGCGGCGCAGCATGAAACCCAGCAGGCCCAGGCCGGCCAGCAGCATGGCATAGGTTTCCGGCTCCGGCACGGCGGCGATGAAGGCGTGGTTATCCGTCTCGAAGGCGTTCTGTGTGGAGCTGAAGGCAACCGAGGTGATCTTGCTGCCGGCGCCGGCGAAGGCATTCACGTACAGGCCCACGGACTGATTGCCGTTGGCGGCATCGCCGGCCAGCGCCGCCAGCTGCGTGCCCGTCAGCGTGGTCGAGCTGTGGTCGGCAAAGGTGTAGGTCACGCTGTTGTACGTGTCCGGCGAACCCATGTAGAAGCCGAAATAGCTCAAGCCGCTACTGAAATTGGCGGTCACGGGCGAGTGCTGGTCGGAAGAAATGCCTGCCGACAAATACTTGCTCGTATCGCCAGGAGGCGCGGCATGGTTGCCGTCCGTGCCGGTGAACAGCGCGCCATCGATGTAGTTGGCGGGCAGCACGCCGCTGTTGAAATCGATCGTGGTGGCGCCTGCAACGGATGTCACCAGCCCTTCGCCGGCCAGGGCCGTGCCGCCCGCCGTAAACGTGGGGATGGCGCTGGCGCTGCCGGCGGCGGCAGCGAGCGTCGCGCAAGCCAGTGTGGACAAGATTTTCATGTTTATTCCCTCAAAGATATATAGGTGTACGCAGCTGTGTTGGTCAGGACAGGCAGAAGTGCTTGGCGTGGCGATGCAAGGCGGCGTGCGGGGATGAGGGGCGTCGCGGAGGGAAAAATTTCTTGTGGCCAAGCATTACTAAATGCAACTTTTGAATATAAAAAATGCAATTCAGATTGCAAAATAATAATAGTCGTAGTTGAGCAATATCAAAGCCCGATCGCTAGAATAAAGCCACTAATTTGCGTCCTTGCCTTCTTGCCCGGATCGACTATGGCAGTGGCCGCTTTCGCGTGCGCCAGGGCGGCACGGACGGGCGTTTTCGACTATCATGCTAGCCCCGACCTACCATCACGAGCACCGCCATGAGTACCGATTTCCCCGATTTTTCCGACGAAGCTGCCGAGCAGGACAATGACGCGCCCATCCAGGAGCCGCGCCTGTGGGTGGGCAATGGCTGGACGGCACGCGTGATCAAGAACGAGGAAGATGAAGGCTGGGCCGTGGCCATGATCAAGGATGGCGAACCGGAGCCGGCCCTCGTGGGGCCGTGGACCATGGGCCGCGACAAGAAAAACCCCAAGCCGCTCGACGTCAACGCTTTCAATACGCTCGTCAAGACGGCGTCCGAAGTGCTGCGCCGCCACGAGCAGCAGCTGCATGCGCAATTGCACAAGAATGTGTTCGTCGCCACCGACGAGGGGCAGATCAAGGTGATGTTCGACATCGTGCCCGACGAAGACCACCCGTACGCGGAACTGAGCGCCTACGACGCCGACGGCGAACAGATCGCCAAGGTGCGCACCTCGGCCGCCTTCAAGTTCAACGCCACGGCGGCGGCGAACTGGATCGAAGGCGGCTACCGCCGGCCGGGTTAAGCCGATTGCGGTAGCGCGCCTCTCCCTAGCCTCTCCCTATTTACTCAGCTGTACCGCCGCGCCTGCGGGCGCGGCGTGCATTTCCACCTCGTCTTCCTTGCGGTACGCCAGCCGGTACAGCAGCGGCAGCACCAGCAGGGTCAGGGCCGTCGACGATAAAATGCCGCCGATCACCACGGTGGCCAGCGGACGCTGCACTTCGGCGCCCGTGCCCGTGGCAATGGCCATCGGCACGAAACCCAGCGAGGCCACCAGCGCCGTCATCAAGACGGGCCGCAGACGCGTGATGGCGCCTTCGCGTATGGCGTCCTGCAGGGACATGCCCTGTTCGCGCAACTGGCGGATGTAGGCAATCATCACCAGGCCGTTCAGCACGGCCACGCCGGACAGGGCGATGAAACCGACCGCCGCCGAGATCGACATGGGTATGTCGCGCAGCCACAGGGCGACGATGCCGCCCGTCAAGGCGAACGGGATGCCGCTGAAGACCAATAGCCCATCCTTCACGTTGCCGAACATGGCGAACAAGAGCACAAACACGAGGGCCAGCGCCACGGGCACCACCAGCTCCAGGCGTTTTGTCGCCGACTGCAGCTGCTCGAACTGGCCGCCCCAGCTGGTCCAGTAGCCGGCCGGAATGGCCACCTGCGCTTGCAGCTGCTGCGTGGCGTCGGCAACAAACGAGCCGATGTCGCGCCCGCGCACGTTGGCGCTGATGACGATGCGGCGCTTGCCGTCTTCGCGGCTGATCTGGTTCGGCCCCGGGGCCACTTGCAGGCTGGCTACTTCACCGAGCGGGATGAAGCGGGCGCGGCCTTCCGCCGCCGCGCCCAGGGGCAGGGCGATGGGCAGGCGTTTGAGTTGCTCCAGGTCGCTGCGCAGGCTGTCGGGCAGGCGCACGACGATGTCGAAACGGCGGTCGCCCTGGAACAGGGTGCCTGCCTCTTGCCCGCCGATGGCCGTGGCGATCGCCGATTGCACGTCGGCAATATTGAGGCCATAGCGGGCCGTCTGCTCGCGGTCGATCTGCACCGTCAGCATGGGCAGCCCCGTGGTCTGCTCGACTTTTACCTCTGTTGCGCCCGGTATCTTGCCCAGCACGCCCGCGATCTTCGCCGCCGTGCCGTCGAGCACGTTCATATCGTCGCCGAACAGTTTGACGGCCACGTCGCTGCGCACGCCGGAAATCAGTTCATTGAAGCGCAGCTGGATGGGCTGCGAGAACTCGTAGTTGTTGCCCGGCAAGCTGCTGGCCGTCGCTTCGATTTCCGCCAGCAATTGCTCGCGCGATTTTGTCGGCTCCGGCCACTGGTCGCGGGGTTTCAGCATGATGTAGCCGTCGGAAATATTCGGCGGCATGGGGTCGGACGCGATCTCGGCCGTGCCCGTGCGGGCGAACACGCGGGCGATCTCCTTGTGGCTGTCCATCAGCTTGCGCTCCAACTGCTGCTGCATGGCCAGCGATTGCGTGAGGCTGGTGCCGGGAATGCGCAGGGCCTGGATGGCGATGTCGCCCTCGTTCAGGCTGGGCACGAATTCGCTGCCCATGCGCGTGGCCAGCAAGCCCGACAGCACGACGGCTACCGCCGCACCCGTCAACACGACGGGCGTGTTGCGCATCACCTTGCCCAGCAGCGGCGCATACCAGCGCTTGGCCGCGCGCATGATGGCGTTTTCCTTTTCCGCCACCTTGTCGCCGATGAACAGCGCCACGGCGGCCGGAATGAAGGTGATCGACAGCAGCATGGCACCCAGCAGGGCAATCACCACCGTCAGGGCCATCGGCGTAAACATGCGGCCTTCCACGCCGGTGAGCGCAAAGATGGGCAGGTACACGACCATGATGATCAGCTGACCATACAGCAAGGGGCGGCGCGCCTCTTGCGATGCCGCAAACACTTCATGAAAACGCTCCTGCAAGGTCAGCGGCCGTCCCAGTTTTTGCTGCGCATGGGCCAGGCGGCGCACGCAGTTTTCCACGATGACGACGGCGCCATCGATGATGATGCCGAAGTCCAGCGCTCCCAGGCTCATCAGGTTGGCGCTCACATGGTATTGCACCATGCCCGTAAACGTGAACAGCATGGCCAGCGGTATCACCATGGCCGTGATGACGGCCGCGCGGATATTGCCGAGGAACAAAAACAAAATGGCGATCACCAATACCGCGCCTTCCAGCAGGTTTTTCTTCACCGTATTGATCGCCTTGTCGACGAGGACCGTGCGGTCATACACGGTGACGGCGTGCACGCCTTTCGGCAGGCTGCGGTTGATCTCGATCATCTTCTTGTCGACGGCTTGCGAGACGGCGCGGCTGTTCTGCCCGATCAGCATGAAGACGGTGCCGAGCACCACTTCGCGGCCGTTTTCCGTGGCCGCGCCCGTGCGCAGCTCGCGCCCCAGCACCACGTCGGCCACGTCGCGGATGCGGATGGCCACGTCCTGCACATTGGCGACGACGATGTTGCCGATGTCATTCTTGGACGCCACCTGGCCCGGCGCGCGTATCAGCAACTGCTCGCCCTGTCTTTCGATGTAGCCGGCGCCCACGTTGCTGTTGTTGCGTTCGAGCGCCGTCACCACGTCCTGCAGGCTGATGCCGTAGGCGGCCAGTTTTTCCGGGTAGGGCGCCACCTGGTATTGCTTGGCGTAGCCGCCGATGGCATTGATTTCCGTGACGCCCGTGACATTGCGCAACTGCGGCTTGATGATCCAGTCCTGAATCTCGCGCAAGTCCGTCGGCGTGTACGGCGTGCCGTCCGGCTTTTTCGCGCCCTCCCGCGTTTCCACCGTCCACAGGTAGATTTCACCGAGGCCCGTCGAGACGGGTCCCATCTTCGGCGTGATGCCGGCTGGCAAACTTTCCTTGGCTTCCTGCAAGCGCTCGTTGATCATCTGGCGGGCAAAATAGATGTCCGTGCCATCCTTGAAGATCACCGTCACCTGCGACAGGCCATAGCGCGACAGCGAGCGCGTCTGCTCCAGGTTGGGCAAGCCGGCCATGGCCGTCTCGATGGGGAAGGTGACCATTTGCTCGGTTTCCAGCGGCGAATAGCCGGCGGACTGGGTATTGATTTGCACCTGCACATTGGTGATGTCGGGCACGGCGTCGATGGGCAGCTTCTGGTAGCTGTAGATGCCCAGGCCGGCCATCGCGGCCACGGCCAGCAGCACCAGCCAGCGCTGTTCGATGGCAAAGCGGATCAAGCGTTCAAACATGATGGTGTCCTTTGTTTCACGTGATCAATGTTCATGGCCGGCGGTATCCTTGCCCAGCTCGGACTTCAGGACAAAACTGCCTTGCGCCGCGTACGGGGTGCCGGCGGCCAGGCCCTGTTTGATGTGCGTCAACGTGCCATCGCTGCGGCCCGGCACGACGGGCGTGGCCTGGTAGCCGTCCTTGACCTGTACGAAGACGACGGGCTTGTCTTCCACCGTCTGGAGGGCCGTGCTCTGCACGGTGACGGGCGCGTCCGCTTCGCCGGACACCACTTCCACCGTGACGAACAGGCCCGGGCGCCACGCCATGTCCGGGTTGGCCAGGCTGATGCGCGCCTTGGCCGTGCGCGTCTGCTCGCCCAGCAGCGCACCCACGTAGGTGATCGTGCCTTGCGCGCTGGCATCAAACGCGCTGGCCTTGACTTCCGCCTTGCCTCCCATGCGCACGGTGGCCAAGTCTTTTGCGGGCACGGCGATTTCCGCCCACACGGTCGACAGGTCGGAAATGACGAAGATGTTCGCGTCTTCCTTGACGGCCTCGCCCAAGGTGATGTGTTTTTCCAGCACCATGCCGTCGAAGGGCGCGCGGATCTCGTAGCGGTTCAGGGGACCCTTGGCCGCGCCCGTGGCGCCCAGCGCGCTGAGTTTTTGCTGCGCATTCTGCACGGCGATCTCCGCCTCGCGCCACGCCTGCTGCGCCTGCAGGTAATCCTGTTCGGCCGAGATTTTTTCGCGCCACAGTTTTTCTTCGCGCTCATACGTGGAGCGGGCCAGCGACAAGCGCCGCTGCGCCGACAGCAGTTCGCTGCGCTGTTCCGACAGGTCGGTGCTGGCAATGACGGCCAGCACCTGCCCCTTTTTGACCAGCTGGCCCAGGTCGGCCTGCACGGCTTCCACCACGCCGGCCAGACGGGGCACGACGTGGGCCGTGCGGTCTTCGTTGAAGCGGATTTCGCCGGGCAGGGCCACCGTCGTCTTGATGCGGCCGGGCGCGGCCGTGGCGATGACGACGCCGGCCGCGCGGCTTTGCGCGGCCGTCAATTCCAGCCGGCCTTCCACCGCTTCGTGGCCGTGTGCGTCTTTCTTTTCAGCATGCGCTTCCGCCTTGGCGGCGGGCGGCGGGGCGCTGGCGGACTTGCCCGTGCCGAGGATCAGGCTTGCCAGCACGAGGCCGGCGGCCGCGATGGCGGCGATGGCGAGGGCTTGTTTCTTATCGAGTTTGATATTCATCAGGGAATTCCTTACAGGGAGGCGGGCGCGCCCAGCAGGCGCTCGATGTCGGCGGCGGCGTGCTGCGCCTCCGTCAGCGCGCGCAAGTATTGGTTTTTGGCTTGCAGCAAGGTGCGCTGGGCATCGAGGACGTCGAGGAAGGCGAACTTGCCGAACTCGAAGCCCTTGCTGGCCGCGTCATAGGCGCTCTGGGCGCCGGGCAAAATCTCCTGGCGCAAGCTTTCCACGTCGAGCCGGGCCGTGGCCAGGCGTTCGCTGGCGGCGGCGACCTTCGTCTGCACGTCGATGCGGGCGGCGGCCAGCTCGTCGCTGGCCTTGTCGCTGCGGCGCAGGGCATCGAGCTTGTTGCCCGCATTGCGGTCGAACAGGGGCAGCGGCAGGGCCAGGCCGACGATGGCCTGGTTGCGGCCCAGCTCTTCCGAGCGCTTCATGCCGATGCTGACCGTCACGTCGGGCGTGGCGCGACGCTGTTCCACGTCCAGCATGGCTTGCCGCTGGGCCAGCGCGCTGCGCGCCTGGCGCACGGCCGGCGCGTGCGGCAGGCGCGCCGCCAGTTCGCTGGCGGGCGGCAGCGCCGGCAAGGTTTCCAGGCGTCCCTCGGCGACGGTGAAGCGTGGCGCGGCATTGCCCCACAGGGCGGCGAGGCGCTGGCGGGCGCTGGCCAGGGCGCTGCGGGCCAGGTTCAGCTCCAGCTTGACGCTCGCTTCGGCGACCCTGGCGCGGGTTTCCTCGACGGGCGAGGCCTTGCCGGCTGTCACGCGGCGTGCCGTGATGTCGCTGGCGCGGGCGGCCAGCGCTTGCGCGCTGTCGGCCAGGCGCAAGCCTTCCTGCGCCGCCAGCACGTCGACGAAGGCGGACGTCACGGCGGCGCGCGTCTCGGCTTGCTGCAGGGAAAGGCCTGCCTGCGCCAGGTCTTCGCCGCGCTGGGCGACGGCGGCGCGGGCGCCACGCTTGCCGCCCAGTTCGATGAGCTGGTTCAGCTGCACGGTGGTGCTGCGCGTGGCGCGCCGCGTGTCTTCCAGCACGGTTTGCAGTTCCGGGTTGGGCAGGGCGCGCGCCTGCTGCAGGGCGCCGCCCTGGGCCGCCAGTTCGTGGCGGGCGGCCGACAGGGTGGCGTTGCCGCCTTCGGCCAGGGCCAGCGCGGCGGGCAGGGTCAGGGGTGCGGCGGGTTCTTCAGGTGTTTGCGCATGCGCAAAGTTGCCGGCCAGCAGGCCAGCGGAAAGTAACAAGATTATTCGGTACATCGAATTCTCCAGGGAATGGAAAAAGAATTCGACGGGACGCGCAGGCTTGCGCCTGGCTCATTGCGTTCAGTGAAAGAAACGTCCCGTCGGCCTAGATGGCCGACGACCAGTCGGGACGCTTGGGCGCGTCCGGGATGTGGGAAGCGTAAAAGAAGGGGGACGTGTCCGCGTTGACGGACGCCGTGTCGACGGCGGGCAGGCTGGAGCCGGCCGGCAGCCATGCATGGCCGATGCCATGGCAGACGTTGCAGTCGCTGTGGGGCTGACCTTTCTTTTGCTGGTCCGCCACTTTTTTATCCGCGGCGGGCGGCTTGTCCGCCCCGGCCTTGTGCTGGTGATTGTGGTGGCCCAGGTGCTGCGCCGCCTTGCCTTCCTCGTGCAGGCAATACGCGCTCGCCGCGGCCCAGGACATCTGGAGCGGAAGCACGAACAGCAGCAAAATGAGGAAGAATCGGCGCATGATGACGGCTATTGTACAGAAAGGCGGGCGGCCGTGCCGTGCTTAGCGTGGCTGGGCGCGCCACGCCTTCAGCTGTGCCGCGATGGCCTTGCCCTGGAATAGTTGCGGCTCGGAATGCTCCTCCGCTTCCATGCCGCCCTCGCGGAAATCGGCCGCCTCGCGCGCCTGCACCAGCACCTTGGCCTTGTCGAACGCTTCGGCAAAGCCTGCGCTCTGCGGCAAGGCTTCCTTGAAATACGCTTCGCTGAAGTAGGTAAAGTCGTTCTGGTCGTCGCAGCCGAACGAGGTGCGGTCGCGCCGCGCGGCCGTGATGACCAGCGTGTGCTCATCCTTCAAGGCATCGATGAAGCCGCCCGCATAGCAGGCCGAAATGACGATGACTTTCCAGCGGATGCCGCTGTGCTTGAGCATGGACGCCAGTTCCTGCGCGGGCAGGCTGTGCAGGTCCATGCCGTTTTGCGCCAGTGCCAGTTCGTGCTCGGGCGAGCCGTGGCTGGTGAGGAACAGGAACAGGATGTCGCTGCTCTTGTCCATCTTCGCACCCAGCGCGTCGAGGCTGGCGGCGATGCTGGTGCGCGTGGCCATCGGCTGCTGCGCCACCGTGTTGCGGCTATTGACGAGCATCAAGGAGCGCCCCACGGTGCCGTAGTCGCGGTCGAACTGGCGCTGCACGAAGGCCGTTTCGCGGTGAAACACTTCCTGCGCGCCATCGCCGGCCACGCCCAGCAGGTACAGATTGATTTTTTTCGCCGCATCGCGCGGCGCGATGCGCGCCAGGGCGCCGTCGAGCAGGGCGCGCTGGTTGTACAGGGCCAGCTCGATGTTGTCGCGCGTGAGCTTGTCGGCAGCCGGATCGTCCAGCTGGCCTTCCGTCCAGTTGCCGCTGTCTTCGCGCCGGCCGTCCGCTTGCGCCACGGCATAGCGCAGCACGCCCTTGCCGTCGAACTGGCCATTCTTGAAGCTGCCCCGGTATTCATCGCCGTCGGCCGTGCGCAGCACGCCTTCGCCCTCGAACTTCCAGTCTTTCAATGCACCTTCGTAATGGATGCCGTCACTGGTGGTGACTTTTGCCTTGCCCAGCACTTGCCCCTGGACGAATTCGCCTTCGAAGACGGTGCCGTCCGTGTCGGTCAGCTTGCCCGTGCCGTGCGGGCGCCAGTGCTGGAAATGGCCTTCGAAGGTGGCGCCGTCGGCGCCCTGGAAGCGCCCTTGGCCCTCGAAGCTGCCCTTGACGAAGCTGCCAGCATAGATTTCGCCCTTGGGCGAGGTGTAGCGGCCGATGCCGTCGAAGGCGCCCTGGCGGAAGGCGCCCACGTATTCGACGCCCGAGGCCTGGCGCAGCTTGCCCTGGCCGGAAAACACGCCGCGCGCGAAGCCCCCTTCGTAGAACGCGCCGCTCGCGTATTCGAGGCGGCCCTGGCCCTGCATCTTGCCGTCGACCAGGGGGCCGAAGTAGCGCCCGCCGTCGGCCGTCTCCGCCGCTGGCGCCTTGGCCGGCGCGGCGCACAGCGGCGGCATGCCCAGCGCGGCAAAGGCCAGCAGGGCGGCGAGGGTGTAGGGACGAAGGGCGGCGCGGAGCGTGGCGGTCATGAGGACGGTCTGATCTATGGGGAGGGGCCTAGTCTGCCACTGTATCGCCAAGGTGGCAAATGTGTGCGTGGCGCGGGTTGTCATGCCTCAAGGCAAGATTGTGCATTTTATGCCGTGCCAAGGCGGGACTGAACTGATAATATTGATTTTCAGAACATATTTACAGAAGGCACTTGTCTATCCATGGAAAGCCGTCTCAGCCGTCTGGAAGCCGTCCAGACCGTGTTGCTGGAAATCGGCCAGCGCGCCAGCACCTGCAGCGATATCAGTGCCTTCCTGCAAGCCGTCCACGCGGCGCTGGGGCGCATCATGTATGCGGCCAACTTTTATGTCGCGCTCAGCGACCGCGATGACGGCCTCGTGCGTTTTCCCTATTTTGTCGACGAATTCGACGCCTCGCCCGACCCGGACGTGGGCGTGCGCCTGGCCAGCGCCGCGCAGTCGCCCACGGCCTGGGTCATCGTCAACCGCAAGCAGCTGGTGATGACGGCCGACGACGACGCCATGCGCGCCATCGGCGGCGGCGCCTGGGGCGGCGGCACGGCGGCCGAGCACTGGATCGGCTGTCCGCTGCTGGACCCGCAGCACCAGGTACTGGGCGCCATCGTCATCCAGAGCTATGACGCCGAACACCGTTTCAGTCTGGAAGACCAGGCTCTGTTCGCGCTGATCGCCACGCACGTGTCGAGCGCCCTGCAGGGCATGCAAAGCATGGACCGGCTGGAAAAGGCGGTGCAGGAGCGCACGGCCCTGCTGGCGCACGAGGTGGCCGAGCGGCGCCGCGCGGAAAACCTGCAGCATGCCCTGTATGAAATCGCCAACCTGTCGGCGCAGGCGGCCGACGCGACGACCCTGTACGCGCGCCTGCACGCCATCATCAGCGAACTGGTGACGGCGAAGAATTTCCTCATCGCCCTGTACCATCCGGACAACAAGGACATCACGATCCCGTATTTTATCGACGAGAAGGATGCGCAAGCGCCCGTGAAACGTTTTCATTACGGCATCGGCATGAGTTCCTACGTGCTGGCGCGTCGCCAGGCGTGCCTGCTCGATGCGGACAGCTATGCGGCGCTGGTGGCCAGCGGCGAGATGGAAGAGCCGCTGGGCAATACCAGCATCGCCAGCTGGATGGGCGCGCCCATGCTGCTGGGTGAGCGCAAATATGGCGTGATCATCGTGCAAAGCTACGACACATCCGTCGTGTATGGCCAGGCGGAACTGGACGTGCTGGCCTTCATGGCCAGCCATGTGGCCGTGGCCATGGCCCGCATCCAGGCCGACAGCGCCATGCGCCAGGCCAAGGAAGCGCTGGAAGAGCAGAATGCGGCCCTGAACAGCGCCCTGAACGCCTTGCAGGAAGCGCAGTCGGAACTGGTGCGCCAGGAAAAGCTCGCGTCGCTGGGACGCCTGGTGGCGGGCGTGGCGCATGAAATCAACACGCCGCTGGGCATTTGCGTCACGGCCACCAGCCACCTGGTGCAGGAACTGAAACTGACGCGCGAAGACCTGGAAGGCGGCCAGCTCGACGAGGAGGGGCTGCGGCAATTTTTCGACATCATCGACCAGACCCTGCGCATCATGACGACGAACACGCAGCGCGCCGCGGCGCTGGTGCGCAGCTTCAAGCAGGTGGCCGTGGACCAGTCGTCGGACGAGCTGCGCAGCTTTAACCTGCGCAAATACCTCGATGAAATCCTGCTGTCCCTGCAGCCCAAGCTGAAGGGCAAGCCCATCAAGGTGGAGATCGACTGCGCGCCGGACGTGCAGCTGCGCAGCTATCCCGGTGCCGTCTCGCAGATCGTCACCAACATGGTGGTCAATTCACTCGTGCACGGCTTTGCCGAAGGGGAGCCGGGCAGGATCAAGCTGTCCGTCCGGACGGAGGGCGAGATGCTGGAACTCGATTACAGCGACGATGGCATGGGCATGGACAGTGCCACCCTGGGCCAGCTGTTCGATCCCTTCTTCACGACCAAGCGGGGTTCCGGCGGCAGCGGCCTGGGGGCGCATATCCTGTACAACCTGGTGACGGGGCCGCTGGGTGGCACGGTGAAGGTGGTCAGTGCGCCGGGGATGGGGCTGCACTACAAGATACGCTTTCCGCTTGAACCGAAGAGTGCTTGAAATTTGAAGCTTGAAAACGGCGGGCCGGAGACGCGGGCCTGAGAAAATGCCGATGGCGGCGTTGCGGCTCCTTGCCGTACATGCGTACTGTCTGCGTCGCCGCGCCTTGCCCTCGACATTTTTCAGGCCCGCTTGGCCCGGAACGCCCAAGTTGGGGTCTTGGGCCGCAGCGTGGTTTGCCGGTGTGCGTATCGCGTAGGTCGGATTAGCGGCGCAGCCGCGTAATCCGACAACATCGGCTAGCTTTTAATCCGGGAACCGTTGATTCAGCGCCAGCGCTTCATCGAGGTTCGCAATCAGCAACTCCACATACTGCGGGTCCAAATGGCTGCCGCTCACTTCGCGCAGGTAGCTGACCACGCGCTCCAGGGGCCAGGCGTCCTTGTAGCAGCGCTTGTGCATGAGGGCGTCGAAGACGTCGGCCACGGCGGCGATGCGCGCGTATTTGTGGATGTTCTCGCCGACCAGCCCTTGCGGGTAGCCGCTGCCATCGTATTTTTCATGGTGCTGGTGGGCGATCACGGCCGCCGCCTTCAAGAGCGGGCGCTGCGAGCCGTCGAGGATGGACATGCCCACCGTCGGGTGCTGCTTCATGATTTCCCACTCGGCCGCGTCGAGCTTGCCCGGTTTCAGCAGCACGGCGTCGGGCGTGGAAATCTTGCCGATGTCGTGCATGGGCGCCGCGTGGCGCAGCACCATGGTTTCTTCCTCGGACATGCCGGACGCCTGCGCCAGCAGCTGGCAGACTTCGGCCATGCGGCGCACGTGGTTGCCGCCTTCATGCGAGCGCGATTCGACGACGTCGCCCAGGCGCAGGATCAGTTCGGCCTGGGTATCGGTGATTTCCTGCGTCAGCAGGATGTTGTCGAAGGCGATGGC
This sequence comes from Janthinobacterium sp. GW821-FHT03C08, assembly GCF_059420905.1. NCBI lineage: Bacteria > Pseudomonadati > Pseudomonadota > Betaproteobacteria > Burkholderiales > Oxalobacteraceae > Janthinobacterium > Janthinobacterium sp. GW821-FHT03C08. Next base: position 80,313 of record NZ_JBWKUP010000002.1, on the reverse strand, counting down.
CACGCCGGAGCAGAATACTTCCAGCAGCTGCGCATCGAGGTCGGAAATCTCTTCCACGCCCTTGAGCACCAGCAAGGACGCCTTGCCGCTGCTGTTGGGAAAGTAGCCGACGTAGGTATCGCCGTGCAGGCGCGAAATCTTGTTGCTCTTCGCATCGTCCAGCTGGGACAGCAGGGAAGGGCTGAGGATGCCGTCGTCCGTGTCGCCGATCTGCGCGAGGATTTCATAGTCTTGCTCGCCGGAAATGGCGCAGGCGCCGCGCAGGCGCAGCAGCATGCTCGTTTCCAGGCGCAGCAGGGCGACCACCTGTTGCAGCAGGCCGCTGGCGAAGTCGCGCAGGTTGCGCTGCTTGAAGATGTGGGCCGAGGCGGCGATGACGCGCTCGAGGCCTTCGCGGTAATGCAGCTGGGCCAGGCGCGCCTCTTCCACCTTCATGATGTCGCGGTAGGCGCGCAGGGCGGCAAAGGTGGTGGTGAACAGCTTGGTGCGGTCGAGTTCCGTCTTTTCCTTGTAGTCGTTGATGTCGTAGTTGACGATCACGCGTTCCTCCGGCGCCTGCCCGGGCTGGCCCGTGCGCAGCACGATGCGCGTAAACTGGTTGCCCAGGTCTTCGCGCATCCAGCGCGCCACTTCCAGGCCGCTGTCCTCGCGCTCCATCACCACGTCGAGGAAGACCAGGGCGATGCCGGCCTCGCGCGCCAGCACCTGCTTCGCTTCCGCGCCGCTGTAGGCATGCACGAAGCTCAGGGCGCGGCCTTCCAGGCGGAAACGGCTGAGTGTCAGCTTGGTGATGTCATGGATGTCGGGTTCATCATCGACGAGCAGGACTTTCCATGGGGGTAACTTGGGCGACGCTGAAGACAAAAATGACATAGGGGCGAGTTCCGCTAAAAGGCATAACTGACGCAATGCTGAGACGCCCGCGCCAGGAAGTCCTGTGCGCCACTACCGGCGTTGCGCGTTTTTCAGGCGCATTTTGTCGATTGTAGACTGACGGCTAAGTATTAACAATAAGCAAGAATAATTGACGCAATTCATGCAACATGCATGGTAAAAAAGCACTTTAAATGGACGGAAGGCGTCACCACGTATACTTTATCGCTTAGGCAACTATATTTTCAAGACAATACTTTGTTTTAATTAATATTGCCAATGAATCTGTAAAAAACTGCAGGCGCCGGCCCGTGGCGGCCAGCAGCGAAAGAAAGTAACAAGGTATGAATTTCGCTTCCCTGGCCGCCACTTGCCGTTATATTGAATGGATAGAAGGGAGGCTCGTGCGCCTGTCCTGTTCATGAAAGGAAGAACATCATGCAAAAGAAGAAATCGACGCGGGCCCTGCTCGGCGCGCTTGCCTTGCTGGCCAGCACTGCCGCCTGGGCGGGAGCCGAGGTGCGTTTCGATAAACCGGAGCAATTTACGGATGTGCCGCTGGACCAGCGCCAGCGCGAGGACGTGCTGAAGGACTTGAAGGCGCATTTCGAAAAACTGGGGCAGTCGCTCAAGCCCGGGCAAACCCTGAAAATCGACATCACCGATGTGGACCTGGCGGGACGCGAAGAGCCGCGCATGCGCGGGATGAATGATTTGCGCGTGCTCAACGGCCGCGCCGACTGGCCACGCATCAGCCTGCACTATGTGCTGGAGCAGGACGGCAAGGTGCTCAGCCAGGGCGACGCCCAGTTGTCCGATATGTCGTACATGAGCCGCATCAACCGCTATGCCAGCGACGCGCGCCTGCGCTATGAGAAACAGATGATCGACGACTGGTTTGCGAAGACCTTCGGCGTGCCGGCAAAAGGCCAGGCGCGCAAATAAGGACGGCGAGCTTGCCCCGCCGCAGGGAGGCCGTGGACGCCGGCAGGCTCGCGGCACGCCTGCGGCCAGCCGCAGGCGTTGTATTGCGCTCCAGAAATTTTCTCTTCAGGCTATATTCATTCCGGGCGCCGCAGTGAACGGCATTGCGGCAGTTGCCTGCCGGTGCAATTTTCTGAAAGGGATGCATATGTTGATTTCCAAGGCAATGAAAACCTGGGTAGCGGTGCTGGCGCTGGCCGCCAGCAGCGGCGCCTGGGCCGGGGTGCAGGTCAATTTCAGCCACCCCGACGATTATTCGGACATGCCGTTCAGCACGCGCGACCGCGAGCAGATCCTGGCGGGCCTGGTGGAGCATTTCCAGTTGCTGGGCAAGGGCTTGCGGCCCGGGCAGGACTTGAAGATCGAGATCACGGATATCGACCTGGCCGGCCGCGAAGATCCCATGCGCCGTGGCGCCATGGACGTGCGCATCATGGATGGACGCACGGACTGGCCGCGCATGCGCCTGCGCTACCAGCTGGAACAGCATGGCAAGGTGATTGCCAGCGGCAACGCGGCCCTGTCCGATATGTCGTACTTGCAGCGCATCAACCGCTATTCCACCAGCGACGCGCTGCGCTATGAAAAAAAGATGATCGACGACTGGTTTGAACATACCTTCGGCATCAAGGCCACGGGCCGCAGCAAGCCCGTCATGACCTTGCAGCAGCCGGTCCGGCGCCGCTAGCCGGCGCCCGTCAAGCCAGGCAGATCCGTCAGCGCAAATACGCCTGTTCGATGCGCGCCAGCTGGCCGTCGTGCCGCAGCGCCAGCAGGGCGGCATTCATCTGTCCGATGAAGTCCGCCTTGTAGGCCGGCGTGTTGCGCGCGCTGTAGGCTATATACGTGGCTTCGGACGACAGTTCCAGCACTTCGCGCAAGTGAAAGCCATGGCGTTCCAGTTCGCCTTGCAGCTGGCGCGCCGTGTGGCGTGCCGCGCCGCGGTCGCTGGCGTAGCAATCGATGCGCCGCAAGGCCAGTTTCTTCAGGTTGGCTTCATTGCCCTTGGCCGCCTCGAGCCGCAGCACGCCGTGGCGGGCCGGCGCCATCAATTTTTCCGACAGCAGAAAACCCGTGTTGACGCCGATGGTCAGGCCGGCAAAGTCGTCCGGGAAATGCGCGCGCGCAGTCTGCATGACGGCATCATGGCAGAACAGCACCACCGATTCGCGGTACAGCATGGCGGAATAGGGCTGCACGTAGGAGCGCTCCGCCTTGCGTCCGGGGGGAAACAGGCCGAAGACGAGGCCTTTCTCCAAGGCATCGAGGCCCCGTTTCCAGGGGCGCGGCTGCAGGACGAGGCGATAGGCGGGCATCTTGTCCGCCGCCGCGCGCAGGATATCGATGTACATGCCCTTGAAGACGCCGTTTTCCACATAGCTGTAGGGCGCGTAGTCGTCGTCGCCGTACAGGATGACGGTTTGCGGCGCCGCCAGGGCAGTCGGCAACGCGCCCAGCAGCGCCAGGGCGAGGCATAGTCTTGCCGTGATTGCTGATTGCATGCCGCTCCATTTTTAATGTCTTCCTGGCAAGCATACAGCATGGCGGCCTGGTCGGCCCGTCAATCGATCCAGTTCACCTGGGGGAACTTGCTGCCGAACTCTTCCGGCATGGGCACGACCTGGCTGCGCTTGTAGTTGAAGAAGACAAAGCCGGACTTGGCCATCGCGATCAGGGTGTGGTCGCGCGGACGCGTGATGCGGAAGGTGATGTCGCCGCCATACTTGTTGAAATCCATGACGCCCACTTCGAACAGCAGCTGGTCGCGCGCATGGGCTTCGGCACGGTAGGTGGTGGCCAGGTCGGTGACGATGATGCCGGTGCCGTCCGCTTCGATGTCGCGCACGCCGAACTCGAACAGGAAGCGCGCGCGGGCTTCGGAAATCATGGAAATCATGGAATCGTTGCCAAGGTGGTTGCCGGCATTGATGTCCGTCGTGCGTACCGTCAGGTGCGAGGAATAACAGTACTGGTCTTCAGGAAATTCGAGTTTCAAACGGGCCATGGTGTTCTCTTGGGCTGGGGCGCAGGGCGCGGCGGAAAAAAGTCAATTCTAGCCGCTTCCCCGCGCCCCGTCGAAAAATGCCCCATCAGCCGTGCGCGGCCAGGCCTGCCCGTCCACGCTGATGTGCGCACGTTTACTTGCGTACAATCCTGTAGACCTTTCCCGCGCCGCTCAGCATGTACAGCTCGTTTTGTGCATCTTGTCCGAACGAAATGATATTGCCCACGTTCGCAATGCCCCAGTCCGTTATGGCCGAGGCCGCGCCATTGCTGTAGCTGAAACTTTTCAGCCAGCCGCTGCAATAGTCGGAATACAGGTATTGCCCCGTCAGTTCCGGCAAGGCCGCGCCCCGGTAGACATAGCCGCCCGTGATGGAACAGCCGCCCGCGCTGTCGTGGCCATAGTCGATGACGGGCAGCACCAGGCCCGCCTGGTTGCAGCTGGCGCTGTTGTAGCACTGCGCGCCTTCCATGATGTTCCAGCCATAGTTGTTGCCGGCCTGGCCCGCGGGACGCACGTCGACTTCTTCCCGGCTGCTCTGGCCCACGTCGGCGATGTACAGCAGCTGCGTCGGCACGTCGAAGGCGTAGCGCCACGGATTGCGCAAGCCATAGGCCCAGATTTCAGGCCGGCCGCCCGCCATGGCAAACGGGTTGCCCGGCGGAATGGCATACGGCTGGGCCACCGTGGCGGCATTGACGTCCAGGCGCAGCAACTTGCCCAGCAGCACGTTCGTGTTTTGCGCATTGCCGGACGGATCGCCGCCGCTGCCGCCATCGCCCGTGCCCGCATACAGGTAGCCATCCGGGCCAAAGCTGAGCAGGCCGCCATTGTGGTTGCTGAACGTGGGGTGGGGAATGGTAAGGATGGTCAGCGCGGACAGGGGATCGGCCACGTTGGCGTTGCCGGCCGACACCTGCCGCCGCTCGATGACGATGTCGCCCGCCAGGTTGGTGTAATACAGGAAGAAATAGCCATTGCTGGCGTATTGTGGATGGAAGGCCATCGACAGCAGGCCCCGTTCGCCGGTGACGGTGGTCAGGCTGCTGATGTCGAGGAAGGGCGTGGCCAGCAGGCTGCCGTTCTGCATCACGCGGATGCGCCCGGGGCGCTCGACGATGAACAAACGGCTGTCGCCGGGCGGCGCCGTGAGGAAGGTGGGCGTGTCCAGGCTGGACGCCACTTCCTGCAGGGCCAGGGCCAGCGGCGCCGTGGCCGCGTAGCTGACGGCCGCGCTGGCCGTGGCGCCGGCCGTCACCTGCACCTGCTGCGTCACGGGCGTGGGCGCCAGCGTGCCCGTGCCTTGCATCACGCTGGCGGCGCTGACCGTGTAGGCGCCCGGCGCCAGGTCCGTCAGCGTGGCCGTCGCCGTCAGCAGCTTGCTGTAGGACGCGGGGCCGCTGACCGTGACGGCGCCCGCCACGCCGGCCGGCAAGCCGCCGATGGCGATCGTCAGGCTGCCGCCGGTGGCGCCGGGCGGAGGGCGATCGTGGCCGCCGCCGCAGGCGGACAACAGGGCCAGGCAGCATGCCAGCAGCAGGGCCGTCCAGGACGGGAGGGAGCGGAAAGGCAAAGGGCGCAAAGGGCGCATGTCAGTCTCCTGCGGGAACGAGGCCACGGCTGCACAGAGGGGGACTGCTGTCAAGAATGCGCGTGTTAATAATGGGACGATTGAGCTGGCGCAAACGGACATCGTACTGGCGCCAGCATACGCCCGGCGCCGGCCGCGTTTCCCTGCGCTGCTGCACGCTGCGGTGGCATCGGACAAATGCGCCGCGTTTTCAGACAAGCGCGGCGCCTGCCGCCCCACCTTGCCCGCGGGCGCCCGATAATGGCCCATCCGAAACCGAGCAGGAATACCTCACATGAAAACCAAAGCCGCGATTGCCTGGAAAGCGGGCGCCCCGCTGACCATCGAAGAAGTCGACCTGGCCGGCCCGCGCGCCGGCGAAGTGCTCGTCGAGCTGAAAGCCACCGGGATTTGCCACACGGATTACTACACCCTGTCGGGCGCCGACCCGGAGGGGATCTTCCCCGCTATCCTCGGCCATGAAGGCGCCGGCGTCGTCGTCGACGTGGGGCCGGGCGTGACGACCCTGAAGAAGGATGACCACGTCATCCCCCTGTACACGCCGGAATGCCGCCAATGCAAGTTCTGCCTGTCGCAAAAGACGAATCTGTGCCAGGCCATCCGCTCCACCCAGGGCCGCGGCCTGATGCCGGACGCCACCAGCCGTTTTTCCCTGAATGGCCAGCCGCTGTTCCACTACATGGGCACGTCCACGTTCTCGAACTACATCGTCGTGCCGGAAATCGCCCTGGCGAAGATCCGCGAAGACGCGCCCTTCGACAAGGTCTGCTACATCGGCTGCGGCGTGACGACGGGCGTGGGCGCCGTGCTGTTCTCGGCCAAGGTCGAGGCGGGCGCCAACGTGGCCGTGTTCGGCCTGGGCGGCATCGGCCTGAACGTGATCCAGGCGGCGAAGATGGTCGGCGCCGACAAGATCATCGGCATCGACATCAACCCGGCGCGCCAGGCCATCGCGCGCAAGTTCGGCATGACGCATTTCATCAACCCGAACGAGGTGGACAATGTCGTCGACGCCATCGTGCAGCTGACGGACGGCGGCGCCGATTATTCGTTTGAATGCGTCGGCAACACGACCTTGATGCGCCAGGCGCTCGAGTGCACGCACAAGGGCTGGGGCAAGTCCTTCATCATCGGCGTGGCGGCGGCGGGGCAGGAAATTTCCACGCGACCATTCCAACTGGTGACGGGACGCGAATGGCGCGGTTCGGCCTTCGGCGGCGCGCGCGGGCGCACGGACGTGCCGAAGATCGTCGACTGGTACATGGAAGGCAAGCTCAATATCGACGACCTGATCACCCACCGCCTGCCGCTGGAACGCATCAACGAAGGCTTCGACCTGATGAAGAGCGGCGAATCGATCCGCTCCGTCGTGTTGTACTAATTTTATCGGATGTACTCATTGCGCAACACTTGACGGACGGGGCAGGGCGGCAGGCTGTACTTCGGCAGGGTCCCCTGCTAGTGTGAAGGCATACCGCCTTGCCTTGGGAGCCGTTCATGTTTGCCACTGCCTATCTGCTGACCCTGCGGCGCATGCTGCCCGTCTTCCTCGGCGCAGCCCTGGCCTCGCTGCTGGCCTTGTGGTGGAGCAATGCCGCCATCCTGGCCACGCCCGCCATCTGGCTGGCGCTGCTGGCCACGTATCTGCTGTGCGCGCTGATGTTTACGCCGCTGGCCTGGCACCGCCGGCAGCTGGCCACGCGCCACGTGCGCAGCAACAAGTCGCGCTGATTCGTCCTGCTCGCCCTGCCGCTAGCGCGCCGTGCTGGAAAAGCGCTCGCGGTAGTCGCGCGGGGTGATGGCGAGTTTCTTCTGAAACAGGCGGCGCAGCCTTTCCTCGCTGTGCAAGCCCGCCTGCGCGGCCACCTGTTTCAATGACGACACATTGTCTTCCAGCAAGCGGCGCGCCACTTCGAAGCGGGCCGTTTCGATGAATTCCGTGGGGCTGGTGCCCGTTTCGCGCTGGAACACGCGCGTGAAATTGCGCTCGCTCATGGCCAGCCGGGCCGCCAGCACGGGCACCGTGAGTTCGTCGGCCAGATGCTCCATGATCCAGCCCTGCAACTGGCGGATGGTGGGATGCGTCGTCATCTGGCTCGACAGGTGCACGGAAAACTGCGACTGGCCGCCGGGCCGCTTCAGATACACCACCAGGTCGCGCGCCACTTCCAGGGCGATATCGCGGCTGAAATCGTCTTCCACCAGGGCCAGCGCCAGGTCGATGCCGGCCGTTACGCCCGCCGACGTCCAGAATTTCCCTTCCCGTACGAAAATCGCATCGGCATTGACCTGGATCAAGGGATAGCGCTGGCGCAGGCTGTCCACGGCGCTCCAGTGCGTGGCGGCGCTCTTGCCATCGAGCACGCCCGCCTCGGCCAGGAAGAAGCAGCCCGTGCACAGGGCCGCCAGCGTGTCGATGCGCGGCGCCGCCTCCGCTACCCAGGCGGCCAGGGCGGGGATGTCCTGCAAGACTTGCTCGACGTGGTGGCAGCCGACGATGACGGCCAGGTCGGGCAGGCGGTGCGCATCGAGCGCCTTGCTCGCGTGCAGCGACATCAGGGTGTCGGACGCGACGGGGCCGACGGCCGTCGAGGCGATGTGCACGTCGTAGCCGCCGGGCAGCTTGCGCAGGCGCAAATGTGTGTTGGCGTAGTCAAACACCTTCATGGCGCCGATGGCTTCGAGCGCCTTGAAGCCGGGATAGACGATGATGTCGACGGTCCGCAGGGGGAATTCTGTGGGGTTTTGCTTGATCATGCGATATGCGCGAGGAGGATAAATACTGCCATAATGCAACTACAGCGATGGCGTAGATTAGCATGGAACAATCCGCGCGCCCGCTGGCCTCCCACCCATCGGATTCCTGGATATCGTGCGCTTACTCCACTTTTTTGCTGCCCTGACATTGCTGCTGGGCTCATCCCTTGCCCAGGCGGCCACCCTCAACTTCAATGGCGGCGCCGTCAACGGCTGCAGCCTGGCCGGCACGCAATACACCTGCGCCAGCCTGCAGATGGCCGACACGGATGCCGTCGTCATTGCCAGCGGCTATGGCGTCACGGTCAACAGCGACGTGACCATCGGCTATAACCAGGGCTTGAGCATGAGCGGCACGGCCGCGCTGACGGCCAACAAGAATCTTGATTTCAGCAACACCAATACGCCGAACCTGAGAATCACGGGCGGCAGCCTGACGGCCAAGGGCGGCATCTTCAAGGTGGGCGGCCAGAGCAACAACAACATCGTGGCCGATATCACGGCCGCGTCCGTCTCGCTGGGCGGCACGGCCGTGAAGGTGACGGGCAATATCACGGCCACGGGCAATATCGACATTTCCTCCGGCTCGATATTGAACGGCGCCATCAGCGGCGGCTCGATCAGCAGCAATTCCAATGTCACCATCAGCGGCAGCGTCAAGGCCACGGGCGCCGTGAGCATCGGTTCCAGTTCGACTATTTCCGGCCCCATCAGCGGCGCCACCGTCACCACCAGTTCCAGCGTGACGATCACGGGTGACGTGACGGCCAGCAATTCCTTCAGCCTCGGTTCGGGCAGCAGCCTGACGGGCAACACGACGGCGCCCGTCGTCAGCATCGATGCGTCCAACAGCAAGGTGCAGGGCGACATCACGGCCAGCACCTCGCTTTCCGTCGGCTCGGGCAGTCAGGTGAAGGGCAACCTGACCTCGCCCACCATCGACCTGAAGGCATCCGGCCTGCTCGTCACGGGCGACGTAAAGGCCCTCAATTCCTTGTCGATTGCCTCCGGCAACGGCGTCAAGGGCAATGTGGAGGGCGGCAACGTCACCCTCGATTCTTCGAATGCCTACATCACCGGCAACGCCCTCGTCGACCACATCACCCTGGGCTGGCAGGGCCGCGTGCAGCAGACCATCACTTGCAAGGCGTACACGCCATCGAATCCGTGCAGCTGCGTGACGAACAACAGCGGCTGGCCCTACACCGATCCGCTGGGACCGAAATGCGGCCCCAGCACCCAGGCCGGGCCGCATCACTTCCAGATCACGCATCCGCCCTCGGCGCTCAGCTGCGCGCCCGCGCCCGTGACCGTGACGGCCTGCGCCGACGCGGCCTGCAGCACCGTCTACACGGGCGCGGCCCAGGTCACGCTGACGCCGGGCGGCGCGACGGCGCAAATCAACGCCACCCAGCCGGCGACGGGCACGGCCACGTCCAGCGTGGCGCAGACCACGCCGGCCAGCAACGTCCCCCTGGGCCTGAGCAGCACGCCGGCGACGACGGGGGCGCTGGTCTGCAAGAGCAGCGTCGACGGCAGCGTGACCAATTGTCAGATGGCATTTGTCAGCAGCGCGCTGCAGGTCAGCGGCGTCCCCCGTTACGCCGAGGCCGAGGGGCCCATCGCCATCAGCGCTCTGCAGGCGTCGGCATCGAATCCGCGCGCCTGCGTGCCCCTGTTTGCCAACCAGAACAAGACCTTGCAGCTGCGCTGCACCTATGCCAATCCCGGCACGGGCACCTTGCCGGCGCGCATACAGAACAAGGATGGCAGCTACATCCCCCTGGCCGCCAACACGAGCAGCGCCTGCAGCGCGGCCGGTGCCGCCGTGCAGCTGGCCTTCGATGCCAACGGCCTGGCCACGCCGAACATGCAGTACGCCGATGCCGGCGCGCTGGGCCTGACGGCCACGTATGCCTCGACCAGCGGCAGCGACAGCGGCCTGACCATGACGGGCAGCGGCAACGTCATCGTCGGTCCCAAGTCCTTCGTGTTCAGCGCCATCGCCACGCCGCAGCGCGCCGGCCTGGCGGCGTTGCCCGTGGCGCCCGCCACCCGCATCAGCGTGTCGGCCGTGAATGTGGCCGGCGCCGTGACGCCCAATTTTGGCCGGGAAACGACGGCGCAGACGGTGTTGCTGGATCGTATATTTGTCGCGCCTACCTTTTCCGGCGCCGCCAACCCCGCAGTCGCGGGCAGCCTGGCTTTCAATAATGGCAACGGCATCGGCACCGCCAGCAACCTGAGCTGGGCGGAAGCGGGCACCATCCAGTTTACGGCGACGATGGCCACCTACCTGGGGGCCGCGCCGCCAGCCGTCAACGGCGTCATCCCGCCCTTTGCCACGGGTAATAGCATCAATGTGCAATTCATCCCGCACCACTTCGTCACGGAGGTGCCCGGCAGCGAACCCATGCCTTGCAAGGCGCCATTGTCCTGCGCGGCGGGCAGTTTCATCTATGCGCAGCAGCCGTTCAAGCTGCGCGTCACGGCGCAGAATGCCGCGAACGGGACGACGCTCAACTTCGACGGGCGCGACACGGCCTTGACGGCCCAGGTGGCCTTGCGCGCCTACGATGCCGCCACGGGCCTGACGGCCTTTCCGCCGGCGACGCCGTCGGGCAGCCGGCTGAGCGACGGGACGGCGGCGCAAACGACCGTGACGGGCATCGCGCCCGCCAGCTTCACGACGGGCGTGGCCAGCAGCCAGATCGCCTACCGTTTTCCCGGCGCGTATGCCGTGCCGGCCGGTACGGTCGCGCTGGCGCCGCCGACCGACGTGCTCTTCCGCGCCACCACCCCCTATGCGGGCGCCACCGTGACGTCGGCGCCGTCCGACGCCGGCACGGAAGCGCGCCTGACCGTGCTCACGGGCCGCATCATGGTGCCCAACAGCTATGGTTCCGAGCGCCTGCCGATCCGCCTGCCCGTGCAGGTGCAATACTGGAATGGCAGCTGGCTGGGCAATGTATCGGACAGCGCCAGCCAGTTTACCCAGGCCGGCGTGATCCTGGCCAATTGCCGCCAGGGACTCGGTGCGGGCACATGCAATGGCGCGACGAAAGTGCAGAACGGCACCTACATCTTTGCCGGCGGGGTATTGCCATCGCCCAACGGCCAGCTGGTGCTGCTGGCGCCAGGCGTGGCGGGCAGCGTCGATGTTTCCGTGGGCAGCCTGCCTTACCTGCCCAGCACTGTGGGACGCGCCGTGTTCGGCGTGTTCAAGTCCGGCCCCGTGATTTATCTGCGCGAACTGTATTAAATCTTTGTCAATGTGGCCGTGCCGGCGCAGGCGGGGGAAAAAACCAGTAACATGCCTGGCTGTGGCATTCCCCCCAACCTCAGACTGGAGTTTCTATGAGCACAACTTCGCAGTGGATCGATATTGCCGGCCCGGACGGCACTTTCCAGGCTTACCTGGCCGTGCCGCACGTGGGCAAGGGCCCCGCCATCATCCTGTTGCAGGAAATTTTCGGCGTCAACGAGCACATCCGCGCCGTGGCCGACCAGTACGCGGCCGACGGCTACGTGGTGCTGGTGCCGGACCTGTTCTGGCGCGCCGGCGCGCACATCGAGCTGGGCTACGATGCGGCCGGCTGGAAGCGGGCCGTGGAACTGATGCAGGCAACCGACAACGAGCACGCCTTGAGCGATATCAAGGCCACCATCGCTGCCCTGCGCGCGCGTCCCGAAGTGACGGGCAAGCTCGCTTCGGTCGGCTACTGCTTTGGCGGCCGTTTGTCGTTCCAGACGGCCGCGGCCGGCCTGGTCGACGTGGCCATCGCCTACTACGGCGGCGGCATCCAGAACAAGCTGGACCTGGCCGACCAGATCAAGGTGCCGCTGCTGATGCATTTCGGCGGCCAGGACAGCCATATTCCGCCGGAAGCCGTGCAACAGATCGCCGTGCGCTTCGAAGACCGGCAGGACGTGGAAATCCACCTGTATCCGGGCGCCGAACACGGTTTCAACTGCACCCACCGCGACAGCTACCAGCAGCGCGCCGCCGCCCTGGCGCACGGCAATTCGCTGATTTTCCTGGCGGAAAATCTGTAGGACGTCCTCGCCAGGCGGGCCAGCCGGCCACGTGCCAGCCGGTATGCGCCCAGCAGCAAAGCCGCATGGGCGCTAAAATAGCGGCTGTGCCGGGCAACTCCGGCCGGCCGGGCGCCGCGCCCGGCAAACCTGGATAAGGAACCGAATTAAAGATGGCCCAAGTAATTGTTTCTGTAACATTGGCGGCAAGCGCCGAACGCGTGTGGGATTTTATCGGCGGCTTTCAGTCGCTGGCTGAATGGTCGAGCTCAATCAAGACCAGCTTGTCCGAACATGGCGGCCGCGTGCGCCGCCTGAAAACCACGGACGGCGCCGTCATTGCCGAACGCCTGCAAAGCTACAGCGAAGCGGACAAGAGCTACAGCTACACCATCGTCTCGGGGCCGATTCCCGTCAAGAACTATCGCTCCACCCTGCGCGTCACGGGCGAGCCGGGCGCCGCTTCATGCGTGGCGGAATGGTCGAGCGAGTTCGACGCGGCCGAAGGCGTGGAAGAGGTCATGGTGGGCGCCTTCCAGCACCTGTACGAAACGGCATTCGTCGATCTGAAACGCATCATGGCGATTTAGCGCGCCTGCCAAAAAGTCCATGGCGTTGTTGCGTTGCCTAGCCGTACATGCGTACTGTCTTCGGCAACACGCCTAGCCCTGAACATTTTGTCCAGCGCGCATAAAAAACACCGGCCGAGGCCGGTGTTTTTTTATGTGTGGAAAGTTTTAGCGTTTCACCTTGCCAAACGCCTCGCCCTTGTTCCACACAGGCAAGTTCTTGTCGTTTGCCACTTCGTAGCCGAGGTTCAGGGTGAATTGCGCCTGCTGCACCATGCCCGACAGGTCCCACGACGGGTGGTACTCATCGGTGACCTGGTGGTAATCCTTCTTGAACGCCACCAGGCGCTCGCTGGACGCTTTCGGCTCCTTGACGAAGTCGAAGGAGCCGTCGCCCGAGAACACGGCCGAGCCCACGTTGAAGGCAGGCACGCCCGCCTTGGCAAAGGCGAAGTGGTCGGCCCGGTAAAAGGCGCCGGACAGGTCGGGGATGGTGGGCGCCAGGCGCAGGCCCATGCGCTTGGCCACCTTGGCGGCGCTCGCGTACAGGCTGCTGCGCTCGGCGCCGGCCACGCCGATGTCGTGCGTCTTGCCCACGAAATTCATGCTGTCGAGGTTCAGGTCGGCGGCCGTCTTGGCCAGTGGCCACAGGGGCGCGCGCGTGTAGGCGGTGCTGCCCAGCATGCCCGTTTCTTCGCCGGCCGGCCACAGGAAGATCTGCGTGCGGCGCGCCGGCTGTTTCACGGCCACCTGCGCCATGGCCAGCAGGGCTGCCGCGCCCGAGGCGTTGTCGATGGCGCCGTTGTAGATATGGTCGCTCTGGCCCGCGCGCGCACTGCCTTCGTCATCCTTACCCAGGTGGTCCCAGTGGGCAGAGTAAATCACGGCCTCGTCCTTCAGCTGCGGGTCCGTGCCGGGCACGATGCCGGCCACGTTGAATTGCTCGATGCTGCGCACCTGGCTGTCGAGCTGTACCTTGACCGTCGCATTCAGGGCCACGGGGCGGAATTCGCGCGTTTCCGCCTGGGCGCGCAGGGCGTCCAGGTCTTGCCCGCCCGCCTGGAACAGGGCGCGCGCCGTGTCTTCCTGCAGCCAGCCTTCCATGGCATTGCCCGCGCCGGCCAGGCTGAAGCGCTCGTGGCCGAAGCCGTTGGCCGGCACCGACCACGGATACGAGGCGGACTCCGTCGTGTGGATCAGCAGCACGCCGGCGGCGCCCTGGCGCAGCGCTTCCTCGTACTTGTAGACCCAGCGGCCGTAGTAGGTGAGCGACTTGCCGGCAAAACGGTTCGGCTCGGCGGCGGTGGGCTGCGGATCGTTGACCATCATGATGACGAGCTTGCCCTTCAAGTCGATGCCCTTGAAATCGTCCCAGCGTTCCTCGGGCGCGCGGATGCCGTAGCCGGCAAACACGACGGGCGCGTCGAACGCCACGTGTTCCTTGCCGTTGGATGCGCCGAAGACGATGTCCTGGCCGAAGACGGGAGACAAGGTCTTGCCGCCCGCGCTGAAGGTGACTTTGCTCGATGGCAAGGCCTTGCTGCCGACGATGGTCAGCGCCTGGCGGTAGGTGCCATCCTTCAATGGCTGCAGGCCGGCCACGGCCGCCTGCGTTTCCAGGTAGCGCACGGCCAGGTCGCCGCCGCGCTGGCCCGTGCCGCGCCCTTCGAGCAAGTCGTCGGCCAGGAAGGACAAATGGGCGCGCAGCGGCGCTTCGGCGACGGTGGGCTGGGCGAGGGCGGCCGTGCTGAGCAGGCTGGCGGCGAGAACGAAGGTAGAACGCATGGCAACTCCAAAAGTGAATACGGGAAAGCAAAGCAGTGGCAATCTTACTCTACCGCAAAGGCCTGGGCGTAGCGCGCGGCGCGGGCAAGCCGATTGCGGCCACAATGGCTGCTGGCCCACCGACCAGGAGCGTTCCATGAGCAGCAGCGATAACACCGTGCAATCGAGCAATACCCTGCGTACCGCCGACGGTACCTTGATCTACTACAAGGACTGGGGCAGCGGCCCGCCCGTCGTCTTCAGCCACGGCTGGCCATTGTCGTCCGACGCCTGGGAAGACCAGATGTTTTACCTGGCCTCGCATGGCTACCGCGTCATCGCCCACGACCGGCGCGGCCACGGCCGCTCCAGCCAGCCTTTCCAGGGCAACGACATGGACACCTATGCCGACGACCTGGCCGCGCTGATCACGGCGCTGGACTTGACGGGCGCCACCCTGGTGGGCCATTCGACGGGCGGCGGCGAAGTGGCGCGCTACATCGGCCGCCACGGCACGGACCGCCTGGCCGGCGCCGTGCTCGTGGGCGCCGTGCCGCCGCTGATGCTGCAGACGGCGGACAATCCGCCGGGCCTGCCGCTGGCCGTGTTTGACGGCATCCGCGCCGGCGTGCAGGCCGACCGCAGCGCCTTCTTCCGCGACTTGAGCGAGGCCTTCTATGGCTACAACCGGCCCGGCGCCACGCCGTCGCAGGGCGTGCGCGACCACTTCTGGCTGCAAGGCATGCAGGCGGGCATGCCGGCCGCCTACCTGTGCATCAAGCAGTTTTCCGAGACGGATTTCACGGCTGACCTGGGCAAATTCGACGTGCCCACCCTGGTGATCCACGGCGACGATGACCAGATCGTGCCGATTGCCGCCTCGGCGCGGCGCACGGCCGAGCTCATCATCGGCAGCAAGCTGCTCGTGTACGCGGGCGCGCCGCACGGCCTGGCGACGACGCACAAGGACCGCCTGAACGAGGACTTGCTGGAGTTTTTACGCACCTGAGGCCGGCGCCGGGCAGGGCGGGCGTGGCATTGCCGCCGCGTCCGTCATCACCGTTGCTGCTCGGAATTTGAGCAGCGCGGACATCGTTGTGTATCGTTCAATATTGCCGAAAGCACGCGCCCATTGCGTGCGGATCGCCGATGTTTCTGGATTTTTTCGGCCGATATGCCGCAAAAAACGGCGTTCTGCGGCCGCGTTCCACCCGGTAAGGTCCAGTAAAGAGTAAACTAGCGGCTACACTCTTTCGCATTGGGCGATTCGAGCGAACTTGTGAGTGATTTCATGTCTGATACACCAATTTCCTTATTTTCCGACCTTAACCTGAGCGAGCCGCTGGTTCGCGCGCTCAAGGATGTCGGTTACGAAACACCGTCGCCTATCCAGGCGGCCACGATTCCATTATTGCTCGCGAACCGCGACGTGCTGGGCCAGGCGCAAACGGGCACGGGCAAGACCGCCGCCTTCGCCTTGCCTATCCTGTCGCGCATTGATCTGAAACAAAGCTCACCCCAAGCCCTGGTCCTGGCACCGACGCGCGAACTGGCCATCCAGGTCGCCGAAGCGTTCCAGGTGTATGCCGCCCACATTCCCGGCTTCCATGTGCTGCCGATCTACGGCGGCCAAAGCTATGGCCCGCAGCTGTCGGCCCTGCGCCGTGGCGTGCACGTCGTCGTCGGCACCCCTGGCCGCGTCATCGACCACCTGGACAAGGGTTCGCTCGACCTGTCCAAGCTGAAGACCCTGGTGCTCGACGAAGCCGATGAAATGCTGCGCATGGGCTTTATCGACGACGTCGAACGCATCTTGCAAGAAACCCCGGACGGCCATCAAACGGCCCTGTTCTCGGCCACCATGCCTTCCGTCATCAAGCGCATCGCCACCACCTACCTGGTGAATCCGGCCGAAGTGACGGTCGCCGCCAAGACGGGCACGGCCGACAACATCCGCCAGCGCTACTGGCTCGTGTCGGGCATGCACAAGCTCGACGCGCTGACCCGCATCCTGGAAGCGGAAGCGTTCGACGGCATGATCATCTTCGCCCGCACCAAGCTGGGTACGGAAGAGCTGGCCAGCAAGCTACAAGCCCGCGGCTTCTCGGCGGCCGCCATCAATGGCGACATCCAGCAGGCGCAGCGCGAGCGCACCATCCAGCAATTGAAAGACGGCAAGATCGACATCCTCGTGGCGACCGACGTGGCCGCCCGCGGCCTGGATGTCGAGCGCATCAGCCACGTCGTCAACTACGACGTGCCGCACGATCCGGAAAGCTATACCCACCGCATCGGCCGCACGGGCCGCGCCGGCCGCAGCGGCGAAGCGATCCTGTTCATCACCCCGCGTGAAAAGAATTTGCTCAAAGCCATCGAACGTTCGACCCGCCAGCCGATCGGCATGCTGGAACTGCCGACGATCCAGGCTGTCAACGACGTGCGCATCGCCAAGTTCAAGGAACAGATCAGCGAAACCCTGGCCCTGGGCGAACTGGAACAGTTCCAGTCGCTGATCGAGGATTTCGAGCGCGAACAGAACATTCCCGCCATCGAAATCGCCGCCGCCCTGGCGAAGATGGCGCGTGGCAATGTGCCGCTGCTGCTGGACAAGAACAAGGCGCGCGAGCAAGCCACGTGGCAGGATGACCGTCCGGCGCGCCAGGAGCGCTTCGACCGTCCGGAACGCAACGAGCGTTTCGAGCGCGGCGACCGCTTCGAACGCAGCGAACGCCCGGCCTTCCCGAAAAAGGAGCGCATCTCCCGTCCTGCCGACGCCGGCATGCAGACCTTCCGTATTGAGGTAGGTCATCAGCATGGCGTGAAGCCGGGCAATATCGTGGGCGCCATCGCCAACGAAGCGGGCATCGATTCGAAAAATATCGGCCGCATCGAAATCTATGACGACTACAGCGTCCTGGACTTGCCAGACAGCATGCCGAAAGAATTGCTGGACCAGCTGAAAACCGTGTGGGTGGCGGGCCAGCAGCTGCGCATCAGCCGCGACGGCGACGCGCCGGACCTGGCGCCGCCAGCCGCGCCGCGCAAGCCGTTCGCCGCCAAGTCCGCGCCAGCGGACGCTGGCGAAGTTGCCCCGCGCGCGCCGAAGAAGGAACGTCCACGCCCGGGCGTGACGGCCTACCGCATCGAAGTGGGCCGTGAGCACGCCGTAACGCCAAGCAACATCGTCGGCGCCATCGCCAACGAAGCGAACCTGGAAGCCAAGCATATCGGCCGCATCGATATCTTTGACAACTACAGCGTGCTGGACCTGCCGGAAGGCATGCCGCCGGAAATCCTCGACCACCTGAAATCGGTCGTGGTCTCGGGCCAGAAGCTGCGCATCAGCCTCGATGACGGCACGACGGAGCGCAAGCCTGCGCCACCGCGTCCGAAGTCGCCGCGCAAGACGTTCAAGTAAGCCATTCCTGCGCAGGCGCCTCCCCGGTGCCTGTGTCGCGGATTGGAGACATATTCCCCACTGGCGCGCTCGCGCCAGTTTTTATTTTCCCTGAAGAAACGAAGCTTATCGCTGCATTATTAATGCAATGGTAATCCCCGGGTGCTTGCCATGGTATTGGCGACAGCGCTGCCGTTTACCCGCCCCATGTGCCGTGTTTATCGCGCATAACAACAATAAATAATATTTAATTAATTATTCCGCGTGCTGCGGATTAACATTTGAAATTTCAATTAAATCAATGAAGTTGAGTCAAAGTAAATTCTAAAACATAAAACAATTGCTTTTTATTATATTGTTTGACGAGCGTCACTGTCGCCGGGGCGATATCTCGCCCGTGCTTGATGTGGTATATTGTTTTTATGTTTTTGTTATGCTAGTTGAAAAAAATAGAGGAGCGACGATGCGGGTCAACACGCCTATCACGCAAAATGAATACGTATTAAATGAAGGCATGACGATTGTTTCCACCACGGATTTACAGGGAAACATCAATTACGCCAATCAGTATTTCATTGAAGTCAGCGGCTTTTCAGAAATGGAACTGCTGGGTGCACCACAGAATATCCTGCGCCATCCCGATATGCCTGCCGAAGCGTTTGCCGACCTGTGGGCGACGATCAAGAGCGGCATGCCGTGGACGGGCATGGTCAAGAACCGCTGCAAGAATGGCGATTTCTACTGGGTCTTCGCCAATATCACGCCCGTCATCGAAAACGGCCGCCCGATCGGCTATATGTCCGTGCGCACCAAGCCCACGCGCGAGCAGATCAACGAAGCGGCCACCCTGTATAAAAGTTTCAAGGACGGCAATGCCGCCAACCTGGCCATCCGCAATGGCCGCGTCGTGCGCCAGGGCTGGGCCGCCAAGCTGGCCGAGTGGCGCAAGCTGACCCTGTCGCAGGACCTGGCCCTGCATTGCATCGTCTTTGGCGTCGTGCTGGCCGTGCTCGGCTGCGCCGTGTGGAATATCGATGGCGACACGAGCACGGCCACTCGCAGCTGGCTCAGCGGCGCTGCCGCGGCGTCCATCGTGCTGATGCTGTATTTCTGGGCCCATTTGCACCATTCCCTCGTCGCGCCCCTGGGCGAGGCCATCACCGTGGCGCGCAAGATGGCTGGCGGCGACTTGACGGGCGTCATCGACAAGGTGCGCGATGATGACATGGGCCAGTTGATGGCGGCCTTGCGCCAGACAAATATCAACTTGCACAGCATTATCGGCGACGTGCGCGCCAACTTCGAGGATATCCGCATCACCACGGCGGAGATCGCCACGGGCAATATGGACCTGTCCGGCCGCACGGAATCGCAGGCGTCCAGCCTGGAGCAGACGGCCGCCAGCATGGAGCAACTGACGTCCACCGTGCAGAACAGCGCCGACCACGTGGCCACGGCCAACGACCTGGCGGCGCAGGCGTCCAAAGTCGCCGCCAAGGGCGGCACCATCGTCAGCGAAGTGGTGACGACGATGGATGAGATCAGCACCTCGTCGCGCAAGATCCTCGACATCATCGGCCTCATCGACGGCATCGCCTTCCAGACGAATATCCTCGCCTTGAACGCTGCCGTGGAAGCGGCCCGCGCGGGCGAGCATGGCCGCGGCTTTGCCGTCGTGGCGGGCGAAGTGCGCAGCCTGGCGCAGCGCTCGGCCACGGCGGCGAAAGAGGTGAAAAACCTGATCGACCATTCGATCGCCACCGTGAATGCGGGCAGCGTGCTGACCAGCAACGCGGGCGCCACCATGACGGAAGTGATCGCCTCCGTGGCCAGGGTGACGGAAGTGATGGACGAGATTTCCTCCACCACGCGCGAGCAGAACCAGGGCATCGGCCAGGTCAACCAGGCCGTCATCCACATGGATGGCATCACGCAGCAGAATGCGGCGCTGGTGGAAGAAGCGGCGGCGGCCGCCGCCAACCTGGCACAGCGCACCGACAGCGTGGCCCAGTCGATCGGCATCTTCAAGCTGAAGGCCTCGCCCAAGCGCAAGGCCACGGGCGTGGGCCGCAGCGTGGGTGCGGGCATGGCGGCTAGGGCGCTGTTAAAGGCACGCTGATAAACCCTGGAAAGTCCGGGGTCAGTCACCGCGTGACGGGAATGCTACCCATGGGGGAGCATTCCCCCCAGCCCTTGCCGTTGGGCTAAAGCCTATTTTTCAAGCCGGTACACTTCCCCGCTGCGCACCTTGCGCACCACCCCATCCCCGCCAAACAGAATGACATACTCGCCCTGCGCGCCCGAGGCCGTGGGGTAGGTGTACATCCACACTTCCGTGCCGCTGTCGAAGCGGATGGACGTGCTCTCGCCCAGCGCGGCGCGCACCTGTTCGCGCGTGCTGTTGCCCACCTGCACCATCTGTTCCAGGGTAGCGTAGGGCACATTCTTGCTCGCTTGCAAGGCGCGCGTGCCCGAGCACCCGGCCAGCAGCACCAGCACGATCAGCGACAGCCGCTTCATGGCGCCACCTCGTCCATGTAGCTAAATTCCAGCAGGGTATCGTCGGGCCAGCTCGTATCCCACAGGGGCGCGTAGTAGGTGCGGTCGAGCAAGACCTGGCAATCGCAGTAGGGCAGCGAGGCGGGCGTCTGCTCGCCGCCCGCGTACAGCATGCGAAACGGCAGCGCCAGCCGGCGCTCGCCATGCACGAGGGTGACGCCGAACAGGGGCCGCTCCGTGAAGAACAGGTAGTTGCCGTCCGGCTGCGAGCACACCTTGTCGGTGCTGTACAGCATGCTGGACAGCCAGGCGATGATTTGCGGGTCGTTCGAGATCAGGCCGGAATCCATGCCGGCGCGGCATTCCAGGCGCAGGTCGCCCAGGCGCCGCGTGCCGGGCGGCAAGCCGGGCGTGATGACCTGCGCGCGCCAGCTCATGGTCGTGGCCTTGCGGTTGGCGAGCAGCACGGCGTCCTCGCGCGCGGCCTGCGCATTGCGCACGGGGGCAAAGCTGTTGTCCTCCGCCAGGGGCAGGGGGATGCTGACGGTATCGCCGGCGATGCGCAGCTGCACGCCCGTCATGTCCACGCCGGGCTGGCGCGGCAGCAAACGGAAGCGCAGGGTCGCCTGCGGCGCCAGCGCATGGTCGCGCTCGAAACGGTCCACGCCCTGCAGCATCTTGCGGTAGGATTTATCCACGGGGTCGCGCGTGGCGTCCACTTTTACTTGCGGCACGGGCGCGGTTTGCGCCAGCGCAACTGGGGCGTGGAGCAGGCAAGCGAGCAGCAGTGAGAGATGAATGCGCATGCCTGAATGCTACGCCTTTTCGCGCGGCAGCCACGCACGGATGGGGATCAGTACTCGCTATATTTGCGCGCATCGCCGCGCACCTGCTGCGCCGGATATTTCTGTGCGTTCAGTTCCATCTTTTCCAGCACGGCCCCATGCAGGTCGACGCCGCTCTTGTCGGCCAGGCGCACCAGGTACATCAGCACGTCGGCCAGTTCGTGGCGGATGCCCGTGCGCTTCGCCTCGTCCAGTTCGGCGTCCGCGCCCGTGGGCAGCCACTGGTAATGTTCCACCAGCTCCGCCACTTCCACGGACAGGGCCATGGCCAGGTTCTTCGGCGTGTGGAACTGGTCCCAGTCGCGTTCGTCGGCAAAGGCGCGCAGGCGCGCGCGGATGTCGAGCAGGCTGTCGGCGGGCGCGTTCATGCGGCCACCGGCAGCGTTTTTTCCATGAAGACACTGAACGGGTCATCGGGATAGTCGCCGTACGGTCCCCGCCGCTGGTAGCCGTGGCGCGCATACAGGGCGATGGCCTCGGGCTGGTGGATGCCCGTCTCCAGGGTCAGCAAGCGGCAGCCGCGCGCCAGCGCCTGTTCTTCCAGCAAGGCCAGCAAGCGTTTTGCCAGGCCCAGGCCGCGGCTGTCCGGGTGCACGTACATGCGCTTGACCTCGCCGAATGCGGGCGTGACGACGATGGCGCCGCAGGCCCGCGCCCGGCCACCGGCATCGCGGGCGACGGCAAACAGCAGGCTGTCCGGCGGCAGGGATGCCAGGTCCAGCGAGTAGACGCACTCGGCCGGATACAGGGTCTGTTGATATGCATCAAGTTCGGCGATCAGGGTCTGCACGTCGGCTTGCTGCGGCGATTCCAGGCGGATGGTCATGGGGGAAAGCACGTTGACTGAGATTCCCCCATGGTATCACTGCGGCCGCGCCAGGCGCATGCTCAGGCCGATGGGCGACATCACAAAGCCCATCAGTTCCTGCGCCTCGCCGCCATCGGGCGTGTCGACGCCGGCGATGTCGAAGCTGCCCAGCAGCATGGCCATGGCGATCTTGATTTCCAACAAGGCCAGGTAGCGGCCCGGACACGTGCGCAGGCCGGCGCCAAACGGCATGGCGGCGCGCTTGTCGTTGGCCTCTGCGCTGCCGGCCAGCCAGCGCTCGGGGTGGAACGCTTGCGCGTCAGGAAAGTGCGCATCGGAGACGCTGTCATGGCGCATCACGCACCACAGCATGCTGCCGGCGGGCACGGCTACGTCGCCCACCACCGTGTCGCGCAGCGCTTCGAGCGGAATGTAGGGCGCCACCGGCTTCAGGCGCATGGCCTCGCTGGCGCAGGCGCCCAGATAGTCGAGGCTGTCCATCTGCTCGATGGTGAAGTGCGCCGTGTCGGGCGCCAGGCGCCGCACTTCCTCCTGCGCCTTGGCCAGGCTGTGCGGATGGCGCTGCAGCAGGTAGATGATCCAGGAAATCGTGTTGGCCGTCGTATCTTCGCCGGCCAGCAGCATGGTCAGCACATTGCCGGCGACGGCGCGGTCGTTCACGCCACTGCCGGCTTCGTCGGCGGCGGCGATCATGGCTTCGAGCAGGTTGGGCGGCCGCACGCGCCGCGCGGGGTCTTGCTGCATGCGTGCGCGTGCCTGCCGCACCAGGTCGGCAATGGCCACGTCCAGCGCCGCCACGTCGCGGTCCAGGCGCCGGTCGACGGGCAGCTTGACGTAGCGCCAGTAGGGCAGCATCGACAGGCTGCGCCGCGCCACGGCCGGCAGGATGGCGTCCAGGTGGCGCTGGATCACGTCCTCGCCCGATTCGAGCGTGTTGACTTCGCTGCCGAAGGCCAGGCCGGCGATGATGTCGACCGTGTAGCGCTTCAGGTCGCCATCGAGGCCGATGGCCTGGCCTTGCGTGGCGGCATGCCGCCAGCGCCGCTGCAGGCGCTGCGCCACCGTCACCAGCGCGGGGAAATATGCCTTGATGGCGCCCGGCGCCATGCCGGCCATCACCATGCGGCGCTGGTTGCGCCACTCGCTGCCTTCGGCCAGGAAGACGCCGGGGTTGCCGCCCATTTCCTCCGAGACAATGTAGCTGCTGAGGGGGCGGCGGAAGCCGTCCGGGCGGTCGCGCAGCACGGCGGCCACCGCTTCGCTGTCGGCCACCACCAGCACCAGGGTGCGGCCGAACCAGGCGCGCATGAAAGGGCCATAGCGGCGCACCCAGCCTTCCACGTCGCGGTGGATGCGCGGCAGCCGCACCTGCAGCGCGTTGCCGATGATGGGCAGGGCAAACGGCCCCGGCAACTGGCGGATCTGGCGCAGGGACGGGGTGGCGGCGGGTGCGGCGGCGTGGTCGAGCGGGGGCATGGCGGACTCCTGGTGGATGGCGACAATGACATCACTGTAGCGCGCTGGCGGGCGCGCGTCTTGAACGAATACGACATCGCGCAGCATCAAAAAATGCCGGTACAATCGTCGCCATGCCTGCCGCCCCTACACCCTTGACCCGCCTGATCGCGCCGCGCACCGCGCTCGCTTCCTGCGTGCGCGCCTTCCTCGTGCGCGACACGACGCAGTGCGCGCCGCTGCCGCCGGCGCAGCGCCTGAACCGCTTTCCCGCCGTGCCCATGTGCAGCATCATCTGGACCGTCACCGGCGACGTTGAGGCGGCCGGGCCGGGCCTGTCGCTGCCGGACGTGCGCATGCCGCCCGCCCTGTTCGGCGGCCCCCGCTCGTATCCGCTGGTCAGCTACAACCCCGGCCCCGTGCACAGCTTCATCGTGATGTTTTATCCGGCCGCCCTGCATGCCTTGACGGGCGTCTCGATGGATACCTTGCTGGACCAGTTCCGCCCGTTCGATGCCGTGTTCGGCGCCGACTGGCAGACCCTGTCCGGCGCCGTGCTGGCCGCGCCCGACGACGCGGCGCGCATCGCGCTGGTGGAAGCATTCCTGGCGCCGCGCTGGCAGCAGGCGCGCAAGGGCGGCGATCATCCGGCTGGCGCCGTGCAGGACTGGGTACGGCGCCTGGGCGTGCAAGCGGCCTCGACGGGCCTGGCCAGCAGCGCGCGCCACATCGAGCGCCGCATCAAGGCCTGGGCGGGCCAGCCCATGCGCACCCTGCGCCGCATGCGCCGCGCGGAACAGCTGTTTCTCGATGAGCGGAGCGCCATCCTGCAGGGCACGGCGTCCTGGTCCGACATCGCCGCCAGCGGCGGCTACGCCGACCAGGCCCATTTCTGCCGCGAGACGCGCGAAATCACGGGCTTGACTCCTACCGAGCTGGCGCGCGCCATGAAGGAAGATGAAAGCTACTGGATATACCGGGTCTGGAGTTAAGCTGGATTTTTTATTCGGTGTAGACGACACCTTTGCGCAAGGTCACTTCATGGTGCCCCGCACCTGGCGCCATCATGGGAAAGCAGTTTTCCACGCCATGCACGCGCACGTCGAGGAAGTACGGGCCATCGGACGCCAGGCAGGCCGCCAGCGCCCCGTCGAGCTCCTCGCGCCGGCTGACCGTGTGCGCCTGCCAGCCGAAGGCGCGCGCCAGGGCGACGAAGTCGGGCAGGGCTTCCGTGTAGCTGTGGCTGTAGCGCCCGCCGTGGATGAGCTCTTGCCACTGGCGCACCATGCCCATGTAGCCATTGTTCGACAGCACGACTTTCACGGGCAGGCGGTGCTGCACGGCCGTGGCCAGTTCCTGGATATTCATCAAAATCGAGGCGTCGCCGCTGACGCACACGACGCACTTGTCCGGGTGGGCGACCTGCGCGCCGATGGCGGCCGGCAAGCCATAACCCATGGTGCCGGCGCCGCCCGACGTCAGCCAGCGGCGCGGCTGTTCGAAGCGCAAATGCTGCGCCGCCCACATCTGGTGCTGGCCCACGTCGGTGGAGACGATGGCGTCGATGCCGCCCAAGGCCGTTTGCAGCCGCCGCATCAGCGCCTGCGGCGCGATCACGTCGGGCGTGTCGTCGAACGCCAGCGAGTCCTGCGCGCGCCAGCCGTCGATGCGCTGCCACCACGGCTGGCGGTCCGCCAGCAAGCGTCCGCGCAGCTGTTCCAGCAGGGCGGCCAGCACGGGGGCGCAATCGCCGCGCAGGGCCACGTCGGCGCGCACCACCTTGCCGATCGATGCCGGGTCGATATCGACGTGGATGATTTTCGCGCCCGGGCAGAAGGCGTCCAGGCGGCCCGTGACCCGGTCGTCGAAGCGGGCGCCCACGCAAACGATCAGGTCCGCATGGTGCATGGCCAGGTTCGCTTCCAGCGTGCCGTGCATGCCCAGCATGCCGAGGAAGGCCGGGTGCGAGGCGGGAAAGGCGCCCAGGCCCAGCAAGGTTAATGTACACGGCGCGGCCGCCAGTTTCACCAGCTGGCCAAAGGCGGCGCAGGCGGCGGGGCCGGAATTGACGAGGCCTCCGCCGCCATAGAACACGGGCCGGCGCGCGGCGGCGATCAGGCTGGCGGCCCGCTCCAGGTCGGCTGGCTCCGGCAGCGGCAGCGCTGACCGCGTGGCGGGGGCAGGCACCGTCGTTGCCTGCACCGGCGCCAGCTGCAGATCCTTGGGAAAATCCACCAGCACGGGGCCGGGCCGGCCCTGCGTGGCCTGCGCATGGGCCTCGCGCACGACGGCCGCCGTTTCGTCGGCCGTGCGGATTTGCCGGTTCCACTTGGTGACGGGGCGCGAAATGCCCAGCGCATCGCATTCCTGGAAGGCGGCCGTGCCGATGCTGGTGGTGGCCACCTGGCCGCTGATGCAGATCACGGGGATCGAATCGCACAGGGCGTCGAGCAAGCCCGTGGTGGTATTGCTCATGCCGGGGCCGGAGGTGACGAAGACGACGCCGGGCCGGCCCGTGCTGCGCGCGTAACCTTCGGCCGCGTGCACGGCCGCCTGCTCGTGGCGCACCAGCACGTGGCGCAAGCGGGGCTGGGCGTGCAGCGCGTCATACAGGGGCAGCACGGCGCCGCCCGGATAGCCGAAGACGGTGTCGACGCCCAGCGCCAGCAGGGTATCGATGAGGATGCTGGCGCCGTTGCGTGGCGTGGGGGAATCGGAGGGCGGGACGAGGAGGGCGGCGTGGTCGGGTTTCATGTGCCTATTTTCTGCCTGATGCGGCAGAAAAGGCTGCTGGTTTTCTCGTATAGAATGAAGTATTCAGCAAAATTTGCTGTGAAATAAGGATATGACAGAATGAAGCTGGATAAATTCGACCTCGCCATCCTGACGGCCCTGCAGCAGGACGCCCGCATCAGCCTGCACGAACTGAGCGCCAGGGTGGGCCTGACGTCCTCGCCGTGCTGGGCGCGCATCAAGCGCATGGAAGACGATGGCGTCATCGAGGGTTATACGGTGAACGTCAACGCGGCCAAGGTGGGGCTGGCCGATACCGTCATCGTGCAAGTCACGCTGGACGACCATTCCGACCAGGCCCTGTTCGAGTTCGGCCACGCGCTGGCCATGATTCCCGAAGTGCTGGAAGCGTTTCTTGTGTCCGGCGACTACGATTACTACCTGCGCATTGCCGTGAGCGACACGCGCGACTACGAACGCCTGTTGCGCGAGCGCCTGTATAAAATTCCCGGCATCCGCCACAGTAAATCGAGCTTCGTCTTGCGCCAGCTCAAACAGAGTTATCTGCCCTTGCAGCGCTAGCTCCCAGCACGGCGGGAGTTTTTCCCTAGCCCATCGCCCGGTGGCTGTCCGATACTGGACAGTAATAAAACCACTATAAAAACGGGGATACGCATGAAACTGACTTTATTCGCGGCCGCCGCCATGGCGCTGTGCCAGGCGCACGCCGCCGACGCCAGCCCGGCCGCGAACCTGGCCACCTCGGGCGACTTGCCCACCGTCATCATCACGGGCAGCATGCCGCTGCCTACCGTGGAGCAGCCGCGCGATGCCATCGCCGCGCCCGTGCAGACGGCCAGCGCGCAGCAGATCGCCGCCAGCGGCGCGCTCGACCTGTCCGCTTTCCTGCGCCGCAACCTGGGCAGCGTCTATGTGAACGACGTGCAGAACAACCCCTTCCAGCCCGACGTCAGCTACCGCGGTTACACGGCGTCACCGCTGCTGGGCACGCCGCAAGGCCTGTCCGTCTACCTGGACGGCATGCGCCTGAACCAGCCGTTTGGCGACGTCGTCAGCTGGGACTTGATCCCGCGCATGGCCATCGAATCGCTGACCCTGATGCCCGGCTCGAATCCCCTGTTCGGCTTGAATACCCTGGGCGGCGCGCTGGCCCTGCAGACCAAGGATGGCAAGAGCAATCCCGGCACGGCCATCGAGGCGCGCCTGGGCACCGACCAGCGGCGCGGCGTCGAGGTCGAGCATGGCGGCAGCAATGCGCAGGGCTGGCACTGGTATGTGACGGGCAATCGGTTCAAGGAAGATGGCTGGCGCGACGATTCGCCGTCCGACGTGCGCCAGCTGTTCGGCAAGCTGGGCTGGAGCGATGCGCGCACCGATATCGCCGTCACCGTGGCCCACGCGGACAATGCGCTGACGGGCAACGGCTTGCAGGAGCAGCGCCTGCTGGCGCGCGACTATCGCAGCGTCTACACCAAGCCGGACTTGACGCAGAACAAGTCCACGCTGCTGAACCTGACGGGCAAGCACCAGGCCGGCGCGGGCTTGCTGCTCTCCGGCAATGTGTACTACCGCAAGATCGACACGCACACCTTGAACGGCGACCTGAACGACGAGTCGCTCGACCAGTCCGTCTACCAGCCCGGCGCGGCCGAGCGGGCAGCCCTGGCGGCGGCTGGCTACACGGGCTTTCCCGCCAGCGGGGCGAACGCAAGCAATACGCCGTTCCCGAAATGGCGCTGCATCGCCAACGTGCTGCTGCACGACGAGCCGGCCGAGAAATGCAACGGCATGCTCAACCGCAGCCACACCGAGCAGGAAAACTATGGTTTTACGGGCCAGCTCACGGCGCTGGCCGACGTGGCGGGAGCGCGCCATGCTGTCACGGCCGGCGCTGCCTTCGATGCCAGCCATGCCACCTTCCGCCAGACGAGCCAGTTCGGCTATCTGAACCCGGACCGCAGCATCACGCCCGTCGATTTCTTTGCCGACGGCACGGAAATCGACGATGACGGCACGCCCGTGGACAACCGCGTCGACTTGAGCGGGCGCATGCGCACGTGGAGCGTGTATGCGAGCGACAGCATGGCGTTGAATCAAGCGTTGACCCTGACTGTCTCCGGCCGCTACAACCGCAGCACCGTGCGCAACCGCGACGCCATCACGCCCGGCGGCGGCAGCGGCAGCGGCTCGCTGGACGGCGACCACCGCTTCAGCCGCTTCAATCCCGCCATCGGCCTGGCCTATGCGCCGGCCGGCGGCACCAGCGCTTATCTCGGCTACAACGAAGGCAGCCGCACGCCGACGGCCATCGAACTGGGCTGCGCCGACCCGGAAAACCCCTGCCGCCTGCCCAATGCCATGGCCGGCGATCCGCCCTTGAAGCAGGTGGTGACGAAGACGTGGGAAGCGGGCCTGCGCGGCAAGTTCGCCGACGTGGCGCGCTGGAGCGCGGGCGTGTTCCGCGCGGAAAACCACGACGATATCCTGTTCGTCGCCGACAACCAGGCGGGGTTCGGCTATTTTAAAAACTTCGGCAAGACGCGCCACCAGGGCGTGGAACTGGCGCTCGATGGCAAGGCGGGCGCGCTGGACTTCGGCGTCAATTACACGTGGCTGCAGGCGACATATCAAAGCCGGGAGCTCGTCAACGGCAGCGCCAACAGCAGCAGCGACGCGCAGGCGCCCGGCCTGGAAGGCAATATCGTCATCACGCCCGGCAACCGGATACCGCTGACGCCCAGCCATATCTTCAAGGCGCACGTGGATTACGAGGGCGGGCGCGACTGGACGGTGGGGCTGGCCATGACGGCCGTGTCGAGTTCCTATGCGCGCGGCAATGAAAACAACGCGCACCAGGCGGGCGGCCCGTCCTACCTGGGACCGGGCAAGAGCGCCGGCTACGCCGTGGTCGAGCTGAACGGCAAGTACCAGCTGACGCGACAGCTGAGCGTGTTTGCCCAGGTGAACAACCTGTTCGACCGCAAGTACGCGACAGCGGCCCAGCTGGGCGCGACGGGCTTCGATGCCAGCGGCAATTTCGCCGCCCGGCCGCTGCCCGCAGTGAATGGCGACTATCCGATGGTCAACGCGACCTTTTATGCGCCCGGCGCGCCGCGCAGCGTGAATGTGGGCGTGCGTTATGCGTTTTAAGGGTGGGTACTTTCAATAATGCCATTGCGCAGCGCCAGGTGGACGAGGGCGGCGGGGCCGGCCACGTCGAGCTTTTCACGGATGCAGGTCTGGTGGTTGGCCACCGTCTTGCTGCTCACGTGCAGCAGGCGGGCGCAGTCGGCGGCGCTGTGGCCTTCGGCCAGCAGGCGGAAGATCTCGAATTCTCGCTGGCTCAGGCTGCTCAAGCGCTGCGCTTCCATGCCGGCCGTGCCCTGCAGCATGCCGGGCGCGCTGTGCGGGTCCAGGTAGCGCCGGCCCGCGTGGGCGGCGCGCACGGCCGCGATCAGGTGTTCCGGGTCGGCCTGCTTGCTGACGAAACCGCAGGCGCCACCGTCCAACGCGCGGGCGATCAGCTGGGGCGTGTCGTGCATGGTAAAGACGAGCACGCGGGCGCCGGCATCGCGGGCGATCAGCTTGCGCAGCAATTCCAGGCCGCCGATGCCGGGCATGGACAGGTCCGTCACGCACACGTCGGGTAGCTGTTCCTGGTGCAAGCCGTACGCCGTTTCGCCGTTGCCCGCCTCGGCCACGACGGCGATGTCACCGCCCTGTTCCAGCAGGCGGCGGTAGCCCGTGCGCACCACCGGGTGGTCGTCCACCAGCATCACGCGGATGGGCCGCATGGCCGCGTGCATGGGCGTCTGCATGGCCGCGTTCATGCCGCGCACCGTGGCGCGCCGGCCGCCAGCGGCATCGCCACTTCGATGCGCAAGCCCCGGCCCAGCGCGCTGATCCAGTGGATATGGCCGCGCAAACCGGCCACGCGCTCGCGCATGCCCAGCATGCCGAAGCCTCCTTCCTGTGTCGCGCCCTGGCGCAAGCCGTGGCCGTTGTCCTCGATGGCCAGGTGCAGGCTGCCGTGCGCATCGGCGCGCAATTCCACCGTGGCGCGGTCGGCGCCGGCGTGGCGCGCCACGTTCGTCAAGCCTTCCTGCACCAGGCGGTAGATGGCGATGGCCGTGCCGTCCTCGAGATCGGCGGGAATGGCCTGCGGCGCGAAGTGGCAGGCGATGCCGTGCTGCTGCGCCCAGCTGTCGCACAGGGCTTGCAGGGCCGGCTCCAGGCCCAGGCTGTCGAGCACGGGCGGGCGCAGCCGGCGCAGCATGCTGCGCACCATGGCATGCAGCGCTTCCGAGGAGCGGGCGATGCTGGCGGCGCAGGCTTGCACGTTCGCCTGGTCGCCGTCGCGCGCGCGCAGGATGTAGCTGGCGGCGGCGCGGATGGCCGTGCAGTTTTGTCCCACCTCGTCGTGCAGCTCGCGCGCCAGCGCGCAGCGTTCGTCTTCCTGGGCGCGCAGCAGGCGCTGCGTCAGGGCGCGGTTTTGCGCCAGCAGGGCAGCCACCTGGCGGCCCCGCCAGACGGCGAAGCCGGCCAGCGCCAGGGCCAGCAGCAGCAGGCTCAGGGCCAGCTCGTCGAGCTGCCAGTGTTCCTGGTCCAGCAGCGCGCGCCCCAGCCGTTCGGACAGGTCCAGCCTGGCGGCGAGCAGGAAAAAGGCCGGCGCCAGCAGGCATGCCAGCAGTACGGCGCGTCCCGGCCGGGGGCGCGCAGGCGCCCGGGCGCCCAATTGATAGTGTTCCATGATGCAGCTCCCTGAGCACGGTCGATGCCGATGTCGTGCAATCTTCATGCCACCGCCATGGGGAGGGCGCGGGCGCGCCGGGCGGGCAGCGGGAGCTGGCGCGAGTGTTCCAGGATGGAACAGGTGTACCGCGATGTGACGGTACGGGACTGCGCCGGCCCCCGGCGCGGTTTTCGAGCTTATCCGAAGTGGGCCCGCCGTGCCGGCGCGCACGCTGGGGAAGCGGGAAATTGTTGTTCATATGTAACGTTGAGTTTGCTCAAATTTTCATAGCTGAAACGAAACAAAGTTTCGCAGAGTTAGATAAAAAATAAATAAATGATATTAAAAATATGTTATTTATTTTATGCAATTTGCTATATTCGTTGACACTTTTGTGAAAAAGCTGAAAGCGGGCGCCAGACCTGCCGACCTCTCTATCCACAACAATCAAGGGAATAGAATGAACCGTCTATCGCATGCCGCGCGGGTATCCCCCGCTGCCGCCACTCCATCCGCTACCCGCGGCCGCGCCACCGTGCTTGCCGCCTTCGCCGCGCTTTCCCTGCTGGGTTCGGCGTCGGCCACGGCCGATGTCCTGAGCTTTGACAACTTGCGCCCCGATATCTATGAAAGCGGCCAGACCCTCAATACCTCGAGCTACAACCTGCTGTTCCTGGCCGACCCGACCACGGCGGCCGGCGGCGGCGTCAGCGGCGTGGGCGCCATCCTCGATGGCCGCGTGACGTCGTCGTGCGACATCGCCGCCTGCCCGCAGGGCGCCACCGGCAACTACCTGGCCATCCTCAACGATGGCGGCGTGAACTTTTCCCGTGCCGACCACCAGGCATTCACCCTGGCCGGCTTCGACTATTCCTTCATCGCCCCCATCACGGGCTTGCCGGACATGAACTGGGGCCAGCTGCAGCTGAGCGGTACCCTCCGCAATGGCCAGGTGATCAGCACCTCGCTGGCGTTTCCCGGCCAGGGCAGCGATGGCAATTACTATTTCCACAGCGCTTCCCTGCTGAGCAGCTTCAGCAGCCAGGTCTTCACGGGCCTGACCTTCAATGCCTGCATCTTCAATGACACGGGCGTGTGCAGCAATTCCCTCGATTTCCCCGCCTTTAACCAGGGCCAGTTCGCGCTCGACAACATCAACATCAGCGCCGTGCCGGAACCGTCGACCTACACGCTGATGCTGGCCGGCCTGGGCGCCCTTGGCGCGCTGTCGCGCCGCCGCGCCGGCAAGGCCGCCGTCAACGCCACCGTGCAAGGAGCGTGAGATGAAACTACGTCCCGTCTCGCTCGCCATCCTGCTGCTGGCCGCCGGCCTGGCCCACACGGCCCAGGCGCAGGAGCGCCGTTCCTACATCGTGCAACTGGTCGACAAGCCCGCCGCCACCTACACGGGCCAGGTCGACGGCCTGGCCGCCACCAAGCCCGCCCCAGGGGCGCGCATCAATGTGGGCGCCGCCGATGTGCAGGCTTACCTGAACTACCTCGACACCAAGCAGGCCGCCGTGGCCGAAACCGTCAGCGCGGCGCAGATCACGCACCAGTACAGCGTCGTCTTCAACGGCTTTTCCGCCCTGCTGACGGACGATGAAGTGCGGGCCCTGAAGAAAAACAGCGGCGTGGCCAGCATCAGCGCCGATTCCATCCTGCAACTCGACACGAGCTACACGCCCAGCTTCCTGGGCCTGGACAAGCCGGGCGGCATCTGGGAGCAGCTGGGCGGCAAGGCGCACGCCGGCGAAGACATCATCATCGGCATCGTCGACAGCGGCATCTGGCCCGAGAACGCGGCCTTTGCCGACCGCCTCGACGAGAACGGCGTGCCCAGCCACAGCGGCAGCAACGTCGTGTACGGCGCGCCGCCGGCCAGCTGGCAGGGCACCTGCCAGACGGGCGAGGGCTTTTCCGCCGACAACTGCAACAATAAGCTGATCGGTGCGCGCTACTACCGCGCCTCGAGCGCGGCCCTGCACTGGACGGAATTCCGTTCGCCGCGCGACTCGGTGGCGGGCCCGACGGGCCACGGCGGCCATGGCACGCACACGGCGTCTACGGCGGGCGGCAACAATGGCACGCCGGCCACGTCGAATGGCGTCTCGCTGGGCAAGGCGTCGGGCATGGCGCCGCGCGCGCGCATCGCCGCCTATAAGGTCTGCTGGACGGCCGCCTCGACGGGGCGCAACGGCTGCGCCACGGCCGACAGCGTGGCCGCCATCGACCAGGCCGTGAAGGATGGCGTCAACGTCATCAACTTCTCCATCGGCCCGAACGCGGGCGGCGGCGCCTTCGACGAGCCGACGGAAGTGGCCTTCCTGGGCGCGGCGGCGGCGGGCGTGTTCGTCGCCACCTCGGGCGGCAACTCCGGCCCCTCGACGCCGGCGCCCGACGTGCCGGCGCCCGTGTCGCATATCAGCCCGTGGCTGGCGACGGTGGCCAATTCCACCCACAACCGCCTGTACGCGGCCAATGCCATCCTCGGCAACGGCACGCGGCTGGAAGGCGCATCGAGCAATGCCAACACGCCGGCCAGCCTGCTGATCCGCTCGCGCGACGCGGGCCTGGCGGGCGTGTCGCCGACGGACGTCAACCTGCTGCGCTGCTACGGCGCGGCCGACGCCACCTCGGCCTACCTGGACCCGGCGAAAGTGCAGGGCAAGGTGCTCGTCTGCGACCGTGGCGGCAACGTGCTGGTCAACAAGAGCGCCAACGGCAAGACGGCAGGCGCGGCGGGCGTGATCATCGCCAACGTGGCCGGCGGCGCTAACACCATCATCAACCAGGCGCACGTGCTGTCGACGGTGCACCTGGCGCAGGCGCAGGGCGACGCCCTGAAAGCTTACATGGCGGCCAACCCGGACGGTACGGCGGCCCTGGGCGAAGTGCATACCATCCCCGACACCAGCGTGGTGGCGCCCATCGTCAGCGACCGTTCCTCGCGCGGGCCGAACGTGGCCAACGCGAATATCCTCAAGCCGGACCTGTCGGCGCCGGGCACCAACGTGCTGGCCGGCGTGACGGCCGACCTGACGCAGGCGCAGCGCGACGCCGTGGCGGCGGGTGGCGCGGCGCCGGCGGCGGAGTGGGATTTCTATTCCGGCACCTCGATGGCCAGCCCGCACGTGGCCGGCGTGGCGGCGCTGCTCAAGCAGCAGCATCCCGACTGGTCGCCCGCGGCCATCAAGTCGGCGCTGATGACGACGGCGTTCAGCACGTATTCCGACGGCTTGAACGGTTCCGTGTCGTGGGATGCCACGGCGAAGACGTCGGGCCAGCTGCCGTGGGGCCAGGGCGCCGGCCACATCGCGCCGAACGGCGCGGCCGATCCGGGCCTCGTGTACGACGTGTCGGAAATCGACTATGCGCGCTTCCTGTGCGGCCTGAACCTGAAGGTCTACAGCGCCGCCACCTGCCAGGCCATCGGCACCATCGCCGCCTACAACCTGAACCTGGCATCGCTGACGGCGGCCAACGTGCTGGGCACGCAGACCCTGACGCGCACGGTGACGAACGTGGGCAGCAGCAGCGCCGTCTACAACGCCTCGGCCAGCCTGCCCGGCTACACGGTGGCGGTGACGCCGGCCAGCCTGAACCTGGCGCCCGGCGCCAAGGGCCAGTTCCAGGTCAAGCTGACGCGCACCACGGCGCCGGCCAATACCTGGGTCTACGGCGCCTTGAGCTGGAGCGACGGCACGCACACGGTACGCAGCCCGCTGACGGCGCGCGGCACGACGCTGGCCGTCATTCCGCTGGTTAGCAGCGAAGCGGCCACGGGCAGCAAGGTGCTGACCCTGGGCACGGGCTTCACGGGCGCGCTGGTCGGCGTCAAGTCGGGCCTCGTCGAAGCCGTGCGCGAGACGCGCACGATCGGCCAGGCATCGACGGGCGCCGCCGCCTCGGCCGCCTGCAAGGCTGGCGGCGGCACGGGCGTCAATGCGCACAACGTGGTGATCCCGGCCGGCACCCTGGCCGCGCGCTTCGCCACCTATGACGCGGAAACGACGGGCGGCGCAAATACCGACCTGGACATGGAGGTCTACAACGCTGCCAATGTGCTCGTCGGCAGCAGCGGCAATCAAAGTTCCAACGAGCAAGTGGAACTGCGCCTGCCCGCCGCCGGCACCTACAAGGTGTGCCTGATCGGCTATGCGCCGCAAAACGGCCAGGCCAACTACACCCTGTCGTCGTGGGTGCTGGCGCCGGGCTTGTCCAACGGCGGCTTCAAGGCGCTGATGCCGGGCACGGCCTTCACAGGCGGCACGGCTTCCGTTTCGCTCAGCTGGTCCAACCTGGCCGAAGGCAAGCGCCACCTGGGCGCCGTCGGCTACCAGGTGGCCGGCGTGGTGCAGGGCGTGACGGTGGTCGAGGTCAATACCGATGATCCCGTGCCGCTGTTCCAGGACGCGCGCGGCAGCAAGCCGGTGCTGGCCGATTAAACGGCCAGCGCGCTGAACGCAAGGCGTGCCTCCGGGCACGCCTTTTTTGATGGATGGCCCCGTCCGGGAGGAATAGCGCTTGCGCGGCGCACATCGCCCCGGTATCTTGTCGAACAGCCATGGCTTTGTGCCCTGGCATTCTTGGGGAGTCGCGCGTGACCAGTTTCCGCACCAATACCGACCGCCTGCTGGAAGTGCGCCTGCAGGATGAAAAAGTGCTGGCCATCGCCGGCGCCATGGTCGCCTATACGGGCAGCATCAAGTTTGAAAAATCCCTGCTGGGCGGCGAGGGCCTGTTTGGCGCGCTCAAGCGCAAGGTGACGAACGAAGGCATGCAAGTGATGCAGGCCGCCGGCACGGGCACCGTCTTCTTCGCGCAGAATGCGGCCGAGATCACCGTCATGGCGCTGGCCGGCGAAAAGCTGACCATCGAAAGCAGCAGCCTGCTGGCCTACGACACGAGCCTGAAGACGGGCACGGCCTTTGCGGGCCTGCGCGGCGCCAGTTCCGGCCAGGGCCTGTTTTCCACCACCGTCGAAGGCCACGGCAACCTGGCCGTCATTTCGCGCGGCAACCTGATCATGCTGGAAGTGACGCCGGCCCACCCGCTGCGCGTGGACCCGGACGCCTTCGTCGGCTTCAAGGGCGATATCCGCCAGGAATTCGTTTTTGATGTCAACTGGCGCACCATGATCGGCCAGAGCTCGGGCGAATCGTACCAGCACAAATTCACGGGCCAGGGCGTGGTGTTCATCCAGCCCGCCGAACGTTAAATCAGCGAGGACCCGCGATGCCTGTCTATCAGCAGATCAATGAAAAGATGCTCGAGGTCAAACTCGGCAATGAAGAAGTATTTGCCCGCAAGGGCGCCATGGTGTCCTACCAGGGCGACGTGGCGTTCAGCCGCTCCTTCCTGGCGGGCCAGGGCGTGCAAAGCCTGGCCATGCGCGCCGTCACGAACGAGGGCTACGCCCTGATGTCGGCGCGCGGCACGGGCAGCGTGTTTTACGCGCAGGGCGGCCTGTTCGTCAGCATCGTCCCCGTGCGGGGCGAAACGTTCTATGTGGAAAGCGACTCCCTGCTGGCCTTCGATGCGCGCCTGACGGCGGGCACCATGTTCCTTGGCAACCAGGGCGGCGTGCAGGGCGTGGTGCGCGGCATGGCCACGGGCCAGGGCTTGTTTACCACCACCCTGCAAGGCACGGGCGAGGTGGCGATTTTGTCGGATGGTAACGCCATCGGCTTGCCCGTCACGCCGGACGTGCCCGTGTTTGTCGACCCGCAAGCGTATATCGGCCACACGGGCCAGCTGGGCTCGACCATCGTCACGGACCTGAACTGGAAAACCTTCGTCGGCCAGGCGTCCGGCGAATCCTACCAGGTGAAGTTCACGGGCCAGGGCACGGTCTACATCCAAGCGAGCGAAAGGTAAGCCATGACGATCTACAACCCCGATACCTTGCCGAAGAACGATAACCTGAACCGTTTTGCGTATGTCATCGACGTCAAGGAACAGATCTTCCTTCGCAAGGGCAAGATGATCGCCTTTTATGGCGAGCTGCGCTTCGAAGCCATGGGCAGCAGCGTGCTCGATCTGATCGTGCGCAATGCCTTCAATGCACCGAAATACGTACACCACTTTGTCGTGGCGCAAGGCCAGGGCCAATTGATTTTGGGCGACAACGGCAACGACCTGGCGTGCTACGACCTGGACAACGCCAACATGACCATCCGCGCGAAGAA
Organism: Janthinobacterium sp. GW821-FHT03C08; assembly: GCF_059420905.1. Taxonomy (NCBI): domain Bacteria; kingdom Pseudomonadati; phylum Pseudomonadota; class Betaproteobacteria; order Burkholderiales; family Oxalobacteraceae; genus Janthinobacterium; species Janthinobacterium sp. GW821-FHT03C08. The sequence continues at coordinate 43,033 of NZ_JBWKUP010000002.1, read as the reverse complement.
CCTGCTGGGTTTTACGAAGGACGTGATTTGCCAGGAATCGACCCTGCCCGGCTACCTGACCATGATAGGCACGGGCAAGGTGATCGCCTCGTCGAACGGCCCCGTGCATTTCCTGGAGCTGCCTTGCCGCGTCGATGAGCAGGCCGTGCTGGGCTGGGCCGACTGTCCCAGCCCGTCCTACCACTACGATTACGCCCACGTGCAGGGCTGGGCTTCGGCTGTCGGCGCCCTGACGGGTTTCAGCCTGTCGGGCGAGGAAAAGCAGATCGACTTCACGGGCGCCGGCACGGTGCTGGTGCAGTCGTCCGAGCTGGACGTGACAGGCAGTTCCACGCTGGCCAGCCTGCTGGCCCAGTTGCCGCTGCTGGGCAAGGAAGACCTGGGCAAGCTGAGTCTGTCCGTGCAGCAGCAGATGAAGGACAGTCGTTAAGACCAGGAAGTCCAAGAGTACCTGACAGAACCGTAGCGAGCGGAAGGGAGAGGTAGCCGAGAAGCGCAACCGTACTGAAGTACGGTGAGCATCGCAGGCTGCCTATACCGACGCGCAGTAGGTTCGGTCAGGTACTCAAGGCCGCGCCCAGCCGGGCGGCCGCTTCTCTAAAAAGGCAGTGACGCCTTCCTCCGCATCCTCTTCCATCATATTGCGCGCCATCACGTCGCCCGCGTACGCATACGCCTCGTCCAGCGGCAGCTGGCGCTGGCGGTAGAACATGGCCTTGCCATGGCGGATGGCCGTCGGGCTTTTCGCCATGATCTGCTGCGCCAGGCGCGCCACGGCCTCGTCGAGCGCCGCGTCGGCCACCGTTTCATTGACCAGGCCCCAGTCGGCGGCCGTGTCGGCGTCGATGAAGCGGCCCGTCACCAGCATGTCGAAGGCCCGCTTGGTCGAGACATTGCGCGACAGGGCGACGGAGGGCGTGGCGCAGAACAGGCCCACGTTGATGCCGGAGACGGCAAAGCGGGCCGAGGCGCCCGCCACGGCCAGGTCGCAGCTGGCGACCAATTGGCAGCCGGCCGCCGTGGCGATGCCGTGCACACGGGCAATCACGGGCACGGGCAAGGCCTGGATCGCCTGCATCACGCGCGAGCATTGCGCGAACAGGGTTTGATAATACGCAAGCTGGCGGTTGGCCTGCATCTGGCGCAAATCGTGGCCCGCGCAAAAGGCCTTGCCTTCGGCGGCCAGCACCACGCAGCGCACGTGCGGCTGCTGCGCGATCGTATCGAACGCTTGCTGCAGCGCGGCCAGCATGGCTTCCGAGAGGGCATTGAATTGCAGGGGGCGGTTCAGGCGCAGGGTGACGAGGCCGTCCTCGTCTTCGCGCAGCACGAGCGGCGCCGCGGTGTCAGGTGTTGCAGTCATGCGGTCTCCAGCGGCCTGAGGGCCTTGTTGTGATGGAATAGCTTACTTGCCGGCATTGACGCTGCCGATGCCGGCGATCGACTTGTGCACGATCTTCGGCTTGCCGTAATACGTCAGTTCGCCCATGCCGCGCACGACGGCGTTCAGTTCCCCCGAGGAATACACCTTGACGGAGCCGATGCCGTCGAAATTGACGTCGACGTTCTTCGCCAGCAAGGCTTTCGTATCGACTTCGCCCACGCCCTGCGCCTTCAGGCGCAGCCAGTCGACCTGGCCATCGGCGGCCAGGCGGCCCGCGCCCTTGTAGCTGATGTCGATCCGCGGGCCATTGAGCTTGGTCAGGATTTTCTCGCCCGCGCCTTCCGCGATCAGCTTGCGCAAGGTGGGCATGGTGATGATGACCCGCGGGTCGCCTTCCGTTCTCTTGGTGTCCTTGTCCTTCAGCGAGATCTTCAACTCGCCATCGACCACTTCCGTGATCACGCCGCTGAGGAATTTCTGGTCGCCGCGCAAGGTCAGGCTTTGTTCCTTGCCCGACTCCACTTCGATGCTGATGGGGCCGCGGATATCGATGGCATTGAAGGCGCCCACCGTGCGCGCCTGTTCGTCGGCATAGGCAGGGGAAGCGAGGGTGGCGAGGGACAGGGCGGACAACAGGAACAGGTGGCGCATGGCGGTTTCCTTGAGTAGTTGATCAGTGTATTCTAGGGGGGAAGCTCTCGAAAAAGGGAGAAAGTTGCGATGCACTGCACAAATCGGGGCATGCGCGGCGACACGCCGCTGCCCGCCAGCCGCGCGCCCGGCATGGCGCCGTTGGGCTATGCTATGGCGTACCGCGTCCTGGAGACTGCATGAAAAATTACCACAAAGAAGACTATCCCGTCGCCGATATCCGCCGCTTCCTGGAACCGGGGCCGGTGGTGCTCGTCAGCTCCACCTGGAAGGGCGAGAGCGACGTCATGACCATGGCCTGGCACATGCTGATGGAATTTACGCCATCGCTGCTGGGCTGCTTCATTTCCGACGCCAATCACAGCCATGAAATGATCAAGCGCAGCATGGAATGCGTGATCAACCTGCCGACGGCCGACATGGTCGACCAGGTGGTGGCCATCGGCAACTGCAGCGGCGAAGACACGGACAAGTTCACGGCCTTCGGCTTGACGCCGCAACCGGCCGAACTGGTGGGCGCACCGCTGATCGCCGAGTGCTACGCCAACTTCGAATGCAAGCTGGCCCAGGTGGCGGGCAACCCGAAGGGCGGCTTCTTCATCTTCGAATGCGTGAAGGCCCACGTGGCCACGTCGCCCAAGCTGCCGGAAACCCTGCACTACCGGGGCAACGGCGAATTCATGGTGTCGGGCCGGACCATCAGTCGCAAGAGTTTAATGAAACCTGAAATGTTGTAGGTCCGTGCAGGTCAGATCACTCCCTGCGCCAGCATCGCGTCGGCCACTTTCACGAATCCGGCGATGTTGGCGCCATCCACATAGCTGACGGAACCGTCCGCGCGCGTGCCGTACTGCTTGCAGGCCGCATGGATGCCTTGCATGATCTGCAGCAAACGCGCGTCGACTTCCTCGCGCGGCCACGACATGCGGGCCGCGTTCTGGCTCATTTCCAGGCCGGACGTGGCCACGCCGCCCGCATTGCTGGCCTTGCCCGGCGCGTACAGCACGCCGGCCGCCTCGAAGGCCTTGGCTGCCTCAATGGTGGTGGGCATGTTGGCGCCTTCGGCCACGCACTGCACGCCATTGGCGATGAGCGTGCGCGCATCGTCGATGTTCAATTCATTCTGCGTGGCGCAGGGCAGGGCGATGTCGACCGGCACATGCCATGGCGATACTCCCGCCTCGAAACGCACGCCCGTGCGTTCGGCGTAGTCGCTGACCCGGCCATACAAGTGGTTCTTGATCTCCATCAAGATGACCAGCTTTTCCGGCGTAAAACCGTCTTCGTCGATGATGGTGCCGCTGGAATCGGAGACGGTGATGACTTTCGCGCCCATGGCCATGGCTTTTTCCACGGCGTATTGCGCCACGTTGCCCGAACCTGAAACGGACACGCGCATGCCCTCGAACGAGCGGCCCCGCGTCTTTAGCATTTCTTCGGCGAAATACACGGTGCCGTAGCCCGTCGCTTCCGGCCGCATCAGCGAGCCGCCGAAGCTGGCGCCCTTGCCCGTGAAGACGCAGTCGGCGCGGTTGCTGAGTTTTTTCATCATGCCGGCCATATAGCCCACTTCGCGCCCGCCCACGCCGATGTCGCCGGCCGGCACGTCCGTGTCCGAACCTACATGACGGAACAGTTCGCTCACGAAGGCTTGGCAGAAGCGCATCACTTCGCCCGGGCTCTTGCCCTTCGGATCGAAATCGGCGCCGCCCTTGCCGCCGCCCATCGGCAAGGTCGTCAGGGCATTCTTGAACGTCTGCTCGAAGGCAAGGAATTTCAGCACGGACAGGGTGACGGACGGATGGAAGCGGATGCCGCCCTTGTACGGCCCGATGGCCATGCTGTGCTGGATGCGGTAGCCGCGATTGACTTGCACTTGCCCATGGTCATCGACCCACGAGACGCGGAACATGACCACGCGCTCCGGCTCGATCAAGCGTTCCAGCAAGCCTTGTTCCGCGTATTTCGGGTGCTGCTCGAGGAACGGCCACAAGCTCTCCATGACTTCGGTGACGGCTTGCAGAAACTCGGGCTGACCTGGATTGCGTGCGGCGACATGCTGGACGTACTCGTGAGCAGATGCGTATTTCATCAGAATTCCATGGAGGTGAACGGTTATTTGGGCAACTATCATCGCAGATTTCGCACAAAAATGGTGCGAAAATTTGGTTGTGAGGGGTTTCTGCTACATTGCGGGGAGTTTTCAGGACTCTGCGAAAGTTGCGTGGGGTAAACGACAACGCCAGCCCGAAGGCTGGCGTTGTCGTCATGATTGCAAGCTTGGCTGCTCAAGCCAGGACAGGCGTCACCCGGCCATGCCGCGCAAGATCAAGCCCGTGATGTAGGCGCCATAGGTGCCCAGCGCGTAGCCGAGCACGGCCAGCAGCACGCCGACGGGGGCCAGGGCCGGGTGGAAGGCGCTGGCGATGACGGGGGCCGAGGCGGCGCCGCCGATGTTTGCCTGCGAACCGACGGCCATGAAGAACAGGGGTGCGCGGATCAGCTTGGCGACGAGCAGCATCAGGCCGCCGTGCACGGCGATCCAGATCATGCCCAGCAGGAACAGGAAGGGCTTGTCGAGCAGGGCTTTCAAGTCCATGTGCATGCCGATGGTGGCCACCAGCACGTATAGCATGGCCGAGCCGATGGTCGAGGCGCCCGCGCCTTCCAGGCTGCGCGCCCGGGTAAAACTGAGCAGCAGTCCGAAGGTAGTGGCCAGCACGACGATCCAGAAGAAGTTCGACGTCAGGCTGTAATCCTGCAGGCGCCATGCTGCCGGCAGGGTATTGATCCAGCTGATGATGGGGCCGGCCAGGAAGTGCGACAGGCCCGTCACGCCCAGGCCCACGCCGAGGATGATCATGATGTCGGTCAGGTTGGCCACGCGCGCGTGCTGGGCACGGTAGCTTTCGATGCTGTCCTTGAGCGCATTGATGGCGGACAAATCCGCGCCCGTCCAGCGGTCGAAGGCGCCCGCGCGGCCCGCCAGGAACAGCAGCACGGCCGTCCAGACGTTGGCCACCAGCACGTCGACGGCGACGAACTGGCCGAACAGGGTGGCGTCCACTTCAAACACTTCCTTCATGGCCGCCTGGTTGGCGCCGCCGCCTATCCACGAGCCGGCGACAGTCGTCATGCCGCGCCAGGTGTCGCCCGCCACCGTTTCCGGGTGGATCAAACGCAGCGCCTCGAACGAAACGAGTGCGCCCAGCATGACGCCGAGGGTTCCTGTAAGAAACATGATGATGGCCTTGGGGCCGAGGCGGATAATGCCGCCGAAATCGATGGCCACGCACAGCAGCACCAGTGCGCTGGGCAGCAGATAGTCGCGCGCCACGGCGTACAGGCCGGAGGCATTGCCGTCGATGATGCCGAAGGTGTTGAGCAGCGCCGGGATCAGGTAGCACATCAGCAGCGACGGGATATAGGTATAAAACTTTTTCCAGAAGCCGTTGGCGCGGGAGGCGGTCCAGAAGACGGCCCCCAGGGTCATGGCGAGCAGGCCGAGGACGACGGCGTCATTGGTGATCAGGGCAGAGGTGGCAGGTGGCATCGGGGATTCCGGTGAACGTGTCAGGGACGCACCGGGTGCCGATCAGGCCCCCGGGCGCAGGGTGGCCGTATCGTATAGCAATGTTGAAGCCTAAACAAATTATTCAGGCAGTGGTAGCTGGAATTTTTCTTGTCAAATCAAACACTTGCGTACTGGTTTGCCGCCCCGCGCGCCAGACTGGCGGTTACAAATAACGGGCCAGCAAGGCTTTATTCAGCGCCCCGTCGAGTTCGATGCGCACGAAGTGGCCGCTGCCGGGCGCCACCTGGATCTCGCTGCCATCGTCGGCCAGCATGCGGGCGATCGTAAAGTCGCGGTTGCCGCCCGGGTGCAGGGCTTCGATGCGGTCGCCCACGGCAAAGCGGTTTTTCACTTCCACCCTGGCCCAGCCATCCGTCACGCTCAGCACGTCGCCCACGTACTGGCTGCGGTCCGCCTCGGACGCGCCGCGCATGTAGTTCTGGTGCGTCTGCGTATGGTGGCGCTGGTAAAAACCGTCCGTGTAGCCGCGGTTGGCCAGGCCCTGCAGCTGGCCCAGGAGCGCCATGTCGAAGGGGCGGCCCGCCACGGCATCGTCGATGGCCTGGCGGTAGACTTGCGCCGTGCGCGCCGCGTAGTACAGCGACTTGGTGCGGCCCTCGACCTTCAGCGAATCGACGCCGATCTTGACCAGGCGCTCGATATGCTCGACGGCGCGCAAGTCCTTCGAATTCATGATGTAAGTACCGTGCTCGTCCTCGAGGATGGGCAGCAGCTGGCCCGGGCGCTGGGCTTCTTCGATCAGGTATGGCTGGTCGGCCAGCGGGTGGCGCGGCTGCTGGTGCAGGGCGGAAAAGGCATTGTTGTCCGCTTCGGCCAGCGCCTGGTGGAATTGCAGGGGCACCACCTGCATGCCGCCCAAGTCGCCGCTGGCGTCTTCCGAGGCATTTTTCACCTTGTAATCCCAGCGGCAGGAATTCGTGCACGTGCCCTGGTTCGGGTCGCGATGGTTGAAATAGCCGGACAGCAGGCAGCGGCCCGAATAGGCGATGCATAGTGCGCCATGGACGAACACTTCGAGTTCCATTTCCGGGCAGCGCTGGCGGATTTCCTCGATCTCGTCGAGCGACAGTTCGCGCGACAAGATCACGCGGGTCAGCCCCATGCGGTGCCAGAATTTCACGTCGGCCCAGTTGACGGCATTCGCCTGCACCGATAAGTGCACGGGAATCTCCGGCCACTTGTCGCGCACCATCATGATCAGGCCCGGATCGGCCATGATCAGGGCGTCGGGGCGCATGGCGATCACCGGCTCCATGTCGCGCAAATACGTTTTCAGCTTGGCGTTGTGGGCGAAGATATTGCTGGCGACAAAGAATTGCTTGCCGCGCGCATGGGCGCCATCAATGCCCTCCTGCAAGGCTTGCAAGGTCGAAAAATCGTTATTGCGCACGCGCAAGCTGTAGCGCGGCTGGCCCGCGTAGACGGCGTCGGCGCCATAGTCGAAGGCGGCATGCATCTTGGCCAGGGAACCGGCAGGCAGGAGGAGTTCGGGAGCGTGGCGCATGGGATGGGCAAAGCCGGCGATTGTAGGCGGGCTGGCGCCGGATTGCCTTGCCTTGGGTCAAGGGATTGACATCCGATACCCGGCAACGTCAGACGTAAGGCGTGCCCGCCAACGCCGCCTTCAGGCCGACATGCCCCTGGTCCACGATGGCCAGGAAGCGGGCCTTGGCCAGCTGCGCGTCGCCATGCCGCGCGAAGGCACGGTGCGCTTCGATCAGGGCCGTGCTCCAGGTGGCCAGCAGCAGGCTGGCCGCCAGCCGGGCCTGGGGATCGTGCGCGTCGCGCCCCGTGCTGTCGGTCAGCGCCGTTGCCACCACTTGCGCCAGCTCGTCGCGGATCGCCCGCGCCCGCGCTTTCAGGGTCTCGCTGGCCTCGATGGTGGCAATAAAACCCTGGCCGGCGGCGGAAAACGTGACGTAGGGACTGTCTTCGGCCACCAGCCGATGCGCCAGCAGGCGCAGGGTTACGATCGGGGGCACCATGGGGTCGCGCTGGCGCAAGGCGGCGCGCAGCAGTTCGCGTCCCTCTTCCTCGCGGTCGAAGAACATGTCTTCCTTGCGGGGGAAGTGGTTGAACACCGTCATGCGTCCCACGCTGGCAGCCGCCGCGATCTCGTCCACCGTCACCTGCTCGAAACCGCGCACGAAAAACAGGCGCGTGGCGGCATTCGAGATGGCTTGCCGGGTGGCAAGGCGTTTGCGGGAGCGGAGGTCGGAAGGAATCGTCATGTTGCTGCGATCATACACGAAGTGTACTGAGTACAGATAAGGCTTGATGGCGCGGCCAAATCGGGCGTACCATTTATGTACTGAGTACATATTTAGATTGAGTATATGAAAATAGCCGTTCCGGCGACAGCGCTGCCTGTCATCTTTGCCACCGTCGTGCTCGACGCCGTCGGCATCGGCCTGATCTTCCCCATCCTGCCCGCGCTGCTGCGCGACGTCACGCATGCCGATAACGTGGCGCCGTACATCGGCATCATGACGGCCCTGTATGCGCTGATGCAGTTCGTTTTTGCGCCCGTGCTGGGCGCGCTGAGCGACCGCCTGGGGCGGCGCCCCGTGCTGCTGCTGTCGCTGGCGGGCGCGGCCGTCAACTACCTGTTCCTCGCGTTTGCCCCCAGCCTGTGGATGCTGCTGCTGGGGCGCGCCATCGCCGGCTTGACGAGCGCCAATGTGTCCGTGGCCACGGCCTACATCACCGATATTTCTCCCGAAGAAACGCGGGCGCGCCGCTTCGGCTTGCTCAACGCCATGTTCGGCGCCGGCTTCATCATCGGCCCCGTGCTCGGCGGCGCGCTGGGCGATTACGGACTGCGCCTGCCGTTCATGGCGGCGGCTATCTTGAATGCCGGCAATTTGCTGCTGGCGTTGCTGACGCTGCCAGAATCACGTCGGCCCACGGGCGAAAAAATCGACCTGGCGGCATTGAATCCATTGCGCCCGCTGCGCTGGGTGTTTTCTCAGAAAAGCTTGCTGCCGATCACCGCCATCTTCTTTACCTTCAGCGCGGCCGGCGAAGTGTATGGCGTGTGCTGGGCGCTGTGGGGCCACGATGCGTTCGAGTGGAACGGGCTGTGGATCGGCCTGTCGCTGGGCGCCTTTGGCGTGTGCCAGGCGCTGGCCCAGGCTTTTCTGCCCGGTCCGGCCGTGAAACTGCTGGGCGAGCGCGCCACCATCCTGGGGGGCGTGGCGTGCGCCTGCCTGGCCTTGGTCGTCATGGCCTTTGCCACCCGCAGCTGGATGATCTTCGCCATCATGCCCGTGTTTGCCCTGGGCGGCATCGGCGCGCCGGCCCTGCAGTCGCTGGCCACGCGGCAAGTTGCCGACGACCGGCAAGGCCAGTTCCAGGGCGTGCTGGCCTCGGCCGTGAGCCTGGCATCCGTGCTGTGCCCGCTGGTGTTTTCCAGCATTTATTTTGGCGTTAGGGCGTACTGGCCCGGCGCCGTCTGGCTGTCGGTGATCGTCGTGTATGCGGCGCTGGTGCCGCTCGTGCTGGGCTTGCGCCTGCCGAGGCCGGCGCAAGCCCAGGCAGGCTAGTGCGCGTGCGAGGCTCCGCTGCTGCCGGCCTGCCCCGTCATGGGCAAGTGTTCGGGCGGCATGCCGTCCTTGAACAATTGACGCAGCTGCTGGCGCAACTCCGGCGTGTCGTCGTGATGGTGTACCGAAACTGCATGTTCCACCGCAATGCCCAATAGCTCTTCTTCGCTGTCGGCCGAGATGGCCACCGAGCAATGCGTGTCGCTGGGGAATTCCCGGCAATCGATGAATTTGCGCGTCATGATCGACTCCTTTCTGCAAAGCGCGGGCACAACACCCGCTCCATTCAGTATAGGCCGCAAAGTGGCCTGGACTAGGCTGCGCGGCTCTCGCCGGTCGGCGCGTCGTCAAGACGGCGCACGCCGCCGCTGTGAGCCTGATGCGCCGCATCGGGCGCAAAATCGTCGACCTGTATCAAACCATCGACCAGGCGCGCATATTCCAGCATGGTATTGTGCTCCTGGCAGCTGATGGTGCCCGCCGCCTTGGCCGCAGCCAGCCACGGCTGCATGGCGGACAGGCTTTGCGGCAGATGCCGCAGGGCCGCGCCTTCGGGCGTGTCTTTCAGACGTTTGTCGACGTGCAGGACCTCGGGCAGCAGGGCCAGCGCCCGCTCGGCGCAGGCGACGGGATCGTTGCCCTCGCTGGCGACATGGCCGTCGGCCAGCAGGCGTTCGCGGTCGGCGCCCGGCGTTTGCAGGGCCAGCGCCACCTCGCTGCCCAGCTCGTCGGATGGCGGACGGTGGGGCAGGCCGAACGGGAACAGCAAGGTGCGCAGCAGCACGGCCAGCGTGCGCGCGGGGAAATTGTCGAGCACGCCCGTCAAGCCCTGCTGCGCCTTGACCAGCGCATCCTGCAGCGACCAGTGCACGTAGGGCAGGTCGGTCTCGGGCCGGCCATCGTCCTCGTAGCGCTTCAGCACGGACGACGCCAGGTACAGTTGCGAGACCACGTCGCCCAGGCGGGCGGACAGCCGCTCGCGGCGCTTGAGTTCGCCACCGAGCACGAACATCGACATATCCGTCATGACGGCAAACGCCGTCGACAGCCGTGTCAGGGCGCGGTAGTACGGTGCCAGTTTCGGCGCTGCTGCGTTTGGCACGGCCGCCAGGCGGGCGCCGCCCAGTCCGTACCACAGCCCCCTTGCCAGGTTGCCCAGCACGAAACCCACGTGGCCGAAGAAGGCCGCATCGAAATCGCGCAGTGCCTTGCGGCCATCGCTTTCGCTGACGGCAGCCATTTCCCGCAGTACATACGGATGGGCGCGGATGGCGCCCTGGCCGAAGATGATCAGGCTGCGCGTGAGGATGTTGGCGCCTTCGACGGTGATGGCGATGGGAATCTGCTGGTAGGCGCTGGCGAGGAAATTGTTGGGGCCGCTGCAGATGCCCTTGCCGCCGAGAATATCCATGCCGTCGTTGACGAGCGCGCGTCCCCGCTCCGTGACGTGGTATTTGACGATGGCGGAAATGACGGCCGGCTTTTCGCCCAGGTCCACTCCCAGCGCCGATAGCGTGCGCGCCGCATCCATCAGGTACAGATTGGCACCCATGCGCGCCAGCGCTTCCTGCACCCCGTCGAACTTGCCGATCGGCATGTTGAACTGGCGCCGCACGGCCGCATACGCGCCGGTGCCGCGCACGGCCATCTTGCCCATGCCCACGCTGGACGAGGGCAGCGAGATGGCGCGCCCGGCCGCCAGGCATTCCATCAGCATGCGCCATCCTTTCCCCACTTGCGCCTGGCCGCCGATGACCCAGTCGATGGGAATGAAGACCTCGTTGCCGGACGTGGGGCCGTTCTGGAAGGCGGCGTTCAAGGGATGGTGGCGCCGCCCGATCACCACGCCGTCGTGGCTGGCGGGGATCAGGGCGCAGGTGATGCCCGGTGCGTCGTTGTCGGAGAGCAAGTGCTCGGGATCGCTCGTCTGGAATGCCAGCCCCAGCAAGGTCGCCACAGGCGCCAGGGTGATGTAGCGCTTGTTCCACGTGAGGCGCAAACCCAGGGTCGATCTTCCCTCATGCATGCCCATGCACACGACGCCCAGGTCGGGGATGGCGGCCGCGTCGGAACCCGCATATGGGCTGGTGAGGGCAAAGCAGGGAATCTCGGTGCCGGCGGCCAATCGCGGCAGATAATGGTTTTTCTGTTCTTCGGTGCCGTAATGCAACAATAACTCGGCCGGCCCCAGCGAATTGGGCACCATCACGGTCACGGCCAGCGCCGAGCAGCGGCTCGACAGTTTCATCACCACTTGCGAATGCATGTAGGCGGAAAATTGCTTGCCGCCGTATTGCCTGGGAATGATCATGCCGAGGAAACCCTGGCTTTTCATGTAGGCCCAGGCTTGCGGTGGCAAGTCGAGTTGCTGCTGTGTTTCCCAGTCGTTAACCAGCTCGCACAGATGTTCGACGTCGTGGTCAAGAAAGTGGCGCTCCTCGGCGCTGAGGGCGGGCGGCGCGTAGGCCAGCAACTTGGACCAGTCGGGCCGGCCGGAAAACAGGTCGGCATCCCACCACGTCGTGCCCGCCTCAAGCGCGTCGCGCTCCGTATCGGACATCGTCGGCAAGATGCGCTTGAACAGGGCCAGCAGGCGCGGGGTAATCAGTGCGCGGCGCACGGGGCCGGGCGCGAACAGTAAAGCCAAGCCCAGCAGGGCCACCATCAGTATGAGCGTCAGCATGCGATATCTCCCTGTGTAGTAAGTACAGGGTAGGCCGATGCGGCCGACGTTACTGTGCGGTACAGCGCATACGCAGCAACGCCAACCGCATGGGTTGGCGTTGTGCTGTCTCGCGTGGGGCGTATTAGCGTTGTGGCACGACAATCACCGTATCGCCCGTCTTGCCCTTGGCGCCCGTGTCGCCTTTGGCGCCTTCATCGCCGGCAGCACCAGCGTCGCCCTTGGCGCCATCGTTGCCTTGCATGCCGCTGTCGCCCGTCTGGCCCGTGGCACCGGTGGCGCCGGTCGCGCCGGCAGGGGCTTCAGCGCCCTTGGCACCGGTGGCACCGGCAGGACCAGGCGCGCCGGCCGGGCCGGGAACGACTTGCACGACGGTCGGCGCGGGTGGCGCTTCGCGCTGGCAAGCGGTCAGGGCGAGGGTAGAGGCGAGCGCGAGCAATATCAGGGTAGGTTTCATGATGCATCCTTTGGCAGTGAGCCGTTATGTACGGAACGGCTCGACGGCGTCGGGCGCGAGTTTCGCATGGCGGTGTGGCGGGGAGAGCTGACCAGCCGACCCGTCTGCCGTGTCGCGCAGGGCGCTGGCGGCGGGAGGAGATGTGATGGTCTGCCTGCAGCATGGGCCCTTGGACGGCGGCAGTCCGTTCGTTTGCGTACATAGCTGGCGATGGATGGCATTGCGTTGTTTGCAGGCGAAAACAAAAAAGCCAACCCGAAGGTTGGCTTTTTGCTATGTGCTGCTGAATTCTTGGTGGCCCGGGGCGGAATCGAACCACCGACACAAGGATTTTCAATCCTCTGCTCTACCGACTGAGCTACCAGGCCAAGGCGGCGAATTATAGCAGAAAGACTTTCTACCTGACCAGAGGAAGCTGTGTTCAAATGCAACAGATGGCCAAAACATGGTGTTTTGGCATCCATACGTGACATGGGGATACGGCGATGCAAGGACGTGAAGGCGTGCGGTGGCTGGCGGTGGCGGCGGTGTCCGGCCTGTTTTGCGGTACGGCACGGGCCGATAGCCTGGCCGACCTGAATGGGGCGCTGGCGCGGCTGCAGGGGCAGACGGCCGTCAAGGCGCAGGTGGAATCGAAGACCTGGCGGCGCGAAGGCGAAGGCAAGGAGGCGGAAGAGGACAGCGGCCAGGTCACGGTGGCCGTCGAGGGCGGGCCGGCGGGCTTGCAAGTGCTGTACAGCAAGGAGTTGCTGGCGAAGGTCGAGGCCGAGCAGCGCGCCAAGGTGAGGGACCCGAAGGCGAAGACGCCGACCGGCTTTGCGCTGGGGGAAATGAAGGCGACGGAACTGCGGGCCATGGTGTCGGCGGCAGGCGCCCTGTCGCGCGAGATCGACGAAGCCGTGTTCAGCGGCGAAAAGATGGACAGCTACAAGGGCAAGCCGGCGCGGCTGCTGAGCTTTACCCTGTCGCTCGACAAGGTGCCGGAAAAAGACCGCAAGTACGTGAAGAAGTTTGACGGCGGCATCGACGTGTGGATCGCCGCAGATGGCACGCCGCTGGCCAGCCAGTTTCACATCGATGTGAGCGGGCGCGCCTTCGTCGTCGTGAGCTTTACGCAGAAAACGGACGAGACGCGCCAGTACGGCGTCAGCGGCGACCGTTTATTGTTGCTGCGCAAGGAAAGCCGGAGCGCCACCTCGGGCGCGGGCGAGAAGGTGGAAAGCAGGATCATCAAGACCTTGCAGCTGCAGTCCTGACGCGTTGCGCCAGCTCCCCAGCCGTTGCACCAGCGGCTTTTCTACAGCGCCGAGCTGCCGCCCAGGCCGCTCTTTTGCAGCACGCAGCGTCCCGCCTGGCAAGTGGCGCCCGGGTCCGTGACGATGGAACAGGTGGACATCATGCCGTCCGCCTGCTGCTGCTTGCGGCTCGCCTCAGCGTGCGCCTGGGCCAGTGCCTTGAGTTTCTTGCCGTCATTACCCTTGCTGGACCAGGCCAGGTAGCGCTCGGGGCCGCCGCACGCCTTGGCGCCGATGGCGATGGTCTGGCATTGCTGCGTGGAGTCGCAGGCAGCGCTGCCTACTTCCGCCTGGATCTGTGCCAGCAAGCCGGCATTGCCCGGTGCGGGCGGCGCATCATCTTGCGTAGGGGCGCTGCCGCAGGCGCTGGCCGTCAGCAGCAGGAAGCCGGCGCACACGGCGCGCAGCATGGCGGAGGTAGTGGATGTCGTCATGCCTTCATCATGTGCCATGCTTGCTCAAATGGCAAGCGCAATTCGCGCGATGGCCGCATGTCGTGCTGCTGCCGATCCTGCCGCCGTCGTCGGCCGCGCACCGCAGTGCCTGTCGGTTGACTGACGTCAGGACGTCGTACATAAAAAATGCCCGCACAAAGCGGGCATCGCGGTTTATTTCAAGGTTCTCTGGAACAACTGATAGATGCGGCGGTACTCGTCATACCACGCTTCCGGCTGCACGAAGCCATGGCGCTCCATCGGGTAGCTGGCCATTTCCCAGTTATCCTTTTTGAGCTCGATCAAGCGCTGCGACAGGCGCACGGAATCCTGGTAGAACACGTTATCGTCGATCATGCCGTGGGCGATCAGGAGGTTGCCCGTCAGCTTGTCGGCGTATTCGATCGGCGACGAAATTTTATACGCTTGCGGATCGATGTCCGGCGTGTTCAGGATATTCGCCGTGTACTCGTGGTTGTACGTGGTCCAGTCCGTCACGGGACGCAGGGCGGCGCCCGACTTGAAGACGTCCGGCGCGCGCATCAGGGCCATCAGGCTCATGAAGCCGCCATAGCTGCCGCCATAGATGCCCACGTTCTTGATGTCGCCCTGGTGCTGCTGCGCCAGCCAGTTGGCGCCGTCGATGAAATCTTCCAGTTCCGGGTGGCCCATCTGGCGGTAGATGGCCGTGCGCCAGGCGCTGCCGTAACCGAGCGAGGCGCGGTAGTCGACGTCGAGCACAATGTAGCCTTGCTCCACCAGCAGGTTGTGGAACATTTGTTCGCGGAAATACACGGGATAGCGCTCGGTCACGTTCTGCAGGTAGCCGGCGCCGTGGGCAAACATGACGATCGGATACTGTTTACCGGCCTCCAGTGTTGCGGGGCGGTACAGCTTGGCCCAGATGGGCGCCGCGCCATGCGTGGACGGCACTTGCACCAATTGCGGCATGACCCAGTTGCGCGCCTTGAAGGCGTCGCTGCGTGTATCCGTCAGGAGATTGGCCTTGCCGCCAGCGACAGACACCGTGGCCAGCTGGGCGGGCACATAGCTGGTGGAGTAGCGCAGCAGCAGCTTGCCGCCGTCGGGCGACAGGCCGAAGTTTTCCACGCCTTTCAAGCTGGTGATTTCGCGCGCGCCCCCATCCTTGGCCGTGCTGGCGCACACTTCATAGGTGCCGGGGGCTTGCGGGTTGCAGATAAAGTAGGCGTTCTTGCCATCGCGGCTCCACTCGACGTTGCTCACTTCCCATTGGCCGCTGGTCAGCGCGCGCGCGGGTGCCGCGCCCGTTTTTGCGTACAGGTGGGCGTAGCCGCTTTCCTCGGACAAATACCACAGGGTGGCGTTGTCGGGCAGCCAGCCGAATTCGTCGGCGCGGCGGTTGACCCAGGCCGTGTCGCTGATGCGGTGCACGGGCACGAGGGCGCCATTGGCCAGGTCGACGTTGGCCAGCCAGCGGTCCTTGTTGTCGACGGCGCGGATGCGCACGGCCACCTTGCTGCCGTCATCGGTCCAGGCGATGCCGTCGCGCTGGGCGTCGATGCGCACGGGACGGTTGCCCTTCAGGGGCGGCAGTTTTTGCTCGGCACGCAGGGCGGCCAGCGGGTCGGTGGCGATGCCGGGCAGGCTGTCGAAGGCGAGCTCGCGCACGGTGCCCGTGCGCAGGTCGGCCAGTTTCAGGCTTTGCGCGATGGGCATGTTGCGTCCCACGCGCGTGCGCTCGTCGTCCGCTTCCGGGTAGCCCGTTTCCGTGACGTAGCGGGCCAGTTTGCCCAGCTTGCCTTTTTCGGCGGCCTTGTCCTGCGTGACGAACAGCAGCCAGCGGCCGTCCGGCGACAGGGCGCTGCCGGAAATCGTGACTTTCTCGCCCAGGTAGATCGGTTCCGGCGCCCGCGTGCTGTCCAGGCGGCGCTCTTCGTGGCGGCGTTCGCGGCTGGCATCGCGGTCTTCCTTCTGGCGCGCCAGGTTGACGATCAGGCGCAGCTGCAGCTCGCGCTGGGCGTCCGCTTCCGGCTTGGCATCCGGGTCCTTGGCCGCGCGCAGCAGGGCGACGGGGGCGCTCAGGCGCTCGGCGCGGCTCCAGCTGAACCAGTCGGTGCCGCTGCGGTATTGCACGGCGCCCCCGTCGGCGGAATATTGCGGGTCGCTGATGGCCGAGACGCCGCGCGTGATCTGGATCAAGGCGCCGCTTTTCAGGTCGCGTTCGAACAAGTCGCCGTTGCGCAGCAGGATGGCGCGCGTGCCGGCCCGGTTGACGACCATCTGCTGGCCATCGAGGTTGGCCAGTTGCGCATCGTCGACCTTCTTGCCGCTATTGAGCCTGGCGTTCGCGCCGGACAGCTGGAAGGTGTCGCGCAGGGGCGAGCCGAGGCGTTTTTGCTTGTAATACAGCTGGCCATTCCAGCCCCACCACGCCGCTTCGACGGGTGTGCCGATCCAGTCGGGATCGGCCATGGCCTGATCCAGCGTGATCGGCGTGGGCGCGGTGGAGATGGCGGCATGCGCGGCGGGCAGGGTGGCTGCAAGCAGGGTCAGCAGCAGGGGGCGGGCCAACAGGGGGAGAACCAGACGCATCGGAGATCACTTTAACAAGAGGGGATGGTGAAGGTGCAGGGCTATGAGCCTGGTATTCTAGCGGAGGAGTTTCATGCAGGAAATGTCGGAAAGTTAAGGCCGGCATGGGGCTGCCAGCCTTCCTGTTGCCCATGGCGAGCGAGTGTCGGTACCAACGCCAGCATGGCGCTGGCGTCGTCTTGCCGGTAGTGCAGGTGGCTTATTTTTTCGGTGCGCTCAGGCATTCCTTCATGAAGGCCTTGCGGGCATCGCCCTTCATGTCCTTGGCGTCGGCATTGCACGCCTTCATCTTGTTTTGCTGCGTCATGGCCGGTGCCGGCTTGGCGCTCAGGCATTCCTTCATGAAAGCCTTGCGTTCATCGCCTTTCTTGCCGGCGGCATCGGCATTGCAGGTGGTCATTTTCGACTGTTGCGCCGTCTTGGCGACGGGCGCCGCTTCCGGTGCGGCGGCAAAGGCGGTACCGGCAAACGCGGCGACGATGCAGAGGGCGATTAATTGTTTCATGGCAAATCCTTGTAGACGCGGGCTAGGGAAGGGGGCATGCAATCGGCAGCACTTGCCGATATGCAGAACGTAACTAACTATATGACATTTATCAATAAAATTTCCAATTGAGTGTGTCTTTTTGTTACTGCGCGGCGACTGCGCTGTCCGGCGTGCCCGCTTGTCATCGTCCGGCCGTGGCGGGCGGCCTGGAAAAGGTCGCCGGCAGGCCGTTTTTTGCTATGCTAGCGACTTTCCACCGGCCGATGCCGCTGCCTTGGCCGGCGCACCCTCAATACGGAGTTGTTATGGTCTCGTTGCAAGAGCAGTTTTTAAAGGCCGGTCTGGTCGACAAGAAAAAGGTCAAGCTGGCCAACCAGGACAAGAGCAAGCAAAAGAAGGACGAGCGCAAGAGCGGCACGCAAAGTGTCGACGAGGTGCGTCTGGCCGCGCTCGAGACGCAGCGCAAGAACGCCGAGCGGGCGCGCGAACTGAACGCCCAGCGCGACGCGGCCGCCAACCAGAAGGCCATCGTGGCGCAGATCGCGCAAATGGTGCAAAAGAACCGCCAGAGCAAGGGCAATAACGGCGACGTGCCGTACAATTTCACTTTCAATAACAAGATCGAGCGTATCTACGTGACGGCCGCCGTGCAGGCCCACCTGGTGGCGGGCCGCCTGGTGATCGTCTGCCTGGGTGGCGCCGTGGAACTGGTGCCGCGCATCATCGCCGACAAGATCGCCGAGCGCGACCCCGCCATCGTCGTGCGCGTCAAGCAGGCCAGCACGCAGGTGGACGAGGATGATCCATACGCGGCGTTCCAGATTCCCGATGATTTGATGTGGTAAGAAGGGTTCGCCCGGCGCCTTGCGCCGGGTGAGTGCAGGGCGCGGACCGGAATCGGCCTGCCTGCCGAATAAGCGGGGCACAAACAAAAACGCCACCCGAAGGTGGCGTTTTTGATAGGTGCTGCTGAATTCTTGGTGGCCCGGGGCGGAATCGAACCACCGACACAAGGATTTTCAATCCTCTGCTCTACCGACTGAGCTACCAGGCCAAGGTGGCGAATTATAGCAGACCAAAACGCGAATGCAAGAGTTGGCGGCGACTTTTCCCGGATTTCTTGCAGCGACGACCAATTATTTGCCTGTGGGGCAAATATGATTTGAGATAAACGGTATTTTTCTCAACAAAGGATGGGCGCATAGTGTGGCCATCGACATTTATTTGAGAGGACTGCCGCATGCACGCCAGCACCAACCCTATCGCCATGCCGCAAATCGGCCTGGGCACCTTCCGCCTGCAGGGCCAGGTCGTCATCGATTCCGTCACCACGGGCCTCGACGTCGGCTACCGCCATATCGACACGGCGCAAATCTATGGCAACGAAGCCGAAGTGGGGCAGGCGATCGCCGCCGGCCCCGTGCCGCGCAGCGAGCTGTTTGTCACCACCAAGATCTGGATCGAGAACCTGCAGCGCGACAAGCTGATTCCCAGTTTAAAAGACAGCTTGCGCAAGCTGCAGCTGGAGCAACTGGACCTGACCCTGGTCCACTGGCCGTCGCCGCAGGACGCCATTCCCGTGGCCGAGGCCATGGCGGCGCTGCTTGACGCCAAGGCGCAAGGACTGACGGCCGCCATCGGCGTATCGAATTTCACCAATGTACAGCTGCGGCAAGCCATCGCCACGGTGGGCGCGTCGGAAATCGCCACGCAGCAGGTCGAGATCCACCCCTTCCTGCAAAACCGCAAGGTCATCGATTTCGTGCGCAGCCAGGGCATCCACATCACGGCCTACATGCCGCTCGCGTATGGCAAGGTGATGGCCGATCCCTTGATCGCGGCCATCGCGGCGAAACACGGCGTGACGCCGGCGCAGGTGGCCCTGAGCTGGTCGCTGCAGCAGGGTTTTGCCGTGATCCCGTCGTCGACCAAACGCGCCAACCTGGAAGCGAACCTGCATTTCAAGCGCATCACCCTGTCGCCGGACGAGATGGCGCAGATGGCGACCCTGGAGCGGGGCGAGCGCCTGGCCAATCCGGACGGCCTGGCGCCGCAGTGGGATTGAGGTGAACACCATGACTGCGATGCAAAAGCTGGGCCAGCAGGGATTGAGCATCGGCCTGGAACTGCCGCTCGATAACGACTGGTCGTCCACGGGGCGCCAGGCGCATGCGGCCTCCGCCCGCGTGCCGGGCGAGCCGGACATGCAACAGCATGCGGCGCTGGCAAAGCTGGCCGACCGCCTGGGTTTCCGGGCCCTGTGGCTGCGCGACGTGCCCTTGTACGACCCGTCGTTCGGCGACGCGGCCCAGGTTTTCGAGGTATTTACCTATCTGGGCTACCTGGCCGGCATCACCGAGAACATCTTGCTGGGCACGGCCGCCGTGGTGCTGCCGCTGCGCGAGCCGGTGCTCACCCTGAAGGCGGCGGCCAGCGTCGATCGGCTGAGCGGCGGGCGCCTGTTATTGGGCGTGGCCAGCGGCGACCGGCCCGTCGAGTACCCCGTGTTCGACCGCGACTTCGCGCAGCGCGGCGCCGCCTTCCGCGAGCAGGTGGCCATGCTGCGCGACTGGGGCGAGACGCGCCTGCCGTCCGGCATCCTCCTGCTGCCCAAGCCGGCGGCGCCCCTGCCGCTGCTGGTGGCGGGGCTGGCGCAGCAGTCGCCCGCCTGGATCGGCGCGCAGATGGATGGCTGGCTCGCCTATCCGGGCACGCCGGACGACCATGCGCGGCGCTCTGCCCAATGGCGCGCCGTCGCCGGCGGCGACAAGCCCTACGTCAGCTTCATCCACCTGGACCTGGACGAGGATGCCGCCATGCCGCTGCAGCGCTTCCGCTTTGGCGGACGCACGGGGCGCGACGGCCTGATCGCGGAGCTGCACGCCATGCGCGACGCCGGCGTGCGCCATATCGGCCTGCAGCTGCGGCAGAACCGCCGGCCGCTGGCCGAGACGATGCAGGAGATCGCGGAATACGTGCTGCCCGTGTTTCATGGCGCCGCTTGACCTGGGGCATGCGTCCTGTACTTCTGGACTATCTGAAAAGGGTGGGGCAAACGCTATAATGGCCCCATGAACAGTCCCAATTCCCCTACCATGCGGCGCTTCATGCACAGCCACAGCGACGTTTGCATCGTCGGCAATGGCGCCATCGCGAAAACCACGGCGCTGGCGTTTGCCCAGGCAGGACAAAGCGTCACCCTGTTATGCCCGGCCAGCCCGCCCGCACCCGCGTCAGCCGTCAAGCCGGTCGAGCCAAGCTGGGACGTGCGCGTGTATGCGCTCAATCACACGGCGCACCAGCTGCTGTCGTCGCTGAAGGTGTGGGGCGCGCTGGAGGCTGACCGGGTGGCGCCCGTCGACGCCATGCTGGTCAATGGCGACGGGGTGCAGGCGGGTGGACTCGGTTTCGACGCCTACGGCGCCCATGTGGGCACGCTGGCGTGGATCGTCGAAGACCGCAACCTGGGCCAGGCGCTGGACGCCGCCCTGAAGTTCGCGCAGAACGTCAACGTGGTGCAGGGCCGCGCCAGCCGCCTGGAATGGACGAACGACTCGGCCGTCGTGCACCTCGATGGCGGCGACACCATCACCTGCGCGCTGGTGGTCGGCGCCGACGGCGCCCAGTCCTGGGTGCGGGGCCAGTGCGACATCGGCCTCGATTACCGTCCGTATGGCCAGCGTGGCGTGGTCAGCAACTTTGCCTGCGAAAAGCCGCACCATGGCGCGGCACATCAGTGGTTCACGGGCAGCGAGGGCATCGTCGCCCTGCTGCCGCTGCCCGGCGAGCGCGTTTCCCTCGTCTGGTCGGCGCCCGATGCGCTGGCCGACACCCTCATGTCCGAATCGGCCGACGCCCTGGCCGCCCGCCTGGCCGCCTACTGTCACGATACCTTGGGCAAGCTGACGCCGCTGCAGCCGGAGCTGGTGCGCGCATTCCCGCTGACCCTCATGCGTCCGCACGCCATGGTGGCGCCGCGCGTGGCCCTGGTGGGCGACGCCGCCCACGTGGTGCACCCGATGGCCGGCCACGGCATGAACCTGGGCTTTGCCGACGTGGCGCAGCTGGTCAGGACGGTCGCCGAACGCGAAACGCACCGCGGCATCGGCGACGAGCGCGTGCTGGCCCGCTATGCGCGCGCGCGCAAGGAAGACGTGCTGCTGATGCAGCTGGCGACCGACGGTCTGGCGCGGCTGTTCGGCGCGGATCTGGAGCCGTTGCGCGTGGTTCGCAATTTGGGATTAAACTTGCTGGATAAATTACCGGGTCTGAAGCGAAAAATGATTTCGCATGCACTGGGAAATCAGTAAATATCAGTGAATCTTAAGATATCGCCGGATAATGGTAGCAGTTAAAATTCAAGGTCGCCGCAGCTGGTCTGCGGCGATCGTTTTGTCAAAGAGATCGCCGCGGGACCAGAGTCCGGTCCCGCGGGCGTTCCAAGTGGAGAAGTGATAGTGATGAAAATGAGCAGAATCGCATTGGTACTGGCCTCGGGCCTGATGATGTCGTGCGCCGGCGCGGAAACGCCGACGGAAGCGGGCATCAAGAAGCTGATCGAGCCACGCCTGGGCGAAGGCGCCAAGGTCGACTCGGTCAAGGAAACCCCGTATGGCGGCCTGTATGAAGTGCGCACGGGTGGCGACATCCTGTACACGGACAAAAATGCGCAATATCTGTTCGTTGGCCACGTCTTCGACGCCAAGACCTCGCAAGACCTGACCAAGGTGCGCCTGGACGAAGTCAACCGCATCAAGTTCTCCGACCTGCCGCTCGATTCGGCCATGAAGACCGTCAAGGGCAATGGCAAGCGCGTGATCGCCGTGTTCGAAGATCCGAATTGCGGTTATTGCAAGCGCTTCCGCCAGAACGCGCTGAAGGAAATCGACAACGTGACCGTCTACACCTTCATGTACAACATCCTGTCGCCCGATTCGATCGCCAAGTCGCGCAATATCTGGTGCTCGCCGGACCGCAACAAGGCCTGGGATGACTGGATGCTGAACGGTAAAGTGCCTGCCGCCTCGCCGGCCAACTGCGCCAACCCGCATGAGAAAATCCTGGCGCTGGGCCAGCAATTGCGCATCTCGGGCACGCCTTCGATCTTCTTTGCCGACGGCAGCCGCATTCCGGGCGCAGTCGACGCGAAAACGCTGGAACAGAAATTCTCGACCATTAAGTAATCCGGGCTGTCGCCAGGAAGGCTGGACGGCGCGCCCTCGCAAGGCGCGCTTTTTTTTGCTTTTTTTTCCGCTGTCGTATCATCAAGTGTTGTTTGTCGACGCCATAACAATCCAAAGAAGGGGAAGCAGCAGATGATTACCTTGAATATCAACGGACGCGACACGCAGGTCGACGCCGATCCTTCCACGCCCATCCTGTGGGCGTTGCGCGATAACCTGAACATGACGGGCACCAAATTCGGCTGCGGCATGGCCCTGTGCGGCGCCTGTACGGTGCATCTCGATGGCCAAGCCATCCGCTCGTGCATCACGCCGATTTCTTCCGTCGGCACGCAAAAGATCACCACCATCGAAGCGATGGAAAACGACCAGGTGGGCAAGGCCGTGCAGGCGGCGTGGGTGCGGCACGACGTGCCGCAATGCGGCTACTGTCAAAGCGGCCAGGTGATGAGCGCCACGGCGCTGCTGCGCACCAACAAGTCGCCCAGCGATGCCGACATCGACGGCGCCATGAGCGGCAATATCTGCCGCTGCGGCACCTACCAACGGATCCGCGCAGCCATCAAGGACGCGGCCAAGACCCTGGCCTGAGGAGAGCGACATGCGTATCGAATGGTTGAATCAGGAAGCATTGCAGCATGGCGGGGTGACCCTGGGTGCGGCGCTGGCAGCAGCGCCGG
The DNA here is from genome assembly GCF_059420905.1 of Janthinobacterium sp. GW821-FHT03C08. Lineage (NCBI taxonomy): Bacteria > Pseudomonadati > Pseudomonadota > Betaproteobacteria > Burkholderiales > Oxalobacteraceae > Janthinobacterium > Janthinobacterium sp. GW821-FHT03C08. Next base: position 20,065 of record NZ_JBWKUP010000002.1, on the reverse strand, counting down.
TGGCCGATGGCGTGTCGCGGCGCGCTTTCATGAAGGCGGGCGCGGTGGCCGGCGGCGGCCTGATGCTGGGCTTTTTCCTGCCGGGCGCCGGCAAGGTGGCGCTGGCGGCCGAAGGCGCTCCCGCCAAGCCCGTGTACGCGCCGAACGCCTTCCTGCACATCGCTCCCGATAACACGGTGACGGTGCAGGTGAACCGGCTGGAATTTGGCCAGGGCGTGCAAACGAGCTTGCCCATGCTGATCGCCGAGGAACTCGATGCCGACTGGTCGACGGTGTCGGGCGCGCTGGCGCCGGCCGGCGAGCAGTACAAGGACGCGGCCTACGGCATGCAGATGACGGGCGGCTCCGGCAGCATCGCCCATTCGTTTACGCAGTACCGCGAGATCGGTGCCAAGGCGCGCGCCATGCTGGTGGCCGCCGCTGCCGCGCAATGGAAGGTCAGTCCCGACCAGGTGCGCGCCGCCAAGGGCGTGCTGTACGGCCCCGGCGGGCAAAAGGCGACGTATGGCGAATTTGCCGACGCGGCCATGCACCAGGCCGTGCCGGCCACCGTCAAGCTGAAGGACCCGCGCGACTTCGCCATCATCGGCAAGCCCGTGAAGCGCCTGGACGCCGCCGCCAAGTCCAGCGGCAGGCAGCAGTTCGGCATCGACTTCAAGCCGCCCGGCGCCAGGGTGGCCATGGTGGCGCGTCCGCCCGTTTTTGGGGGCAAGGTGGCGAAATTCGACGCCAGCAAGGCCAAGGCCATCCTGGGCGTGCTTGAGGTGCTGGAAGTCAAGACCGACCGTGGCGGCAGTGGCGTGGCTGTCATCGCCACTGGCTACTGGCCGGCCAAGCAGGGCCGTGACGCACTGGCGATCGAATGGGACACGAGTGCCGTGGACAAGGTCAGCAGCGACAAGCAGCTGGCGGAATTCAAGGCGCTGGCAAAGACGCCGGGCACGGTGGCGCGCGCATTCGACGTCTCCGCACTGGCCAAGGCGCCGAAGAAAATCGAGGCCGTGTATGAATTCCCCTACCTGGCGCACGCGCCGATGGAGCCGCTCAACTGCGTCATCGACCTGCAGGCCGACAAGTGCACGATGTGGGTGGGCTCGCAATTCCAGACGGGCGACCAGGCGGCCATCGCCGCCACTTCCGGCCTCAAGCCGGAACAGGTGACCCTGCACACGATGATGGCGGGCGGCGGCTTTGGCCGGCGCGCCGTGCCTTCGTCGGACTACGTGGTCGAAGCCGTCAACGTCGCGAAGGCCTGGCGGGCGGCCGGCAAGAGCGGGCCGCTGAAACTGATGTGGAGCCGCGAGGACGACATCAAGGGTGGCTACTACCGGCCGTCGCACGTGCACCGCGCGCAGCTCGGCCTCGATGCCAAGGGGAAAATTCTCGCCTGGGACCACACCATCGTGGGCCAGTCCATCATGGCGGGCACGCCCTTTGAGGCCTTCATGGTAAAAAATGGCGTCGACGGCACCATGGTCGAAGGCATGGGCGAGCCGTACACCTTGCCGATGAAGCTGTCCGTGCACACGGTCAAGGCGAACGTGCCCGTGCTGTGGTGGCGCTCCGTCGGATCGACGCACACGGCCTTTGTCATGGAAACCCTCATCGACGAGGCGGCGCACGTAGCGAAGATGGACCCCGTCGCCTACCGCAAGCAGCTGATCGACGCCAAGCATACGCGCCACATCGCCGCGCTGGACCTGGCCGTGGCCAAGTCCGGCTACGGCAAGAAGAAGCTGCCGAAAGGCCAGGCCTGGGGCGTGGCCATGCATGAATCCTTCAATTCCGTGGTCGCCTACGTGGTGACGGCGTCGGTGGTGGAAGGCGCGCCCAAGCTGCACCAGGTGTGGGCGGGCGTGCATTGCAACCTGGCCGTCAATCCGCTGACGATCGAGGCGCAAGTGCAGGGCGCGGCGCTGATGGCGCTGGGCATGACCATTCCCGGCGCCGCCATCACGCTCAAGGATGGCGTGGTGGAGCAGCAGAACTTCGGCGACTACCCCGTGCCGCGCATGCCCGACATGCCCGTGATCGAGGTGCACCTGGTGCCCTCGGGCGACGCGCCGACGGGCATGGGCGAGCCAGGCGTGCCGCCGCTGGCGCCCGCGTTTGCCAACGCGCTGTTCGCGCTGACGGGCAAGCGCCTGCGCAAGCTGCCGTTCGACCTGGCGGCCGCATGACGGCAGCGGTGTTTTGAGCACGGTCGGCATCTTGCTGGCAGCCGGAAGGGGGCGCAGGTTCGACCCTTCCGGCGTGCAGAACAAATTACTGCAGCCACTGGCCGAAGGTCCGCATGCGGGCTTGCCGGTGGTGGTGGCGGCAGCGAAGAACATGCTGGCCGCCTTGCCGCGCGTGCTGGCCGTGGTGCGCGCCGACGACACGCAGGTGGCGCGCGCACTCGGTGCGCTAGGCTGCGAGGTGCGCGTCTGCCATGATGCCGACACGGGCATGGCCGCTTCGCTCACCTGCGGCATCGCGCACGTGCGCGGCGCGCCGGGATGGCTGATCGCCCTGGGCGACATGCCTTGTGTGGAACCGGCTACAATCGCCGCCTTGTCGCACGCCATTGCCGATGGCGCGCGCATCGCGGTGCCCGTCTTCCAGGGCCGGCGCGGCAATCCTGTCGCGTTCAGCGCCGTCCACTTGCCGCTGCTGCTGGCGCTGGACGGCGACCAGGGCGCGCGCAGCATCGTGCAAAGCCATGCGGTGCGCGAGGTGGCCGTCGAGGATGGCGGCATCCTGCGCGATATCGATACTCCGGACGATTTGTAAGGCGGGACAGTGGCGCTCCCGGGAAGACATGCCAGACACGAGGAAAACATGAAGAAAGCAGCAATTAAAAAAACCACCGCCAAGGCGCCCGCCGCCGGCATCGTCTACAGCATCGCCGCCGCGGACCTGGCTGGCCACATGTTCAAGGTCAGCCTGACCGTCAAGGCGCCGGCCGCCATCGGCCAGGTATTTGCCTTGCCGGCCTGGATCCCGGGCAGCTACATGATCCGCGAATTTTCGCGCAACATCGTCAGCATCCGCGCCGAGTCCGAAGGCAAGGCCGTGGCGTTGACGAAGCTGGACAAGCACTCGTGGCAGGCAGCCCCCTGCAAGGGCGCCCTGACGGTGGAGTACGAGGTGTATGCCTGGGACTTGTCCGTGCGCGCCGCCCACCTGGACCAGAACCACGGCTTCTTCAACGGCACCAGCGTATTCCTGCGCGTGCTGGGTCAGGAATCCGATGCGCATGAAGTAAACATCGTGCAGCCGAAGGATGCGGCCTGCAAGACCTGGAAAGTCGCCACCACCCTGCCGGAGCTGAAGGCCAAGCGCTATGGCTTCGGCAGCTACCAGGCCGCCAACTACGACGAGTTGATCGACCACCCGGTGGAAATGGGCGACTTCGCGCTGGCCACCTTCAAGGCGCACGGCGTACCGCACGATATCGTCGTCACGGGCAAGGTGCCGAACCTGGACCTGGATCGCCTGTGCCGCGACCTGAAAGCCATTTGCGAAACGCAGATCGCCTTCTTCGAGCCAAAGACCAAAAAAGCGCCGATGGACCGTTATGTGTTCATGACCATGGCCGTCGGCGACGGCTACGGCGGCCTGGAGCACCGCGCTTCGACGGCATTGATCTGCGCCCGCGCCGACCTGCCGACGACGGCGTCAGCCAGCACGGAAATCGGCGACGGCTACCTGAAATTCCTGGGTCTGTGCAGCCATGAGTATTTCCATACCTGGAACGTCAAGCGCATCAAGCCGGCCGCTTTCGCGCCCTACAACCTGCAGGCGGAAAGCTATTCGCCGCTGCTGTGGCTGTTCGAAGGGTTCACCAGCTACTACGACGACCTGATGCTGGTGCGCGCGGGCCTGATCGACGAGGAAGCCTACTTCAAGCTGCTGGGGAAAACCGTCAACAGCGTCTTGCGCGGCAGCGGCCGTACCAGGCAGAGCGTGGCCGATTCCAGCTTCGACGCCTGGGGCAAGTACTACCGCCAGGATGAAAACGCGCCGAACGCCATCGTCAGCTACTACACCAAGGGCTCGCTGATCGCGCTGGCCTTCGACCTGACCCTGCGCAGCAAGACGAATGGCGAACAATCGCTGGACGACGTGATGCAGGCACTGTGGCAGCGCTATGGCCGCGATTTCTACAAGGGCAAGGGCCGCGGCGTGACGCCGGCTGAAGTCGAAGCCCTGTTCGACGAGATTGCCGGCACGCGCATGAAGCCGTTCTTCGAGCGCTATATCCGCGGCACGGACGATGTGCCGCTGGCGCGCCTGCTGGCGCCGTTCGGCGTGAAATACAGCGATGTGCGCAAGGCGCAGAAGGCCAGCCTGGACGTCAACCTGGGCCGCGACGGCAACGACGCGAAGCTGGCGCAGGTACATCAGGGCGGTGCCGCGCACCTGGCCGGCCTGTCGGCGGGCGACGTGCTGGTGGCCGTCGATGGCTTGCGCGTGTCGGGCAATCCAGTCAATCTGGACACCTTGCTGGGCCGCTATGCGGTCGGTGCCAAGGTGGCGATTCACGCCTTCCGCCGCGACGAACTGATGACGTTCAGCGCCGAACTGCAAGGTGACCGCGTACCGGGCGTCAGCCTGACCCTGCTGCCGGCACCCAAGAAAGCCACGGGACCGAAGCGTCCTAGCGCCGTGTAAGCCAGCGCCTCGTCGGCGCACCCCGGCAGGGGAGCTTGTGCGATGCACAAGATTTCCCTTGCCGGCGGTTGCCAGCCTGTTTTTCACGGTACAATTTCTCGCACGAAATTTCTCGTGCCTGTAAGTATGTGCAGCGCGATGTGCCCGCTCACCGTACCGTGTCCCTCGTGAAACTTGATCCCACCACTGTTATTTTGATGTCAACCTTGATGGCGGTTGCCATGTGCGTGGTGCTGTTCGCTGCGCTGCGCAGTTTTCCATCGACGGTGCAGGGCTTGCGTGAATGGGTGATCGGACTGCTGGGCCTGGTTGGCGCCAGTGTCCTGTTCGGCTTGCGTGGCATTGTTCCAGCGGGGATTCTCTTGCCGTTGGCCAATTCCGTTTTCCTGTGCGGTGCGGGGATGTTGTTGATCGGCACGCAGCGCTACTATGGCGTGCGTCCCAGCTGGCGCCTGTTTCACGCGGTCTGGCTGCTGGGGCTGCTAGTCATGCTGTGCTGGCTGTATTGGCGGCCCGACTTTGCCATGCGCGTGGCAATGTTTTCCTTTCTCATGCTGGTGTTGAACGCCACGCAATTCCTGGTGATCGTACGGCATGGCGAGCGGCATCTGTCGACGCTGTTTTTCGGCACGCTGATCCTGGTGCAAGCGCTGTCGGTACTGCACCGCGGCGTATCGGCCCTGCAGGACGGCGGCGCCGGTTCCGATATCCTGCACGGCGGCCCGTATCACAGCCTGTACCTGGCCGTCACGGCCTTCATGACCCTGCTGCTGCCCGTCGGCTTCATGACGGTGGCCACGCGCCGCTTGCAGACGATACTCGAGCAGCGCTCCAACCGCGACCCGCTGACGGCCGTGCTGAACCGGCGCGGTTTCGCCGAATTTTACGCCAGGGAAAGCGCGCGCCTGCCCCTGGCCCTGATGAGCATCGACCTGGATTTTTTCAAGGCCATCAATGACCGGCACGGTCATGCCATGGGCGACCGCGTGCTGGTCGATGTGGCCGGCGTGATCGGCGGCGCCTTGCGCGACAGCGATGCGGTGGCGCGTTTCGGCGGCGAGGAATTTGTCGTCCTGCTGCCTGCTACGCAGCAGGCGCGCGCGGAACTGGTGGCGCAGCGCATCCAGGAGGCGCTGCGCCGGCCCCGGCCGGATCAGGGCTTGCCAGCCTATACGATCAGCGTCGGCATCGCCTGCCAGGCGACTGACGAAGAGACGCTCGATAGCCTGCTGTTGCGCTCAGACCGGGCGCTGTACCGCGCGAAGCAACAGGGGCGCAACCGCATCGAAGTGGCGCAGGTGGAAATTATCCAGTTCAGACGCGACCCTCATATTTGCCAGAACTGAACTAAATTTTCCATAACTGAACTAAAATTGCCATAATGACTTTTTAGGCCTCACCTGACTGTGGAAACTCTCGATCCCCGCACCATCATGTTGATGACGACCCTGATGTGCGGGGCCATGAGCATCGTCATGTTTTCCGTGTACCGCAGCTTCCGGCGCGAGGTGCATGGCCTGGGACATTGGGCGGCAGGCTTGCTGCTGCTGGTGTGCGCCTCGTTCCTGTTTGGCGCGCGTGGCACCTGGCCCGACGCCGTGGCGCTGCTGGGCGCGAATGTGGCCCTGATGCTGGGCATCGGCCTGTCGATGCTGGGCACGGAAAAATTCTACGAGCGTTCGCCCAGCCTGCGCTTCTATGCGCTGGCCTGTGCCCTGGGCACTGCCGGCATCGCCTGGTGGCTGCTGGTGACGCCCGATTTTTCACGACGCGTCACGGTCTTTTCCCTCGTGGTGTTCTTTTTCTACGCGCGCCAGGCGCAACTCGTGTTCCACCATGGCGAACGCCATTTCTCAAGTCTCTTTTTTGGCTGCTTGATGCTGGTGCAGGCGGCGGCGGTGCTGATGCGCGGAGGTGCGGCGCTGCTGCACGGGGGTGCCAGCGTGGATTTGACGGTGACGGGCACACAGGCCAGCATTTATCTGGCAGTCGCCAATTTCATGGCGCTGCTGCTGACGGTGGGCTTCATGACGGTGGCGACGCGGCGCCTGCAGAGCATACTCGAACGCCGTTCGACGCACGATCCCCTGACGCAGGTATTGAACCGGCGCGGTTTCGGCGATGTGTACGAGCGCGAGAAAGCCAATCTGCCGCGCCACCGCCAGCCCTTGACCTTGCTCAGCATCGACCTCGATTTCTTCAAGTCGATCAATGACCGCTACGGCCATGCCACGGGCGACAAGGTACTGGCGCACGTGGCCACCATCATCGGCGGCGCGCTGCGTGAATCGGATTGCGTGGCCCGCTTTGGCGGCGAAGAGTTTGTCGTGCTGATGCCCGACATGGCGCCGCACAGCGCACTGGGCGTGGCCGAACGCATCCGCGCCTTGCTGCGCGAACCGAATGCGTACGGGCTACCGGCTTGCACGGTGAGTATCGGCGTGGCCTGCCAGGCGTCGATGCAGGAAGAGCTGGACCAGTTGCTGTCGCGCGCCGATGCAGCCCTGTACCAGGCCAAGGAAAATGGCCGCGACCGCATCGAAATCGACGCTGCCGGGGCAGCTACTGTGGTCCGGAGAGTGTCCGCAGCTGGAAGCGATATTGATCGTTGAATAAAAACGTCTCGGAGAAATCGAGGGTCTTGTCGCGGCTGCGCATCAGTTGCGCAGCCGGCGGGAAGGCGCCAGGCACGCGCCGCACGGCAGCCAGCGCCACGCTGGATGCCTCGCTGTCGCGCGAACGGTGCACGCGCGCGCTTTTCAGGGTGCCATCGGGTCCCACGCTCAGGTCGAGCACGACGATGGCCGGCAGCATGGGCGGCAGGCGCCCGCTGAAGGTGAACTGGGTATTGGCATCCATGATCTGCTGCGCCACCAGCAGCTTGTAGGCATCGACGGTGGCAGCCGGTGCGATGGCTTTCGGCGCCAGCGGTGTGGCAGGGACACTCGCGGGTGTCCGCACGCGCGGTTCCGGCGCCTGCTGGCAGGCTGCCAGCAGGGTGGTGGCGGCAAGGACGGTCAATAGCTGTTTCATAACCGTCAGGCTACCACTATTCAGGCGAACAGACGTTCCAGCTCTACGCCGGGGTCTGGCGCGCGCATGAACGCTTCGCCCACCAGGAAGGCGTGTACGTCGGCTGCGCGCATGCGTTGCACGTCGGCCGTGCTGTGGATGCCCGATTCCGTGATGATCAAACGGTCTTGCGGAATGCGCGGCAGGAGGTCGATGGTGTTCTCCAGCGACGTCTCGAAGGTGCGCAGGTTGCGGTTGTTGATGCCGATCAGCGCGCTCTTGAGCCTCAGGGCCGCCGTCAGCTCTTCCCCATCATGGCTTTCGATCAGCACGCCCATACCCAGTTCGTGGGCGCACGCTTCCATCTCCGCCATCAGGCCATGGTCGAGCGCCGCGACGATCAGCAGGATGCAGTCGGCGCCCATGGCGCGCGCTTCATAGATCTGGTACATGTCGACCATGAAGTCCTTGCGCAGCACGGGAATGGCGCAGGCGGCGCGCGCCTGCTGCAGGTATGCCACGGAACCCTGGAAGAACTGTTCGTCCGTCAGCACGGACAGGCAGGCCGCGCCGTGCGCCGCATAGCTGGCGGCGATATCAGACGGGCGGAAATCAGCGCGGATCACGCCTTTCGACGGCGAGGCTTTTTTTACCTCGGCGATGATGCCGGGCTTGCCGGCGGCAATGTGCTGGCGCAGGCTCGCTTCGAAGCCGCGCAGATCAGCGCGCAGGGCGCTGTCGCTTTCCACGTCGCCGCGCAGGCTGGCCAGGCTGCGATGGGCTTTCGCCTTCGCCACTTCGTCGGCTTTTACGGCCAGGATTTTATCGAGTATGTCGGACATGATGGTGGCTATTCTATAAGGGAGGGCGGAGGGCTTACGCTTGCACCGGGGTGCCCAGCTGCTGCGTCACCTGCACGAATTGATCGAGTTTCACCAGCGCGGCGCCCGAGCTGACGGCGGTGCGCGCGCGCGCCAGGCCATCCTCGATCGAGCTGGCCACGCCGGCCGCGTACAGCGCCGTGCCCGCGTTCAGGGCGACGATGTCGGAAGCGGCGCCGGGTTCGCCGCGCAGCGCTTCCATCATCTTGGCTTTCGATTCCACGGAATCGGCCACCTTCAGGTTGCGGCTGGCGATCATCTGCAAGCCGAAATCTTCCGGGTGGATTTCATATTCGCGGATTTCGCCGTTGACCAGTTCACCCACCATGGTGGCCGCGCCCAGCGAGACTTCATCCATATTGTCGCGGCCATACACGACGATGGCATGCTGCGCGCCCATGCGCTGCAGCACGCGCACCTGGATGCCGACCAGGTCGGCGTGGAACACGCCCATCAGGATGTTCGGCGCGCCGGCGGGATTCGTCAGCGGCCCCAGGATATTGAAGATCGTGCGCACGCCCAATTCCTTGCGCACGGGCGCCGCATGCTTCATGGCCGCGTGGTGGTTGGGCGCATACATGAAACCGATGCCCGTCTGCGCGATCGACTGGGCGATCTGCTCGGGCTGCAGGTTGATGTTGACGCCCAGCGAGTCCAGCACGTCGGCGCTGCCGGACGAGGAAGACACGCTGCGCCCGCCATGCTTGGCCACGCGTGCGCCGGCTGCCGCCGCCACGAACATCGAGGCGGTGGAAATATTGAACGTGTGCGCGCCATCGCCGCCCGTGCCGACGATGTCGAGCAGGTTGGTGGTGTCGGCCATGGGCACCTTGGTGGAAAACTCGCGCATCACCTGCGCGGCGGCGGCGATTTCGCCGATGGTTTCCTTTTTGACGCGCAAGCCCATGGTGAGGGCCGCGATCATGGTGGGCGACATTTCGCCGGACATGATCTGGCGGAACAGGTACAGCATTTCGTCGTGAAAGATTTCGCGGTGTTCGATGCAGCGCAGCAGGGCTTCTTGTGGGGTGATCGGCATGATGCTTCCTTCTTCAATGATGGCGCAGGAGGACACTGATGGCACGCCGTGGCGTGCGCATGGGATCAGCGCTCGAGAAAATTCTTCAGCAGGGCGTGGCCGTGCTCCGAGAGGATCGATTCGGGGTGGAACTGCACGCCCTCGATATCGTATTCCCGGTGGCGCACGCCCATGATTTCGCCGTCGTCCGTCCACGCCGTCACTTCCAGGCAGGAAGGCAGCGAGGCGCGTTCGATCGCCAAAGAGTGGTAGCGGATCACTGTGAAGGGGCTGGGAAGGTCCTTGAAGACGCCCACGCCCGTATGCGCAATAAGGGAAGTCTTGCCATGCATGACCTGCTTGGCGCGGATGACTTTGCCGCCAAACGCTTCGCCGATGGCCTGGTGACCCAGGCACACGCCCAGTATCGGCTTCTTGCCGGCGAAGTGCTTCAGCACTGCCACCGAGATGCCCGCCTGCGCCGGCGCTTTCGGGCCGGGCGAGATGCAGATGCGGTCCGGGTTCAGCGCCTCGATCTGTTCGATCGTGATTTCATCATTGCGGTAGACGCGCACGTCTTCGCCCAACTCGCCGAAATACTGCACGATGTTGTAGGTGAAGGAGTCATAGTTATCGATCATCAGCAGCATCTTAAAACTCCCCATCCAGGCCATCTTGCACTTGTTCGGCGGCGCGCAGTACGGCACGCGCCTTGTTTTCGGTTTCCTGCCATTCCATTTCGGGGATCGAGTCGGCCACGATGCCGGCCGCGGCCTGCACGTACAGCATGCCGTCCTTGACCACGCCCGTACGGATGGCGATCGCCACATCCATTTCGCCACCAAACGACAAATAGCCGCAGGCGCCGCCATAGATGCCGCGCTTGGTGATTTCCAGTTCGTCGATCACTTCCATGGCGCGCACTTTCGGCGCGCCCGTCAGCGTGCCGGCGGGGAAGGTGGCGCGCAGCACGTCCAGGTTCGACAAGCCGTCTTTCAGCTTGCCTTCCACGTTCGAGACGATGTGCTGCACGTGCGAGTACTTCTCGATGACCATGCGGTCGGTGACGTGCACGCTGCCCGTCTCGGCGATGCGGCCGATGTCGTTGCGCGCCAGGTCGATCAGCATCACGTGCTCGGCGATCTCTTTCGGGTCGGCCAGCAGCTCGGCCGACAATTCGGCGTCGCGCTCGGGCGTGGCGCCGCGCGGACGGGTGCCGGCGATGGGGCGCAAGGTGACTTTCTTGCCGCCGTCGGCCGTCGTTTCGTTGCGCACCAAAATTTCGGGCGAAGCGCCGATGATCTGCATGTCGCCGAAATTATAGAAGTACATATACGGCGACGGATTGAGCGAACGCAGGGCGCGGTACAGGGTCAGCGGCGAATCGACATACGGCTTGCGGATGCGCTGGCCGATCTGCACCTGCATCAGGTCGCCCGCCATCACGTACTCGTGCGCCTTGGCGACGGCCTTCAGGTAGTCTTCCTTGGAGAAATCGCGAATGGTTTCCGTGCGCACGGAGGCGCTGGTGACGGGGGCGTCGACGCCGCGGCGCAGCATCCTGCGCAAGTCTTTCAGGCGCTGGCGCGCCTTGCTGAATGACTCGGGCTGCGTCGTGTCGGCGTAGACGATCAGGTACAGCTTGCCGGACAGGTTGTCGATGACGGCCAGTTCCTCCGTCACCATCAGCTGGATGTCGGGCAGCTTCAAGTCGTCTTTCGGCGCGCCGCCGGCCAGTTTTTTTTCGATGTGGCGCACCGTGTCATAGCCGAAGTAGCCGGCCAGGCCGCCGCAGAAACGCGGCATGCCGGGGCGCAGGGCCACCTTGAAGCGCGACTGGTACTGTTCGATGAAGTCGAGCGGATTGCCTTCGTGCTCTTCGATCACGGTGCCGTTCTTGACGATTTCCGTACGGTTGCCATGGCTGCGCAGCACGGTCGTGGCGGGCAAGCCGATGAAGGAGTAGCGGCCGAAGCGCTCGCCGCCGACGACAGATTCGAGCAAAAAGGTGTTCTTGCCACCTTGCTGCGTCTGCGCCAGTTTCAGGTACAGGGTGAGCGGGGTTTCCAGGTCGGCGAAGGCTTCCGCGATCAGGGGGATGCGGTTGTAGCCTTGCTGGGCCAGCGATTTGAATTCGAGTTCGGTCATGTTTCTCTCCATGCCGTCAGGGGACAAGTGTGCACGATGCACAAGCCCTGCGGTGGGTTATCAAAAAACCTGCCGGTACGCTAAGTGCGCAAAATCTGCGCGCGCAGCCGACAGCAATCTTACACGGCTCGGCCCTCAGGCCTGCCAGGATTGCCAGCGTCGCCAAAGCCAGGCCTCAATCGAGCCGGTTTGGGTGACATTGTGTTTTTTGATGAGAAACGTGTTCACGGTGTGGTGTGGGTCAGTATGCTGGTCTGTTTTGCATGCTAATAAAATGGGCCGCTTCGAGCAGCGTATTTACTATACCATCGGAATCGGTGTCGTGTATAGAGTGTCCGTGGTTGTAGCCATACGGTACCGTCAACACGGGGCAAGCCGCAGCCCGTGCCGCTTGCGCGTCATTCGACGAGTCGCCGATGGCCACCACTCTGGCGGGTGCCAGGTCGAAGTCCGCGCATACCTGCAGCAGCGGCATGGGATGCGGTTTTTTCTGTGGCAGCGAATCGCCGCCGTAGACGATCTCGAAATAGCCATCGAGTTTTTTCTGTTTCAGCAGGGGCAGGGCGAAGGCGATCGGCTTGTTGGTGACGCAGGCCAGGCGCAATCCGGCCGCCTGCATCGCCGCCAGCCCCGCTTCCACGTCCGGATACAGGGTGCTGAACTGGCCATTGATGGCCAGGTAGTGGCGCTGGTAGCCATCCATGGCCGCGTCGAAGCGATGTTCCACGCCCGCCGCATCGAAATCGAGCGCCAGCACCGTGCGGATCAGGTTTTCCGAGCCTTTGCCCACCATCAGCTTGATGGCGTCGGTGCTGATGGGCGCAAGACCCAATTCGGCGCGCATGCCGTTGATGGCGACATGGAAATCGGGCACGGTGTCGAGCATCGTGCCATCGAGGTCGATGATGGCGGCGCGCACGCCGGCCAGTACGTGGTCTTTCACCGTGCCCGCCTGCATCAGGCGCCCTTGACGGCTGCGAGTTCGGCGCGCATGGCGTCGATGACGGCCTTGTAGTCGGGCTTGCCGAAGATGGCCGAGCCGGCGACAAAGGTGTCGGCGCCGGCAGCGGCGGCGGCGGCGATGTTGTCGATCTTGATGCCGCCATCGACTTCCAGCATGATGTCACGGCCCGATTCATCGATCATGCGGCGCGCTTCGGCGATTTTCTTCAGCGCTTGGGGGATGAAGGACTGGCCGCCGAAGCCCGGATTGACGGACATGATCAGGATCATGTCGATCTTGTCCATCACGTGTTCCAGGTAGTGCAGCGGCGTGCCCGGGTTGAAGACCAGGCCCGATTTGCAGCCATTGTCGCGGATCAGCTGCAGCGAACGGTCGAGGTGATCCGACGCTTCCGGGTGGAAGGTGATGATGTTCGCGCCAGCCTTGGCGAAATCCGGGATAATGCGATCGACGGGCTTGACCATCAGATGCACGTCGATGGGTACTTGCACGTGCGGGCGGATCGCTTCGCACACCAGCGGGCCGATGGTCAGGTTCGGCACGTAGTGATTGTCCATCACGTCAAAGTGGATGATGTCGGCGCCGGCGGTAACGACGTTGCGCACTTCCTCGCCCAGGCGGGCAAAGTCGGCGGACAGGATGCTGGGAGCGATACGGAATGTTGTCATGGTGAAGTAGCCAAAGGATAGAAAATGCGAAGATGCGCTATTTTACGCTTGACGCCGCTACCATGCCTGATTGCAGCACGGTGAAACACAGAATACACGGCGCGCGGCGGCCAATGCGGCGCGCGACACACAATATATGACTGGCAATGTCTGGAGGAACGACGATGGCGACTTATGAATTTACGGTAACAGTCAAGACGCAATACCTGCCCGAGCAATCGGCACCGGACCAGGGGCGGCATGTGTTCAGCTACACGATCCGCGTCGTCAATACGGGAACGGTGGGCGCGCAGCTGATTTCGCGCCACTGGGTCATCACGGATGCGAACAACAAGGTGGAAGAAGTGCGCGGCCTGGGCGCCGTCGGCCACCAGCCGCTGCTGCAGCCAGGCGAACAGTTCGAATACACGAGCGGCACCATGCTGGGCACGCCGCAAGGTTCGATGCGGGGAGAATACTTCTGTGTGGCCGAGGATGGCCACCAGTTCGAAGCTTTGATTCCCGAGTTCGTGCTGTCGGTGCCGCGCACCCTGCATTAATTAATCAGACCAGATGGAGCGGACTTGCGCCGCTCACTTCAGTTTTTCGGTGGCGTCCCGCTCTTCGCTGAGCTGTTTGCGGGCGGGCGGCGTGGACTTCTTGCCTGAATACATGGTCCACCAGACTATAAATGCCAGCAAGAAGAACGCTACCAGCGCCTCTATCATCAAGATCCACATACGCACCCCTATGTTATTTACACGCAGCTTATTATTGAACCGTCGTTTATTGACACGCGGTAGTCTACTCGTTTCCATCGGCGGCGTCGCGCTCGCGCTGTCCGCCTGTACCACGCCTCCCGCCGCGCCCGGAGCTTCCGGCGGCAAGGAGCCGGCGATTGCGCCGTCCGTCGTCAAGCCGGTGCCGGCCAAACCGGCCGACGTCAAGGATGCCAAGGATGCCACTGACGCGGCCGCGCCGACCTTCAGTCCGGCCAAGTTTTCCGCCTTGCCTGGCTGGGGGCGCGACGACTTGCGCGCTGCCTGGCCTGCCTTCATGGCTTCGTGCGGCGTGCTGGTCAAGCGGCCCGACTGGAAGGAGCCGTGCACGATCGCGCGCCAGGTGAATGCCGACAGCGACAAGGCCATCCGCCTGTTTTTTGAAACCTTCTTTGTGCCGAATCAAGTCATCGCTGCCGATGGTGCCAGTACGGGCCTCGTCACGGGCTATTATGAACCGTTGCTGCATGGCGCGCGCAAGCGTGGCGGACCATACCAGACGCCGCTGTACAAGGTGCCGGATGACCTCGTTACAGTCGACCTGGCCGGTGTGTATCCGGAATTGAAAAACATGCGCCTGCGGGGCAAGTTGGTGGGCAAGAAAGTGGTGCCGTATGCCACGCGCGCCGACATCGAGCGCGCCACGGCCGTCTCCGGCAAGGAATTGCTGTGGGTCGACGACGAGGTGGAAGCGTTTTTCCTGCAAGTGCAAGGTTCCGGCCGGGTGCAGCTGACGGATACGCAGGAAACCGTGCGCGTGGCGTATGCGGACCAGAACGGCCATCCCTACAAATCCATCGGCCGTTATCTGGTCGATAAGGGCGAGCTGACCATGAGCCAGGCGTCCGCGCAGGGCATCAAGGCGTGGATCGCCGGCCATCCCACGCGCAAGGATGAGCTGTTCAATGCCAATCCCAGCTATGTGTTTTTCAAGGAAGAGCGCTTGCCCGATCCGAAAGTGGGGCCGAAGGGCGCGCTGGGCGTGCCGCTGACGCCGCAGCGCTCGGTGGCTATCGATTCGCGTTATGTGCCGCTGGGCGTGCCCGTGTTCCTTGCCACCACGCAAGCCAACAGCGACATCCCCATGCAGCGCCTGGTGATGGCGCAGGATACGGGCGGCGCCATTCGCGGCCCCATCCGTGTCGACTATTTCTTTGGCTTTGGCGCGGAAGCGGCGGAAAACGCGGGCCGCATGAAGCAGAGCGGCGCCGTGTGGGTGTTGTTGCCGAAGCAGGCGCCGGCGCGCTAAGGCATCAGGGCGGCGCCGGGAGGGGTGCTGCCGCTTAGCGTAAAACCATCACCGGCAAGTGTGTGTGCGCCAGCACTTTTTGCGTTTCGCTGCCGACAAACAGCTTGTTCAAGCCCTTGCGCCCATGCGAGGCCATCAGGATGATGTCGCACTGATAGGTTTGCGCCGCATTCACGATCTCTTCATGCGGGCTGGGCGAGACGGCGACCACGCCTTCGAACGGGACGCCGGCGGCACGCGCCGCTTCGCCGATCTTGTCGATCGCCCGCTGCGACGCTTCCTGCATCTGCTGCTCATACAGGCTGGCATCGAGCACGATGCCGCCGTCCGCCATCGGCGAAAACGGGAACGGCTGCACCACGCTGATGGCGACCAGTTTGGCCTTGTTCAGCTGGGCGAAGGCGAGGGCCGTCTCGGCGGCTTTGTCGGACAACGGCGAGCCGTCGGTGGGAAATAAGATGGTGTTAAACATGGCGTGCTCCTCAAGTGATGTCAGACAGCTTATGGATTTACATCAATTAAAACCTTGATGTAAATCAAACCTCACAGGCTTTGGCATGAATAGTGTCGCCAAGGCAATCTTTTGGCAGTGTATGCCCGTTCCATGCTTCAGGTGCGCACGCTACGCAGCGGCGTGCCCCACACCATGGCGACCGTCAGCGCGATGCTGCCGGCCGCGATGCAGGCAAGGCCATTGCGCACGCCAAAGTGTTCCGCCACCCAGCCGGCGGCCAGCGCGCCCAGCGGCGCCGTCGCCACCGTCAGGAAGCGCATGGTCGATGTCATGCGTCCCAGCATGGCATCGGGCGTGACCTTCTGACGCAAGCCCAGGTAGGGAATAAAGAACAGCATCACGCCGCAATCAAAAAAGAACATCAGCACGGCATACGCCACGGCGGTGGCGGCCGCGCTGCCGAACAGCAGGGCGGGAATGGCAGGCGTCAGGGCAAAACATACGGACGTGGACGCCAGGCCGATGAGGATGGTGCGGCCGCTGCCGTAGCGCCGGGTCAGCGGCTTGACGATGAAAGCGCTGAGCAGTACGCCGGCGCCGCCCAGCATCTGCGTCATGCCCAGTACGCCGGGACTCATGCCCAGGTCATGCGTGGCAAACAGCACCGCCAGGGCCATGCTGGCATAAAACAAAAAGTGCCAGATGCCGGCACCCCAGGCCAGCGCGCGCAGCAGCGGTTCGCGCCAGACGAACAGCAAACCGTCGGCAATGTCGCGCAGGGCGTGCTTGTCGGAGGGGGCGGGGCGTGGATCGCGTACGCTCATGGCGCGCAGATTAAACACGGAAATCAGGTAGCCGCAGGCCGTGCACAGGATGGCGACGGGCGCCGACAGCAATTGCACGAGCACCCCGGCCAGGCCGGGGCCGATCAGGCGCGATGCCGATTCGGTGGCGGCAAATTTCGATTGTGCATCGATCAAGCCATCGCGGCCCACGAGGAAGGTCAGAAACACCTGTTCGGCGCCGCCGCCCACGACAAAACCCGTGCCGATGATGAATCCCACTACATATAACCATGGCATCGACAGCACGCCACACCAGTAGGCGACGGCCACGCTGGCCAGGGCCAGGCCCGACATGCTTTCGCTGAACAGCATGATCGGATGCTTGCTGCGCCGGTCCAGCAGCACGCCGACGGGCAAGCCGAAGAGGGCGAACGGCAGCGCCTGCAGTGCGACGAGCACGCCCATCTGTTCCGGTGTCGCATGTAATAACAATACCGCGCACAGGGGCAGGGCCAGCGAGGTGATCTGGGCGCCGAAACAATTGAGGCCATTGCTGAACCACAGGCGGCGAAAATTCACGCTGGCGGCGCTGCCATCGCCGCGCAGGCGGCCGGCCAGTGACTGGAGTAGAGAGGAGGAAATTTGCTGCTCGATTTGAAAAGGATCAGGCTCAGAATAATAACAGTGCGCCTGTCGCGCCGCTGCCGTTAGCCGCTACAATCGTCGCTACCGCGTTCATCCAGAGGAGACACTATGCAATACGAAGACTTGATCATCGATATCCAGGAGAAAGTGGCGGTCATCCGCCTGAACCGCCCCAAGGCCTTGAACGCCTTGAACGACAACATGATGAATGAGCTAGGCGATGCGCTGCTCAAGTTCGACGCCGACGAGAATATCGGCTGCATCGTGCTCACGGGCAGTGAAAAAGCCTTTGCCGCCGGCGCCGATATCGCCGCCATGGCCGACTATACCTATCCCGACACCTTTACCCAGGCTTACATCAGCCGCAATTGGGAGCATATCTTGCGCGTGCGCAAGCCCGTGGTGGGTGCGGTGGCTGGTTATGCACTGGGTGGTGGCTGCGAACTGGCCATGATGTGCGATTTCCTGATCGCTGCCGACAGCGCCAAATTTGGCCAGCCGGAAATCAAGGTCGGCGTCACGCCGGGTGCGGGCGGCACGCAGCGCTTGCCGCGCGCCATCGGCAAGGCCAAGGCCATGGACTTGCTGCTGACGGCGCGCACCATCGACGCAGCGGAAGCGGAACGCATCGGCCTGGTGTCGCGCGTGGTGCCTGCCGATAAATTGCTGGAGGAAACTCTGGCTGCCGCCAGGAGCATCGCCGCCATGCCGACCTCGGTAGCCATGATGATCAAGGATTGCGTCAACCGCGCCTTTGAAACGACCTTGACCGATGGCGTCGCCTACGAGCGCCGTTTGTTCCAGGCTGCCTTCGGTACGCCGGCGCAAAAAGAAGGCATGCACGCTTTCCTGGAAAAGCGCTTGCCAAACTTCGACGGTCTTTGATATGATTCGCCTCCCCGATGCAACGCAGTGGTTTTAGCGAAACAGAGGGAGCCGAAAGTAGTAGAAAAAACGGCAGAAAAGAAGGTTGACGAAATGCTGCAAACGCTTCATACTCTTCCTTCTTCGCAGCTGACAAACACAACGCTTTGTCGATAGCGCGAGAGTGGCAAATAAGCAGTACCGAATACCGTTCTTTAACAATTAACAGTCGATAAGTGTGGACATTTGATGCAGTGCAGCGCCGATCTTCGGATTGGCGTCATACTTAAAATATCAAATGTTCACAAGAAATAATGAAATAGGATACTTCTTCGGAAGTAGCCTGTCAGTTTTTTGAGTGAGCGACCCGTCAGCAATGACGGTGCCTGTAAAACGGCAAAGTAACAGAGATTAAACTGAAGAGTTTGATCCTGGCTCAGATTGAACGCTGGCGGCATGCCTTACACATGCAAGTCGAACGGCAGCACGGAGCTTGCTCTGGTGGCGAGTGGCGAACGGGTGAGTAATATATCGGAACGTACCCTGGAGTGGGGGATAACGTAGCGAAAGTTACGCTAATACCGCATACGATCTACGGATGAAAGTGGGGGATCGCAAGACCTCATGCTCGTGGAGCGGCCGATATCTGATTAGCTAGTTGGTAGGGTAAAAGCCTACCAAGGCATCGATCAGTAGCTGGTCTGAGAGGACGACCAGCCACACTGGAACTGAGACACGGTCCAGACTCCTACGGGAGGCAGCAGTGGGGAATTTTGGACAATGGGCGAAAGCCTGATCCAGCAATGCCGCGTGAGTGAAGAAGGCCTTCGGGTTGTAAAGCTCTTTTGTCAGGGAAGAAACGGTGAGGGCTAATATCCCTTGCTAATGACGGTACCTGAAGAATAAGCACCGGCTAACTACGTGCCAGCAGCCGCGGTAATACGTAGGGTGCAAGCGTTAATCGGAATTACTGGGCGTAAAGCGTGCGCAGGCGGTTTTGTAAGTCTGATGTGAAATCCCCGGGCTCAACCTGGGAATTGCATTGGAGACTGCAAGGCTAGAATCTGGCAGAGGGGGGTAGAATTCCACGTGTAGCAGTGAAATGCGTAGATATGTGGAGGAACACCGATGGCGAAGGCAGCCCCCTGGGTCAAGATTGACGCTCATGCACGAAAGCGTGGGGAGCAAACAGGATTAGATACCCTGGTAGTCCACGCCCTAAACGATGTCTACTAGTTGTCGGGTCTTAATTGACTTGGTAACGCAGCTAACGCGTGAAGTAGACCGCCTGGGGAGTACGGTCGCAAGATTAAAACTCAAAGGAATTGACGGGGACCCGCACAAGCGGTGGATGATGTGGATTAATTCGATGCAACGCGAAAAACCTTACCTACCCTTGACATGGCTGGAATCCCCGAGAGATCGGGGAGTGCTCGAAAGAGAACCAGTACACAGGTGCTGCATGGCTGTCGTCAGCTCGTGTCGTGAGATGTTGGGTTAAGTCCCGCAACGAGCGCAACCCTTGTCATTAGTTGCTACGAAAGGGCACTCTAATGAGACTGCCGGTGACAAACCGGAGGAAGGTGGGGATGACGTCAAGTCCTCATGGCCCTTATGGGTAGGGCTTCACACGTCATACAATGGTACATACAGAGCGCCGCCAACCCGCGAGGGGGAGCTAATCGCAGAAAGTGTATCGTAGTCCGGATTGTAGTCTGCAACTCGACTGCATGAAGTTGGAATCGCTAGTAATCGCGGATCAGCATGTCGCGGTGAATACGTTCCCGGGTCTTGTACACACCGCCCGTCACACCATGGGAGCGGGTTTTACCAGAAGTAGGTAGCTTAACCGCAAGGAGGGCGCTTACCACGGTAGGATTCGTGACTGGGGTGAAGTCGTAACAAGGTAGCCGTATCGGAAGGTGCGGCTGGATCACCTCCTTTCTAGAGTTTGCACGAATCA